>JAOPUT010000135.1 GCA_025963385.1 Mycobacterium sp.
GTGCCGGCGAGAAGAAGATCGGCGTCATCAAGGTCGTCCGTGAGATCGTCTCGGGCCTGGGCCTCAAGGAGGCCAAGGATCTCGTCGACAGCGCCCCCAAGCCGCTGCTCGAGAAGGTCAACAAGGAAGCCGCCGACGACGCCAAGGCCAAGCTCGAGGCTGCCGGCGCTTCGGTGACCGTCAAGTAGTAGTTCTCACGCGAAGGGCCCCCGGGAATCCCGGGGGCCCTTTTGCGTGCCGCGGCGTACCGTCCGATCATGACCACAGTCCAGCCGCGGTCGGACACGGACAACCCGTACCTACGGGGATTCCTCGAGCCCGTGCAGGCCGAGGTCACCGCCGTCGATCTGACGGTGACCGGCGAGATCCCCGAGCACCTGAACGGTCGGTACCTACGCAACGGCCCCAACCCCGCCGCCGAGGTGGACCCCGCCATCTACCACTGGTTCGCCGGTGACGCGATGGTGCACGGCCTGGCGCTGCGGGACGGTCGCGCGCAGTGGTACCGCAATCGGTGGGTGCGCAGTCCCGCGGTCTGCCGCACACTCGGGGAGCGCAAGCCCGGCCGCATCGACCCCAGGAGCGGCATGCTCTCGGTCGGTCCCAACACCAACGTGCTCAGCCACGCCGGACGCACCATCGCGATGGTCGAGGGCGGCGGCGCCAACTACGAGCTGACCGACGAGCTCGACACCGTGGGCACCTGCGACTTCGACGGCACCCTCTTCGGCGGCTACACCGCACATCCGCACCGGGACCCGAAAACCGGTGAGCTGCATGCCGTCTCGTACTCGTTCATCAGGGGACGCAGCGTCCAGTACTCGGTGATCGGCGTCGACGGCCGGGCCAGGAGGACCGTCGACATCGCGGTGGCGGGCGCCCCGATGATGCACGACTTCTCGCTGACCGAGAAGTACGTCGTCATCTACGACCTGCCGGTGACGTTCGTGCCGGGCCAACTCGTGCCGAAGACCGTCCCACGGGCGCTCGCACTCCCTGCCCGCCTGGTGCTGGAGGCGGTCCTCGGCCGCGTGAAGGTGCCAGGCCCGATCGCCGCGCGCACCAACGCCAACTCTGCGCGCAACCACACGATGCCCTTCGCGTGGAACCCGTCCTACCCGACCCGGGTCGGCGTGATGCCGCGCGAGGGCGACAACGACGACGTCAGATGGTTCGACATCGAACCCTGTTACGTCTTCCACCCACTGAACGCCTACACCGAGGACCGCGACGGCGCCGAGGTGCTGGTGCTCGACGTGATCCGGCACGAGCGGATGTTCGAGCACGATCGCCGCGGCCCCGGCGAGGGCCATCCGACGCTGGACCGGTGGGAGATCGACCTGACGTCCGGCGCGGTACGCGAGGAACGGCGTGACGACCGTCAGCAGGAGTTCCCCCGCATCAACGAGAACCTGACCGGATCGCGGCACCGCTACGGCTATACCGTCGGCCTCGACGGTGGCTTCGCCGGCGCGGGGGACATGCGGACCGCGTTGTACAAGCACGACTACACGACGGGAAACGTCGCCGCGGCGCCCCTGGACGACGAACTCTGGGTTGGCGAGATGGCGTTCGTCCCCAATCCGGGCGCCCTCGCCGAGGATGACGGAGTCCTCATGGGCTACGGGTATCACCGCGGCCGCGACGAGGGGCAGCTGCTGATTCTGGATGCGGCGAGCCTCGCGCTCACCGCCACCGTGCACCTCCCGCAGCGGGTACCGATGGGCTTCCACGGCAACTGGGCGCCGGTGGCGGTCGATTAGAGCAAACTCGTTTGCCGCTCGCCGGGAGCGGGGTGAATGCCACAAAGAGGGGAGTGGCAATATCGAGTGCGCTACAGTGACTCAAGCCACAGGCGGGTGTGTCTGTTTGGCGGGCAAAAGCATGGCGGAAGGATCGCGCGTGGGTATTGGTATTCAGGTTGAGGGACTGACCAAGTCCTTCGGACCCCAGCGAATCTGGGAGGACGTCACCTTTGAAATCCCCGCGGGCGAGGTCAGCGTTCTGCTGGGCCCGTCGGGTACCGGCAAGTCCGTGTTCCTGAAATCGCTGATCGGTCTCCTGCGTCCCGAGCGCGGCAAGATCATCGTCGACGGCACCAACATCATCGAGTGCTCGGCCAAGGAGCTCTACGAAATCCGCACCCTGTTCGGGGTGATGTTCCAGGACGGCGCGCTGTTCGGCTCGATGTCGCTGTACGACAACACGGCGTTCCCGCTTCGTGAGCACACGAAGAAGAAGGAATCCGAGATCCGCCAGATCGTGATGGAGAAGCTCGACCTGGTCGGTCTGACCGGCGATGAGACCAAGTTCCCCGGCGAGATCTCCGGCGGTATGCGCAAACGCGCCGGGTTGGCCCGCTCGCTGGTGCTGGATCCGCAGATCATCCTGTGCGACGAGCCCGACTCCGGTCTGGACCCGGTCCGTACGGCGTATCTGTCGCAGCTGTTGATCGACATCAACGCCCAGATCGACTGCACCATCCTGATCGTCACGCACAACATCAACATCGCCCGCACGGTGCCCGACAACATGGGCATGCTGTTCCGCAAGCACCTGGTGATGTTCGGTCCGCGGGAGGTGCTGCTGACCTCGGAGGAGCCGGTGGTCAAGCAGTTCCTCAACGGTCGCCGTATCGGTCCGATCGGTATGTCCGAGGAGAAGGACGAGTCGACGATGGCCGAGGAGCAGGCCATGATCGACGCGGGTCACCACGATGGTGGCACCGAGGAGATCGAGGGCGTGCCGCCGCAGGTCAACGCGACCCCGGGGATGCCCGAGCGCAAGGCCGTGGGCCGTCGTCAGGCGCGGGTCCGCGAGATCATGCACACCCTGCCCCCCGCCGCGCAGGAAGCCATCCGTGCCGACCTCGACGGCACCAACCAGCACCCGGGCTACAACCCCGACAACGACGCCACCGCGCGGCACCGCAATGCGGTCGCCGCCGAGGAAGAAGCGCCCACGGCGTCCATTCCCGTCGCCAAGGAGTGACGCCACCCGGTCCAGCCGACCGGAGGACGCGAGCCCTGCTGGACCGTCCGGCCACGGTCGTCGACGGCTACCTCGACGTCATGGGTGATGCGCAGGTCCCACAGACCACGGGCCAGCGCGTCATGGGTTCGACGGTGCTCCCGAAGATCTACGAGCGGCTGTGGCGGCCCGTGCTGTTCTGGGGTTTCACCGCCCGCAACACCGCCCAGGAGGACCGGCGCAAGCTGCGTCTGCTCGACGTCACGCCGGGTGACACCGTGCTCGACGTGGCGTGCGGGCCGGGCAACACCACCCGCACCCTCGTCGCAGCGGTCGGACCCGACGGCCTCGCTGTCGGGGTGGACAGCTCGGCGACGATGCTCGCGCAGGCGGTCCGCGAGACCTTGCCCGGCAGCCAGGTCGGCTACGTCCGTGCCGACGCCGTCGACCTGCCATTCGCCGATGGCACGTTCGATGCGGTCAGCTGCTACGGAGCCCTTTATCTGATGGACGACCCGCTCGGCTCGCTGCGGGAGATGATCCGGCTGCTCAAACCGGGCGGCCGGATCGCGGTCCTCACGACGTGTGCCAGGGGTCCGGCGCCGGCGCGCCGGGTCGAAGTCGCGGCGTCGCACCTGGCGCCGCTGCGCCTCTTCGACGTCGACGAGGTCACCGACGTCATGCACGACGCCGGACTGGTCGACGTGACGCGCAACGTCTCTGCCGCGTCGCAGACCGTCGGCGGCCGTCGACCCCTTGCGTAGAAGCGTTGTCGGGCAGAGAAATTCGAGGCGCTCCTCTTTGGGCGGCCACGACGACCGGCACGGTGTCGATCGTCGCGTCGGGTGAGTGTCTGGTGGTCACCCGACGGCGACGGCGCCGATGCGGGCGCCTCGTCCGCCGAGGGGTGGCCTTGATCGCCCGCGACGACGTCGGCAAACGCGACGCCGTTCGCGGGCCACGGGGGTAGGCGCGTGCCCGCCGTCCTGACGGGCCCCGACTTACTCTGCGAAAACTCCATGCCAAAACACCGCTCTATCTCTTGACGCAACGGCCTAAACGGGCCAATCTGTTGGTCAGCATGTGTGAACGGGTAGAGGACGCCAGCCAGCGCCGATCTCGTGAGCGCTCTAGCTCCGCATGCGGTTGTTGAGGAATGCGCCGGTCTGCGCTACTGTTGGACGTTGCGCTGGCTGCATCCTGCCCACCTCACCCGCCTCTTGACACCGTGGTCCTAGTCTGAGCCCTGCTCAGTGAGCTAGAAGTGTGCCCCGAGGCCGAGATCAGGCATGAGAACGCCAGCCGAAACCTAACGCAGATAACGCGGCGACGGGTCCGGCCTCGGTCGGTCTCGATAGTCGCATCCGGTGCTGGAAGGATGCATCTTGGCAGTCTCTCGCCAGAGCAAGTCAGTAGAAAACCCCAACAACTCCGTTCCTGGAGCACCTAACCGAGTTTCCTTCGCCAAGCTCCGCGAGCCCCTCGAGGTTCCCGGTCTGCTTGATGTGCAGACGGACTCCTTCGAGTGGCTGATCGGTTCCGACGGCTGGCGCGAGAAGGCTCTCGAGCGCGGCGAGCCCAACCCGGTTGGCGGCCTCGAAGAGGTGCTCACCGAGTTGTCGCCGATCGAGGACTTCGCGGGAACCCTCTCGCTGAGCTTCTCCGATCCGCGCTTCGACGAGGTCAAGGCCCCCGTCGACGATTGCAAGGAGAAGGACCAGACCTACGCGGCGCCGCTGTTCGTCACCGCGGAGTTCATCAACAACACGACCGGCGAGATCAAGAGCCAGACCGTCTTCATGGGCGACTTCCCCATGATGACCGAGAAGGGCACCTTCATCATCAACGGCACCGAGCGTGTCGTCGTGTCCCAGCTCGTCCGCTCGCCAGGCGTGTACTTCGACAAGTCCAAGGACAAGGCCACCGAGAACGACCTGACCAGCGTCAAGGTCATTCCCGGCCGCGGCGCCTGGATCGAGTTCGACGTCGACAAGCGCGCCACCGTCGGCGTGCTCATCGACCGCAAGCGTCGACAGCCGGTCACCGTGCTGCTGAAGGCCCTCGGCTGGACCAGCGAGAAGATCACCGAGCGCTTCGGCTTCTCCGAGATCATGATGTCCACCCTCGAGAAGGACAGCACCGCCGGTCCCGACGAGGCACTGCTCGACATCTACCGGAAGCTGCGCCCGGGCGAGCCCCCCACCAAGGAATCCGCGCAGACCCTGCTGGAGAACCTGTTCTTCAAGGAGAAGCGCTACGACCTGGCTCGCGTGGGCCGTTACAAGGTCAACAAGAAGCTGGGCCTCAACGCGGGCCAGCCGATCACCAGCTCGACGCTGACCGAAGAGGACATCGTCGCCACCATCGAGTACCTGGTCCGCCTGCACGAGGGCCAGACCACGATGACCGCCCCCGGCGGCGTCGAGGTCCCGGTGGAGGTCGATGACATCGACCACTTCGGCAACCGCCGTCTGCGTACCGTCGGCGAGCTGATCCAGAATCAGATCCGCGTCGGCCTCTCGCGCATGGAGCGCGTCGTGCGTGAGCGCATGACGACCCAGGACGTCGAGGCGATCACGCCGCAGACCCTGATCAACATCCGTCCCGTCGTGGCGGCGATCAAGGAGTTCTTCGGAACGTCGCAGCTGTCGCAGTTCATGGATCAGAACAACCCGCTGTCGGGTCTGACCCACAAGCGCCGCCTTTCGGCGCTGGGCCCCGGTGGTCTGTCCCGTGAGCGTGCCGGCCTCGAGGTCCGCGACGTGCACTCCAGCCACTACGGCCGCATGTGCCCGATCGAGACCCCGGAAGGCCCGAACATCGGCCTGATCGGTTCGCTGTCGGTGT
>JAOPUT010000159.1 GCA_025963385.1 Mycobacterium sp.
TCGTCGTGCCAGGTCTTGGCATCCGCTGCGTCGATCATCGGCCGTGGGTGACCGGGGCGGAAACGTGCGAGCTGGTGATGGCGTTGGACGCGATCGGTGATTCGGTAAGGGCGCGTGAGCAATTCGCTGCCATGCATCACCTCCGCGAGCAGGATGGCTCCTACTGGACGGGCCTGGTCTTCTCCGATGGGAAGCGGTGGCCGGTGGAGCGCACCACGTGGACCGGCGCGGCGATGATTCTCGCGGCGGACGCGCTGTCTGCGACGACGGCGGCCAGCGGCATCTTCCGCGCCGAGGATCTTCCGCGCGGCCTCGACGGCGAGTTCGACTGCGCCTGCACAGCCAGCGGCCGCTGACGCCCGTCAGTCTTTCAGTGGATCTGGCCGTGGTGGTGAAATCTGTTCCCGCCACTGCGTTTAGCGCGGTACATGGCCTTGTCGGCGGCTCCGACGAGGTAGTCGACCAGTGATTTGTGCTGATGGGCGGGGATACCGTCCAACGGAGCGCAGGCCGTGCCGACGCTCGCAGTGACGGCGGCGGGAAGGTCGGCGACGGCTTCGCAGATCCTCCTGGCCAGCGGGGCGGCGTCGCCGACGTAGCACGTGTCGGCGACGATGAACTCCTCCCCGCCGCTGCGTGCGATGACCGCGGTGTCGCACGTGCTGGCCCGCAGCGCGTCTGCCACCTCCACCAGCACGCGATCTCCAGCGAGGTGGCCGTAGTGGTCGTTGATCGCCTTGAAGTCGTCGAGGTCGATCACCGCCACGAGGAGGAACATGCCTGGCTCGGGTCGGGCCATCACCAGGCCCAGCGTCTCGAGCTGGAATGCTCGCCGGTTGCACAGATTCGTCAGTGGGTCGAGGTCCGCCCGCACCAGGTCGTTGCCCAGCGCGCGGATCAGGACCTGGATGGCCAGCGGCAACGCGATGTTGACCTGCAGTACCAGGAGCAGGTCCACCCCGGCAAGCGCCGCATGGCCGTTCGACGCCAGCCTGATCGCCGCATACAGGGCAACGCCCGCCGCGACCGCGAAGTTGTAGACGACGTACTTGGACGTGTGGAAGAACGCGATGTAGCCGCCGCTGGTCGCGAACGCGATACAGCCCATTAGCGAGGCCGCGGGGTCGGGATGAGCCAGGCAGGCTAACGCGATCGAGGTGTTGGTCACCACGGCGAAGCCCACGGATTGGATGGGAGTCGGCCACCGCGTCGACCACAGGATCACCCCCGCCACCCCGCCGCCGAACGCCGCCCACGTCATCGCCACGGGAATTGCGCCGCGCGGGCCGTCCGCGCTGATCAGCAGCGCTACCAGGCACAACGACAGCGAGGCGGCGATTGCGGCCATCATGGTGCGGGCGGCACCGCTGATACCGCGCGCGTGGAGGTATCCGCTGAGCCAGTCGTAGTGACTGGGCTGCAGCCACCATCGCTCGAACGCTGCAGCCACCTGGCCCTCCGATGTCGGTGAGCAAATTATGCACGACCGTTACTTTCTCGGTGGGCGGCATTGCCGGGCCGCATCGGTAGCGTCGTGGGATGCCGGTACCGCACAGTCTCGATCGGTGGGAGTTGCGCACGTGCGCGCGCCATGGGCACGTCACGTACGCGCCCGACGACGAAGCCCTCGCCGCGCGTCTCAGCGGGACCACCGGCATCGGCGAAGTGTGGCGCTGCCTGCGCTGCGGCGACTTCATCCCTGGGCCTCCTCAGGGCCGCGGTCCCGCCGAGGACGCACCACTCGTCCTCCGGGGCAAGGCGTTGCGGCAGGCCATCATCCTGCGGGCGCTCGCGGTGGAGCGATGGATTCGCGCGGTGCTGATCGCGCTCGCCGCGTGGACGGTGTGGAAGTTCCACGGCGCGCAGGGGTCCATCCAGGCCGCGTTCGACCGCGACCTGCCATTGCTGCGCAGTTCCGGCATCAAGGTCGACCAGATGACGGCGATCCACGAGCTGGAGAAGGCGTTGGCGGCCAAGCCGTCCACCCTGGCCCTACTGACCCTGGCGTTGATCGCCTACGCGGTGCTGGAGCTCGTCGAGGGCATCGGGCTGTGGCTGCTCAAGCGCTGGGGCGAGTATTTCGCGGTGATCGCGACCTCGGTCTTCCTGCCGCTGGAGGTGTACGACCTGGTGTCGAAGGGCATCACGACCACCCGCGTGCTCGCGTTCGCGATCAACGTCGCCGCCGTGATCTATCTCTTGATCTCCAAGCGGCTGTTCGGGATTCGCGGCGGCCGCAGTGCCTACGACGCGGAACGGCGTGGTGAGCAACTCCTCGACCTGGAGCGCGCCGCCGCAGGGAGCTAGGGCAGCGCTTCGCCCGGCGTGCCGGACGTGCGCTCCAGGATGCGCATGGAGCCCATCGCCGAGACCTCACGGAACGCCCCGGTGTCCAGAGCGCGGCGGTAGACCCGGTACGGGGCCTGTCCGCCGTCGTTGGGGTCGGGAAAGACGTCGTGGATCACCAGCGCGCCGCCGACGGAGACCCAGCGCGCCCAGCCGTCGAAGTCCTGCTGCGCCGCGGCGTCGGTGTGGCCGCCGTCGATGAACAAGAGCTGCAACGGAGTTCGCCACGACTGGGCCACCAGGGAGGACTTGCCGACGATCGCGACCACGTGCTCGTCGAGCCCGGCGGCGTCGAGCGTGTGCCGCAGTGTCGGAAGGGTGTCGAAGAGTCCTGTCACCTCGTCGACCATCGTGGTGTCGTGGTACTCCCAGCCCGGCTGGTGCTCTTCGGAGCCGTGGTGGTGGTCGATCGTGTACAGCACACCGCCGGTCTGCTGCGCTGCGGCGCCGAGCATCACGGTCGACTTGCCGCAGTACGTGCCGATCTCGACGCCGACGCCGTCGCCCAGGTACCTGACCGCCGCGTCGTACAGCGCGCGACCCTCGTCGGGTGGCATGAACCCGATGACCTGCTCGGCGAGCGCGAACAGTCGCGCGGCGGGCGGGGGCAGGGCGGTGTCGGTGGTGCTCATGACGGCCAACTTACCGTTGCTGGTCAAAGGCGGTTGTAGTAGCGTCCGGACATGTGTCCGATCCGGCTTTGGAGTCGACTCGGCGCCGTCTGACCGCCAAGCAGGCCGACACCGTGGACCGCCTCGGTAGGGCCGCGGTCGATCTCCTCAATCGAGACGGATTCGCGGGGTTGACCGTGCGCCGCGTGGCCACCGAGGCCGGCGTCGGAGCCGCCACCGCGTACACCTACTTCTCGTCGAAGGAACACCTCGTCGCCGAGGTGTTCTGGCGCAGGCTCGCGAGTGCCCCACCGGTGCCACACGAATCCGACGATCGCGCCACCCGCGTCATCGACGTGTTGCAGCACATCTCGCTCCTGGTGGCCGACGAGCCGGAGTTCGCGGGTGCGGTGACCAGTGCGCTGCTCGGCAAGGATCCCGACGTCGAGGTGTTGCGGCAGCGCATCGGGCGTGACATCAGGGAACGGCTGGCCACGGCGCTCGGCCCGGACATCGACGAGGACGTCATCGACTCGCTGGAGATGCTGTACTCCGGCGCGCTGGTGCGGGCGGGGATGGGATATGCGTCCTACCAGGAGATCGCGGCGCGACTCGAGAAGTCGGCCAGGCTCATCCTGAGCTAGCAGGCAGTCCGAGGATCGCGCGGGCGGCGGTGACGGCGGGCTCGATGATGCCGCGGACGTCCTGGTCGTCCTCGACAAGCAGTGCGGTCAGCTCGCGCAGGCCGCCGAGCAGGATGAGCGCGAGGGGCCGTGAGATCGGCCGCAGGCCGGCCCGCTGAAACCCCGGGCTGCCGCTTATCCCGACCAGCATGTCGGTCAGGTGCTGCATCGCGAGTCGGTTGAGCGGACGTGCCAGGTCGCCGAGCGCGGGCGCCTCGCGGATCCAGCTCAGCGTGATGGCGGGCCGGGACTCGATGTGCTCCACGTACGCCGCGACGGCGGCGTGCACCTGGTCGTCGGGCGTCGCCTCGGGGTCGACGGCCGTCGTGATGTGCGCGATCAGGTCCTCGTTGTTGGCGGCCAGCAGTTCGACGAAGCACTCCTCCTTGCTGGCGAACTCGTCGTAGAAGGTGCGTTTGGAGGTCTTGGCGCTGCGGACGACGTCGGCCACCGTGGTCGCGCGGTAGCCGCGCTCGGTGATCGACTCGGCGAGGCCGTCGAGTAGGCGGCGGCGGAACGCCGTCGGGGTGTCGTCGACCGCGGTGGTGATGGAGGTCGATTCAGGACTCAATCCGAGGTCACCTCCCACCCTTGCCATGTTCGGTACTAGGCGGTACCGTACTACACCAAGCCAGGGTACGCCGTAGTACCACGACAGTCTGGAGTGCTCAGTGACCGAGGGGACCATCGCAGCACCAGTGCAGGAGCCGACGATCGGCGCCGCACCCGCGGTCAAACTGCCGCCTGCGCCGCGACTGCCGAAGTTCGTCCAGGCGGCGGGCTTCGTGCTCTCCCGCCGGATGATGGTCGAGTTCATGTCGCGGAGGCACGGTGAGGTCTTCACGCTCCAGGTGCCGGTGTTCGGCCGCATGGTGACCGTCGCCGATCCGCAGATCGCCAAGCAGTTGTTCACGGCCAACACCGAGGACGTCGGCAACATTCAGCCCAACCTCAGCCGGATTCTCGGCTCGGGTTCGGTGTTCGCCCTCGACGGCGCCGAGCACAAGCGGCGTCGCAGGCTGCTCACGCCGCCCTTCCACGGCAAGAGCATCAAGAACTACGAGGTGATCTTCGAAGAGGAGACGCTGCGCGAAGCGGAGTCGTGGCCCGACGGGCAGGAGTTCGAGTCCCTCGAACCGATGATGCGAATCACCCTGAACGCCATCCTGCGTGCCGTATTCGGTGCCGACGGTGAGCAATTGGACGAGCTGCGCCGCATCATCCCGCCCTGGGTGACGCTGGGCTCCAAGCTCGCCGTCCTGCCCGCCCCGTCGCGCACGTATGGCCGCTTCACGCCATGGGGCAGGCTTGCCGCCTACCGGCGCCGGTACGACGCCGTCATCGAGCGGCTGATCGACACCGTCAGGGCCGACCCGAACTTCGACACCCGCGACGACGTCCTGACGCTGCTGTTGCGCAGCACCTACGAAGACGGCTCGGCGATGTCGCGACGTGACATCGCCGACGAGCTGCTGACCCTCCTAGCCGCCGGACACGAGACCACGGCCGCGACGCTGGCCTGGGTGCTGGAGCGCGTCACCAGGCATCCCGACGTGCTGCGCAGGCTGGTCGACGAAGCGCGCACCGATGGCAACGAGTACCGCCAGGCCACGATCCTCGAGGCGCAGCGGGCACGCACCGTCATCGACTTCGCCGGGCGGCACGTGTACTCGCCCACGTTCGAGCTGGGCGAGTGGGTGATCCCAAGGGGCTACTCGATCTTCGTCGCGATCGACCACATCCACAGCCGGACAGACGATTTCGAGTCACCGCAGCGATTCGACCCGGAGCGCTTCATGGGCAAGCGGCCATCGACCTTTGCGTTCATCCCGTTCGGCGGCGGCACCCGCCGCTGCGTGGGTGCCGCGTTCGCCAACGTGGAGAT
>JAOPUT010000183.1 GCA_025963385.1 Mycobacterium sp.
CCCTCGCCACCGTCGCCGGCCCACAGTCCGAGGATGTCGCGCTCCCCGGCGCAGGTCACTCCGATCGCGACGTAGATGGGCCGGTTGGTGACTTGGCCATCGCGGACCTTGACGAAGATTGCGTCGATGAACACCACCGGATACACCGATTCCAACGGCCGGTTGCACCATTCGGTCATCTCCTCGATGACCTTGTCGGTGATCCGGGAGATGGTGTCCTTGGAGACCGTGGCCCCGTAGACGTCATCGAAATGGGCGGCGATCTCCCCGGTGGTCAGACCCTTGGCGGTCAGCGATAACACGATCTCATCGATGCCGGTCAACCGGCGTTGTCGCTTCTTGACGATCACCGGCTCGAAGGTGCTGTTGGTGTCCCGCGGCACGTCGAGTTCAACGTGGCCGATTTCGGTGAACACCGTCTTCGATCGAGTGCCGTTGCGGGAGTTTCCGCTGCCGCGCCCCGCGGCGTCGTGCTTGTCATAGCCCAGGTGCTCGGTCATCTCGGCATCCAGGGCGGTCTCGAGGACACTCTTGGTCAGCTGATTGAGCAGGCCGTTCGGACCTACCAGTTCCACACCTTGTTCTTTGGCTTGCGCGAGCAACTGCTCGGCGAGCTGCTTGTGATCCAGATCGATCGCCACGGAATCCAGTGTTTCGGACATCATCAGTCCTTCCCGCCAAGCCCAGCTCGGCGTGTCAGACCAAGACCAGATCCACCGTTATTCGGACAGTCCCTACTGCCCAGGCAGGTTGGTTGAGAAAGTGTGACGACACGCTGTAGCGGTCGTTGATTGGAGAAGGTCTCCCGTCGTGGAGTGGAGCTGCTTAGACACCCACTTGGAAGACAGGAGACCTTCATGGTCCACGCTAATGCCACTTTGACCCCGCGCGGGCGATTGTTGCTCGCGCGTCTGATCGTCGATGAGGGCTGGCCGATCGTGCGGGCCGCCGAGCACTTCCACGTGTCCTGGCCAACGGCCAAACGCTGGGCGACCCGCTACGCGGAGATGGGTGAAGCCGGCATGACCGATCGGTCCAGCCGGCCGCACTACAGCCCCAACCGCACCTCCCAGAAAGTGTTACGCCGCATAGTGGACTTGCGGTGGCGCCTTCGCTTGTCACCGTTGGCGATCGCCTCTAGGTTGTCGATGCCCGCCTCGACCGTGCATGCGGTGTTGGTGCGGTGCCGATTGAATCGCTTATCTCACATCGATATTCGCACCGGTGAACCGATCCGACGCTACGAACACGACCACCCCGGCTCACTGATCCACGTCGACGTCAAGAAACTCGGCAACATCCCCACCGGGGGTGGTTGGCGGTTCGTCGGACGCGTTCAAGGCAGCAAGAACCGGCGCACCACTCCGGGAACGAAACGCAGCAGCAGACATCACGAACTGCTAGGACACGCATTCGTCCACACCGTCATCGACGATCACTCCCGGGTCGCTTACGCCGAAATTCACGACGACGAGACCGCAACGACGGCCATCGGAGTACTACGTCGCGCGGTGAACTGGTTCGCGATGCGCGGCGTCACCGTTGAACGCGTGCTGTCCGACAACGGCAGCGCCTACAAATCCCACGCCTGGCGCGACGCCTGCGCTGAACTGCACATCCGTCACACGAGGACCCGACCCTATCGGCCCCAAACCAACGGCAAGATCGAACGATTCCACCGCACGATGGGCAACGAGTGGGCATTCGCTCGGCACTACCCCAACGAACTGACCCGCCGGTCAGCGCTTCCCGCCTGGCTGCACACCTACAATCACCATCGGCAACACTCCGCAATAGGCAAGGCCTCACCCATCACACGGTTGACCAACCTGCCTGGGCAGTACATCTAGGCGTCTTCGATTGCCTCGCCGAGCTCCTCGGCGATCTTGTTGTGATGGTTGTCGGCCAGAACATGGCCAGTGGCGATGATCAAGGCCACCGGCCAGTCGATGATCTCGATGGCGGCCAGCACGGCCAGCCCCCCGAAATAGGCCAGTTGGTCGGGCCGCGGGATCTTTACCCGGCCGATCACGGGCAATTGGACGGCGAACGTCTCGGCCTCCCGGACTCGGTCCACGGCACCGCGGTGCGACCTGGCGCGGGGTGATTTGTCAGACATTCGTTGCCTCCTGGTCACGGCTTCTTCAGCTGCTGGGCGTGTGCGGCGGTCACGATCGAGACGTGTCTGAATCGATGAGAAGCGACGCGGACCCCTTGACCGGAGCGGTGACCCGCCTGTTGGCCATCCCGCTGCGAGAGCTGTACGCGCTGCTGTGGCGCGCGGGCGTGGTGGAAATCGTCGACTGAACCGTGTCCTTCGGTTCCGCCGGATCGAAGTCGGCGCCATCCTTGGCCGCTGCACCGAACACATAGGCGATGACGTCCGGCAGCAGGGCCGCTCCGGCCGTTGCGATCGCCGCCGATCCCAATCCCTGGGCCCACCCGATCGGCCCCAGTGGGGTACAGCCAAGTAGCTGACTCAACCCTGGCGTCATCACTGCCCCGGCCAGTGCAATCATCGACCCAGCCGCGGTCAACACCACCAGCGGGCTGTGCGAGTCCAACAGCGTTTGCCCCAGTTGCGCACCCACCAGGGCGACCAATCCCACCGTGGACGCGCGGCGGGGGAGCCCGGTCACACTGGCCGCGACCCAGGCCCCGGTCGCAGCGGCCGCCGTTGCACCACCGCGAACCGCCACCGTGCGCCACAGGGCCGCCTGGTCCGGGCCGCGTCCGGCCGAACGCATCCGCGCCGTCGGTGGGCTGACGGCCAACGCGGCAGCGGGGAGCGCATCGGTCAGCATGTTCACCAAGAGCAGCTGGCGGGCGTTGAGTGGTGCCCTCCCCGTCAGCGCGCTGCCGATGATCGCGAACGTGACCTCACCGGCGTTGCCGCCGAGCAGGACTGCGACCGCGGCCTGCACGCGACGCCACAGCTGACGGCCCTCGTCCAGCGCTTCCAGCAGCGACTCGATGCGCCCGTCGAGCAACATGACGTCGGCGGCCAGCCGCGCCGGATCACTGCCCCGGGAGGCCACCCCCACCCCGACGGTAGCGGCGCGAATCGCGGCGGCATCGTTGGCGCCGTCCCCGACCATGGCACACACCAGCCCGACGCGCTCCAGAGTCTGCACGACCTGCACCTTGTGTTCGGGCGTCATACGGGCGAATACCAGTCGGTCGCAGACCGCGCGCTCCTGACCGCGGCGCGGCAGCGCCTCCCACTGTGCGCCGGTGATCACCTGGCCGGGGACGACATCGAGCCCCAGCTCGCCGGCGATCGCGACGGCAGTGATCGGGTGGTCGCCGGTGATCAGACGAATCCCCAACTGCTGCTGCGTCAATGCGCCCAACAAGGCGGCCGACTGCGGCCGCGGGGTGTCCGACAGGCCAAGCAGACCCACGATTTGCAGTCCTTCGGCGCACAGGTCGGCGAGCGCGTCGGGATCGGAGATCGCGGCCGCAATCTGAATGTCGGTCAGGGTACGACGAGCCACGGCGATCACCCGAAGGCCGTCGGCGGCCATCTCACCCACCACCGGGCCGATCGCATCGCTGCCTGCTTGCCGCGCCGCTGCTAGCAGGACCTCCGGGGCGCCCTTGACCGACAATTCCCGTCTCGTCACCGTCGCGGAGTACGCACGCCCGGAGCGAAACGGCAGGTGCGCCAACCGCTCCACTGGAGATGCACCGGCGGACGCTACGTCGGCGGCTGCCTCGAGGACGGCGCCGTCAGTGGCGTGCAGATGTACCCCACCCACGGGTTCCGCGGTGGCGCGAGCAGCGCAGGCAAACAGGTCGGCGGCGGCGACCCCCGGCGCCGTATGCACCCGCGTCACCCGCAGCAGGTTCTCGCTCAGCGTCCCGGTCTTGTCGAAGCACACCACGTCTACACGACCCAGCGCTTCCACCGACCGCGGACTGCGCACCAAGGCACCCGCGGCTGTCAGGCGTCGCGCGGAGGCCTGCTGAGCCAACGTCGCCACCAGGGGCAGTCCCTCGGGCACCGCGGCCACGCTGACCGCCACTCCGCTGGATACCGCTGCGCGTAACCCACCGCGTCGCAACAGGCCCAGCGCGGCCACCACCGCGCCGCCGGCCAAGCTGACCGGCCACGCCCGATCCGTCAGCGCCGCCAGCTGCGCCTGTAGTCCCACCGCGGCGTCGCCGCTCGACGACCCGAACAAGGCTCGACGTGCCTGCGTCTGCTCACCCACCGCAGTTACCACTGCCAATCCCCGGCCGGTCACGACGGTGGTCTGAGCGAACAGCATGCAGGCACGATCGGCGAGCGGGGCCCCCGGTGTCGGGTCGACCTGTTTGGTCACCGGAAGTGACTCTCCGGTGAGGGCAGCTTCCTCGACCTCCAGGTCGTCCGCCTCGATCAACCGCGCGTCGGCGGGCACCACTTCGTTGGTCGAGACCTCGATCAGGTCTCCGGGGCGCAGCGCCCCGGACTCGACGTCCTCGTAGCGTCGTTCCGCCCCGTCCCGTACGACCCGCCGCGCCGGCGGGACCTGCACGGCCAACAGTCGCCGGAGCAGCCGCTGGGCGTGGACCTGCTGACTGGCCGCCAGCGCGGCGTTGCCACCCATCACCGACCCCACCAGCACGGCGTCGACCGGCGAACCCAGCACCGCGCTGGCCGCGGCACCAATCGCCAGGACCGGGGTCAACGGGTCGGCCAATTCGGTGCGCATCGCACCGATGAATTCCGTGACCAGCCGCAACGGGGGGCCCGCCACCGCGTCCAGCGCGCCGAGCGACACCCCGGCCACGGCCCGGGGCATCGACAGGCGCACTGGTTGGTCTTCTTTCGGCGGGGGCAGGGTCGCGCGGACCTGCGCGGTGGTCATGGCGTGCCATTCCTGCACGTCGACCGGGGCAGGTACCTCCGCGCGCAAGGTCGTACGCGCCAGCCGGTAGCCACTCCACAGCCCCGCACCGGCCGCAGCCGTCACCGGCCCGGGCCCGCGGCCCCGCACCCCCGGCACCATCAGAAGCGACCCCAGCACCGTGGCGCCGATGGAGAGTTGCACACCACTTCGGCTCGCGGCGCGGGCCGCCGGCAGGGCATGCAACACCTGCCAGACGCCGGCCAGATCTTCGACCAAGAGGTGTGCGTGCCACGTCGGCGGACCGTCACCGGCCCACACCCCCACCGCCACGTCGGCCTCCAGGAGGGCGTTGGCGGCGCCCATGGTCACCAGCGCCACGGTGTGCCCGTCGTCCTGAAGGTCGGTGACCACGCGCTCCAGGGCGTCATCGATCGACCCATCGCCGACGGGGTGCAGGTCATCGAACGCCGAACGCAGATCGCCTAGATCACCCACGTCCAGGGACACGACTTCGGTGCTGCTGCTGCGGCATTCGTCGATCACCGCTGCGGCCAGCGGGTCCGGTGCCGGGCAGACCAGGACCTCGAAGGACGTTGGCGTGTCGGTCCACGGGCCGCATAGTCGGTGTCGACCAACGTCGAACGCGCCGCGGGCGAGCTCGGTTATTGCTTGATTCCACGCGCGCGTGCGGTGCCGGTCGACGACACCTTCGACGGCGTGGATGCGCAGCGGTCCGGTGCACAGGACTCGGGGGTCGAGCAGGATGACATCGACGCGATCAAGGCGGCGCAAAGCCTCCGGGCGTAGCGCGAGCGCACCGCGTCGGGCGGCCAGTCCTCGCCCCAGCGTGCCAGCGAAGGATTCCCGGGAGCTTCGGGCGGCTTTGGGCGCGGCTACGGCCGCCGCCGTCGCGGCCGCCGCGGGACTGCCGGTGAGGACACCGACCGCCGTTGCGCCGATGACTTGAACCAGTCCGCTGCGGTCGCCGTGCCGCTCCACCGGGCCCGGCGGACGAGGGCGGTGCCGGGGCTCTGGCCTGACCGGCTCCGGACCGTCGGCGTGCTCGGCCAACGACGGCTCCCAACGCGACCACGTCCGCTGCCCCGACCACCCCTCGGCGGCGTGCACGATCTGAATGCCCAAGTCGACCGCTAGCGAAGCCGGAGCCAAGGTCAGGGTGTAGGCAGTCGCGGCGGCCAACCCCAGAACGGTGTCCGCGGCGACCGGCCCGAGGATGCCCTCAAGGAGGCGGCGCAACCGCGGCTGGTAGTCGATGACGGTGACTGCGGCAGACACCATGCCCGGTAGCCCCGGCAGGCCCATCGAGCGGCCGGCGGCGGCCGCGCCCAAACCCGCCGCGTTGGCGGTGACCGTCGCCAACCGTCCCAGCAGGACCACGCCGTCCCCGGGCAGATCGGGTACTCGCTCTCGTCGCGCGTCCACGTCGACCGCACCGGCTTCGGCGTCGGCGATCGTCTTGCACAAATCCCCCAGTGCAGGCCCGTCGTCACCTACCGACACCACGACCCGCGACAAGGCGGTGTTGAGGTGGGCTGAATTCACACCGGACTGCGCGCGCACCGCGCCAAGCACGGCTGTGCCGACGGCATCGTCTGCGGCGCCGGTCAACCCACGCACTTCGATCCAGATTCGGCCGTTGCCCTGCCAGCACCGTCGGCTCGGCGCACCGCCGATGAGTTCGCGCGCGACCGCCGTGATCGAGTCGACTGAGCCGGCACCGAGGAGCAGGTCGGTGCCCACTCGCACCGGCAAGGTCGCCGCACTCACACCAAGCGCAACGGTTGCGCACGCACCCGAAGTTGCCCCGCGCACCGACGTCACGGCAACGAACCTTGCGAGGTCCGCGCCGACGGTGGCCGCCTGCACGCTCATGCCCAAACAGCGGCTGGCTGCGCGCGTCAGATCCACGGGCGGGACACCAGTAGCAGTGGAGGCACCAGGAGGGCGCTAGGCACTCGAGCCCGAACGCGAGGACCGAGTAGCCTTGCGCGCCACCGGCTTCGCGACCTTGCGAGGACTGGGCGTGGATGCCTTCCGCGGTGTCGCCTTCGTCGCGGTCGCCGACGGTCGAGGCGCTCGCGACGGCGACGGTTCCGGTGTGGGCACCGACCTCAACCCGGCATCTCGGTCCGCGCCGCTCGGTGATCCCTGCGTTCCCGGCTCCGTCTGAGTAAAGCGCCTCACGACGAGAGCCGTCCCGCCCACGGCCAGCAGCACCGGCCACTCGACCAGCCCGGCGGCGCCGACCGCCGCCAAGGTCAATGCCGCGGCCGGAGTCGAATGGCTCCCACTGACTACACCCGCGCGGATGCCATCAGCCGTTCCCTTGATTCCGCCGACGACACCACTAACCGCGGCGCCTGACACCGCACCGGCCGCCGCTGTCGTCGCGTTGACCGCACCCGCGACCCCGCGTGTGATTCCGTTGATTACACCCATGACGCTCTCCTCACAGCAGGCCCAACCGATGGCCCCAAAGTCAGCCAACGTTCACGTCGCCATTACCCAGCATTCACCTCGCGCACGCTAAGGACGCTCCCGCGGCGAATCCTTCAGCACTCTCACAGTTGATCGGACGGTTGATGAACCGCCCGGCAGATGCGAGTAAAGGTGCTTGGGGTTGCCGTGGCGGCGCCCTGGGTAAAGCCCCAACATGGCGCGCAGCCCTCGCGCCAACCCCAAAAGAGATTGAGGTTCTCCGATGGTTGAAACGTTCGTGCAGTCCACCGATGACGTCGTCAACTTCCTCGTCGGTCAGCACAATCTAATCAAGGACATGTTCGACGACGTGTTGTCCGCATCCACTGACGACGCCCGATCCAAGGCCTTCGTCGAGTTGCGTCAGCTCCTCGCGGTGCACGAAACGGCCGAAGAGTTGATCGTCCATCCGCGCGCCCGCGGCGAACTCAGCCGCGGCGACGAAATCGTAGACGCCCGCTTGCAAGAGGAGCACGACGCCAAGGTGCAGCTGCAAGAACTCGAAGCGATGGACGTCGGTTCGGCCGAGTTCCTCACTGCTCTCGAGCGCTTTCAAATCGCCGTCGTCGAGCACGCCGACCTCGAAGAGAGCCAAGAATTCAGCGAGTTGCAGCGCGAAGTAAGTGCGGAGGATCTCAAGAGGATGGCCAGCGCGGTCCGCGCAGCCGAGGCAATCGCCCCGACGCGTCCGCACCCCGGAGTGGAGTCGGCGAAACTCAACCTCGTGGCCGGTCCGTTCGCTTCGATGCTGGACCGCGCTCGCGATGT
The DNA here is from genome assembly GCA_025963385.1 of Mycobacterium sp. Classification (GTDB taxonomy): domain Bacteria; phylum Actinomycetota; class Actinomycetes; order Mycobacteriales; family Mycobacteriaceae; genus Mycobacterium. Next base: position 8,106 of record JAOPUT010000183.1, read on the forward strand.
CATCCAGGATGCGCTGGGCTAGGTGGCGTTCGATGGGGCCGGCTAGTACGCCTATCGGGGACGGCACCGCAGCCTACTCGTAGCGTCACCACCGCATCCGCATGCGTAAAGCTTTCCGCGCGATGTAGTAGTCATTCGACGATCGGCGGCAAGTTCTGTCCGTGACTTCGACGAACTTCGATTCGACGAGCATTGCTTCGTCCGCCTGCCTACCCACATCGTGTCGGGCCCGGCTCCGCTCAGTCCCGGGAAAACGGCCATCCAGTGCATCACCGAGACCGTGAAAAGGTAGGTGCTCGCGGGAACACCGACGTTGTCCTCGAGGTTGCTGGACGCCTTCGGTTCAACCATCGACAAGTTGCCGGGCCGCTCCACCGTGCCGAACGGTGGGCAGCCGGCGGCACCGTGGATCGAGCGGAAGCACTCACAACCAGGCCGCGGCTCCTCAACATGGGCGACGACGAACTCGACGACGTCGCATCGGCACTCGCCAGGCTCAACGACCGGCCGTCTGAGTATCCAAGAGTTTCGCCCTACTTGGCCCAAGGACCAAGAGCCTGAACGAACTTGCGACCCAGACTTTTGCCCAATCTGTGGGCTGAACTCCAAACACGCTGAGTGGCCAGGGCCGGGATCGAACCGGCGACCTTCCGCTTTTCAGGCGGACGCTCGTACCAACTGAGCTACCTGGCCGGGACGGCACGGAATTCCTTGCCTCGCCGTATGGCGACCCTGACGGGACTCGAACCCGCGACCTCCGCCGTGACAGGGCGGCGCGCTAACCAACTGCGCCACAGGGCCTTGCTTTCCTACGTAATGCTAGTGCTCCGCGTTTCCGCGTTGCGTACCCCCAACGGGATTCGAACCCGTGCTACCGCCGTGAAAGGGCGGCGTCCTAGGCCACTAGACGATGGGGGCCCAATCCGAATCTCTCCGGGGGCTCACAACGCTGTCGCGTCGGGAGCTTCGATAGCTTAGGTTACCGACCCCCAATTCCTCAAACGGGTGCCGTAGTCGCTCCCGCCCCGACCCGTTCGGAGGGGCCAAGTATCCTGATCGTCCGCGCCCCTATAGCTCAGTTGGTAGAGCTACGGACTTTTAATCCGCAGGTCCCAGGTTCGAGCCCTGGTGGGGGCACTCAGCGCTCCCGGGTGCCGCCGGCGAACACTGCCGACGCCCGATGTCGCGTCGGCTTCGACCGAATCTCCACGCCGCCTTGATCGCCCAGCTGCCCGCATGTACCTCGCCGAAGGCGATCACCAAGGTGGCACGAAGCAGCCCAGGCTCGCAGATGACGTTGCCGTGCAACTGGCGGTAGCCCCAGAACACGTACCCATCACCCGGGTGCAGCTCGAGTAGGTACTTCTGCGGGTCCTCGTCGATCTTCTTCACCAGATGACGCCGATACAGGGGGTTGTGGGTCAGCGCGGTCTCCATCAGATGAGTGGCGACGAAACGTCGGAACGGTCGCCTGTTTCCAAATGCGGCCAACTCCCCACACCTGCCGACGGTGTTCTGAGGAATGAAGATGGGTACGACGACGGTCAACACGCTCGGGTCGTAATGGAACAGGTTCGACCGGAACTTCGGGCCGATGCCGTTGCGGACGGGGATGTTGCACTCGAACTTCTGAATCGGGCCTGCGTTGGGGCGGCGAAGCCGTGCGACCTCGTCCAGGAGCCGGCGCAATTCGGGGTCGGACATCAGTTGGTGGGCGGGAGAGCCGATCTCTTGATCGGGCCGTGTGATGAAGAGGTCGCCATCACCATGGCGGGCAACGCTGCTGAGCACTGACTCTCGCATCGTTGCCAGCCATTCAGCGGTGACCAGGTCCCTAAGCCGTACTACGCCACGCTCGTCGAGCTGGTCCGCGAGCCACGATGGTGAGATGCCACCGAGCTCGGACCCCACCAGGCCGCCCTCCGCCTCGCCCAGCGCCTCCGAGACGTACTCCGCTGCCATGATTCCGCCTCTCCGACCCCGAGCTATCTGGTAGCTAGACCTTGCTGAGCACGCCGACGTGCGACGTTAACTGGAGGTAACCTCAAGAACCGGTTCTCAAACCAATAGCAAACACCACGTACCTTCCTCCAGAAGATTGAGCAGCGGCAACCTAACGTACAACTACCAGAATCAGAGCAGCTAGATCCACCGCGCGGACGACCGGCTAGCCCGCTGGACACAATCCCGCCAGCACACACAAAACCAAATCAATCGATAACTTAGATTTTTGAATGACGGTTGCTGTAGAAGTACTGAGTGCCCCTGGGGACCCGCCGAGAATGTTGCGGGCGTACGCTCGCACACTGGCACGAACCGGCGACGATGTCCCGGGACCCAGGCGCTCGACGCAGCCCGCGTGCTTGCCGGTGCCGACGGTGTCGACAGTGTCGCGAGCATCGACGAACTCCACAAGAGGACTCGGGCGGACCCATCACGATGGAACGATTGCGATCTGAGGGAATTCAATTCCCGTCAATGCGCTGGTCGACCGTTCGTGCACTGATGGGCGCACAAATGCTCACCTATCACATCGGGTAGTTCGACATCGGTACACCTATCTCAGCCCTGTGATCGCGATTACCCTGTCCGCCATGAGGTCGGTCGTGGCATTCCTGGCAGCGCTGCTCGCGCTGGTGGCGTGCTCGGCCTGCGGGACGTCACACGGGGCGTCTGGTTCGTCCGTCCTGCGGACGGCTGCGGCCTATCCGACCGCGTTGGAAGGCGGTGCCCCGATAACGCTCGGAGCCGCCACCGTCGCCGCCCAGGCCAACATCGACCGCTTCACCGCAGGCGATTTCGCAGGTGTCTGGGAGCACATGGCGAAGGACGTTCGCAGCGGGATCAGCAAGGCCGACTTCGTGACGTTCTACGAGACGTGCAAGAAGCCGGGGCCGCGACTCAACGTCACCGGAGTGCGGCTCGATCCGGACGGCCAGGCGATCGTCCGCATGGTGACGCATGGCGTCGAGCGCTCGCGTTTCATGGTCTACGAGGACGGCGTCTGGAACATGCAGGCCACCGATGACTTCGCGTCACGCCTCGGAGAGCCGTTGCAGCAGATCATCTCCGAGGAGAAGGCCGCGGGGCTCTGCACCCGTTGAGCCGGGCTCAGACCTGCGGGCAGTAGTGCATCGGGTTGTCCCGCTCGTCGAGCGGGGGCAGATTGCGCGCAGGGGTCTCGGGCAAGGGCGCATCGGCGGGCAGCCGCCCCGTCACGCGGTCCCACCCCGCACGGGCTCGCGGATGCATGCGACTGCGCTTGGGCAGCAGCGAGAACACCACGTGCACCAGCTTGCCGAGCCGGCGGTGGACCCACTCGTCGCGGCCAGACCACGTGTAGCCCATCAACTCTCGGACCGGTGGGTCGTAGAGGCCGACGGTGAACCAGACGAAGAACGGCGCCACCAACTTCCGCTGCTGTCGCCACAGCCAGTCCGGCATCTTCTCGGCCCACGGCGGCTTGGGGAGTTCGGTCAGATCGAGCACGGCGCGAGCGGCGTAGTTGTTCTCCAGCACCTCACGGCACATGTGGTCCCAGTACTTCTGAAAGTCCTCCCAGCTCTTGGGAACCGGACGCATGCTCATCCCGTACATGCGGTACCACTCGACGTGCTCGTCGAAGAGTTGGCGCTTCTCCGCCTCGGTGAGACCGCCGCAGAGACGCTCCGCGACGATCAGCGTCCCGACGAAGAACGTGGAGTGCGCCCAGTAGAAGACGTCCGGATTCAAGGCGTGGTATCGGCGCCCTTGGGCGTCAACACCTTTGATGTCCGTGTGATACTCGCGCACCTCGGCGCCCGTGCGGGGCGCGCGGTCGGTGTCGAAGACGACCCCGCCGATCGGGTACAGCGACCGCAGCAGCCGTGGCCACCTCTCACGGAAGAACGTGGAGTGCTCTTCGACGGCCGCACCCAACTGGGGGTGCATGTTCTGCATCGACCCCGCCCACGGGCCCTGCAGCAGCCCTCGCCAGTCACCGAAGTACTTCCACGTCAAGGAGTCCGGTCCGAGCGGCACCGGTGGGGCGTCGTAACCTCCCGGCGCCACGGGGCAGCCCGAATCGAACGGTTCTCTCCCGTTCGCCACCGGGCACGCCTCAGACGTATCTTGAGTCACTGGCGACCTTTCCTGGGTCCACGAATATTCTGACTACGTGCGTTGTCATAGCGAGCTTAGGAGCGATGTGCCTTCCGGTCAACGACGGGGCCGCTGGTCCGGTGTCCCACTGCAGGACCGCCAGACGCTGAGGCGCGACGAACTCATCAGCGCCGGAGTGAACGTCCTTGGCGGCGAAAGCGGCTCGGCGCTGACCGTGCGCGCGGTCTGCCGTGCCGCCGGGCTCACCGAACGCTACTTCTACGAGAGTTTCGACGACAGGGACGATTTCGTCCGCGCGGTGTACGACCACGTCTGCAGCACGGCCATGACGGCGCTCACGTCGTCGACCACTCCGCGCGACGCCGTCGAGAGATTCGTCGCGCTCATGGTCGACGACCCGGTGCGCGGGCGGGTGCTGCTGATCGCACCCGAGCGCGAGCCCGTGCTCGCGAAATCCGGCGCGGAGTGGATGCCCAACTTCATCGAACTGTTGCAGCACAAGCTGACCCGCATCACGGACCCTGCGGTGCAGGCGATGGTGGCGACCGGGCTGGTCGGCGCGCTCACCGCACTGTTCACGGCCTATCTCAACGGCCGGCTGGCGACCACCCGCGAGCAGTTCATCGACTATTGCGTCGACATGCTGCTCAGCAGGGTGTCAAGCCACTAGCTACTCACCGGGGGCACCCGGCGTCTGGCCTGCGCTGGCGAGCTGGTCCTGCTCGTTCTGCTCCGCGGCAGCCTGATCGGCGGCGGCCTTGGCCTCACGCCCTTCCTGGCTACCGACCGACGTGCCCGGCGTGGTCGCCGTCGCGTAGCCGCCGTTGCAGTTCAAGTAGAACTGCACGGTGTCGGACACGTGAATCCCGTCGTTGGCGCTGGCGAACGGAGCGGTTTGCGAACGCTCGACGATGCAATCGCCCTGCGACAGCTTGTCACCGGTGCGTGCAGCCACCACGACGGTCTGGCCGGCATCACTGGCCGCAGAGGACGCGTCGGAGAACGTCTGACCGGCGTAGTCGTCCGCCGAAGCCACACCACCGCCGAGGAGGGCCGATACAGCCAGCGCGCCAACGGCGCCGGAACCAACAACGATGAGCTTCTTCACTTCTAGCCCTATCTGTCCGCGGAGTCGCAATGCCTTGCTCGCGGGATAGTACCGCCGTCCCAGCGTGCGCGCAGCACTCCTACGG
>JAOPUT010000188.1 GCA_025963385.1 Mycobacterium sp.
CCGTCAGCACCCGCATCGACACATCGAGGTCGTCGCCGGCGTACGGCAGTGCTCGCAGCGGGTCGTGCAGCGGGCGGAAGAAGTCGTCCCAGTGAATGAGGACGACCCGGCTGGCGCCGACCGCGCGAACTGCCTCGTTCCAGTAGTCGACGACGTAGCGCTCCGGCTGAAGGCCCAGCTGCCCCACACCGAGGTAGACGACGTCGGCCCGCTGATCGCGCAACGCGCCCGGCACGAAGCCTGCGCTGCCCACGATGAGTAGCCGGTGCTCGGTCGCGCGGTGGTGGATCAGCGTCGACCACGACTCCCCGCACCGGTACGCCGATGCCCTCACGGGCGGGACGACGGGCGCGGTGATGACTCCTGGGAAGCGGTCGGGCGGGCAGTGATCACCGACTACGAGGGTTACGTCGAAGGCGCCCAAGGAGACTGGTTCACCTGGTGTGACGACGACCAGCCGGTCCTCCGGCAGTCCGGCACCACGGCCCAGCTGGGCGGCCGACGTACCGCCCACCACCTTCGCGCCAGTCCGTTGGGCAACCACCGCCGAGTCCATCGCATGGTCGAAGTGGGTGTGCACGGGCATGACGGCTTCGAGTCGTTCCACGCCAAGGCGGGTCAGGCAGCCGTCGATGCGGGGCAGCGACGGGGTCAGCGTACGCGTGCCGACGGTGAGCAACGACGGGCGCGAGAAGAATCCGTCGGTCATCAGCGCCGACTCACCGTCGTCGATCAGCAGGGTGGTGACGCCTGCCCACGTCACCGTCAGCGGGGACCGTGACGTCGCAGCGGGTTGATCGAAGAAGCCGCGGTAGTCGTCGAGGTTCGGACGTCCGAGCTTCAGGCGCATCAGGTGAACCCCCTCAACGCAACGCCGTCGGCTTGGAGCCGATCGCGGACGGCCGTGGCGATCTGGACGGCATCGGGCGAGTCTCCATGTACGCATACCGATTTCACGGCGATCGGAATGGTCGTTCCGTCGATGGCGACGACCGTGCCGTCACCGACCATCGCGGCCACCCGGTCGGCGATCGCGTCGACATCGTGCAGCACGGCGCCGGGTTCGCGGCGCGGGACCAGTTGACCGTCCGGCTGGTAGGCCCGGTCGGCGAACGCCTCGGGCACGGTGCGCAGGCCGAGTTCGTCCGCCGCGGCGAAGAACGCGGAACCGGCCAGCCCGAGCACCGGTAGCCGGGCGTCGACGGCGTGCACTGCCTGCGCGACAGCGGCGGCCTGGCCGTGCTCGGTGACGATCGCGTTGTACAGCGCCCCATGGGGTTTCACGTAGCTGACCGATGAGCCCGACGCCGCCGCCAACGCGTTGAGGGCTCCGATCTGGTAGATCACGTCGGCGGTGAGGTCCTCCGGCGTCATGTCGATGTAGCGCCTGCCGAAGCCCGCGAGGTCGCGGTAGCTCACCTGCGCGCCGATGCGAACTCCCCGTTCGGCGGCGGCACGGCACACCCGCGCGAGCCCGGCGGGATCGCCGGCGTGGAAGCCGCATGCCACGTTGGCGCTGGTGACGACGTCGAGCATCGCATCGTCGTCACCGAGTTGCCATACCCCGAATCCCTCACCGAGGTCGGCGTTGAGGTCGACGGTCACGGCGGGCACGACGGTAAGCCTACGGCGGGCACGCAGGCACGCTGCCAGCCGTTCTCCGAGACGAATTCCGCCACCGGCCTGCCGAACGTCCACTGGTCGACCTCGAGGGCGGGCCGGTCCGGGAACGCGGGAACCGGGCCGAGGCACAGGATCGCGACCGGCTCGGCCTCGTCGGGCATGCCGAGCAGTTCGCCGAGGCGGTCGGGGTCGAATATCGACACCCACCCCATGCCGAGGCCCTCGGCCCGCGCGGCCAACCACAGATTCTGAATGGCGCACGACACCGAGGCGAGGTCCATGTGGGGCAGGGTGCGGCGGCCGAAGACGTGGCGGCTGCGGTCATCGCCGAGCGCGACGACCAATAGCTCGGCGCACTCGAGGATGCCTTCCACCTTCAAGCGGAGGAACTCGTCGCCGCGCGAGCCGAGCGCGAGGGCCGTCTGCTGGCGTTCCTCGGAGACCAGGCCGTGGATCTGATGGCGCAGCGCGTCGTCGGTGATGCGGATGAACCGCCACGGTTGCATCAGGCCCACGCTCGGCGCGGCGTGCGCGGCGTGCAGAAGCCGGGCGAGGACGTCCTCGGACACCGTCGCGCCCGGCGTGAACCGGCGCATGTCGCGGCGCTCCGCGATGGCCCGGTATACGGCCTGTCTCTCGTCCGTGCTGAACGCGTGCTCGTCCACGCGGGCCAGCGTACGTTCATGGGCGTGCGAACCGAGGTACTGGTCACGGCAACCGAACTCGAGCGGCTCGTCGCAGGCGGGGCGCCCATCACCATCCTGGACGTCCGCTGGCAGCTGACCCAACCGGACGGCAGGGACGCCTACGAGGCGGGTCATCTTCCCGGGGCGGTGTACGTGTCGCTGGAGGACGAGCTGACCGATCACGCCGTCGCCGGGAGGGGCAGGCACCCGCTGCCGTCAGGGTCCGCGGTGCAGGCCGCCGCGCGACGCTGGGGTGTCGCCGAGGGCAGCACCGTCGTGGTCTACGACGACTGGAATCGCGCAGGCTCGGCACGGGCCTGGTGGGTGCTCAAGGCCGCCGGTCTTGGCGACGTCCGCATCCTCGACGGCGGCCTGGCCGCGTGGACGGCGTCCGGCGGCGCACTGGAGACGGGCGCCGTCACCCCCGAACCGGGCGGGGTCACGGTGGCCCACGACGACCTCTACGCGGGGGGCATGCCGACGGTGCCTGCCGACGACGCCGCCGAACTCGGGGCGGGGCTGATCGATGCGCGGGCGTCGGAGCGGTTCCGCGGCGAGGTCGAACCCGTCGACCCCGTCGCCGGGCACATCCCCGGCGCCACCAACGTGCCGAGCACCGCCCTGCTCGACGCCGGCGGTGCGTTCCTCTCGGACACCGAGCTCGCGGAGGCGCTCGGCGACGCGGAGGGCGCCTACTGCGGATCCGGCGTCACCGCGTCGGTGGCCGTCGCGGCGGCAGCGGCGATCGGAAGGAGCGTGGCGCTCTTCCCTGGCTCCTGGTCGCAGTGGAGTGGCGAGCCCGATCGCCCCGTCGCTACCGGCGGCTGACGCGGCGGCTGCCGACCGCCCAGCACAGCAGGAAGATCGCGAACGAGATCGTGGTCACGAACACCGAGACCGGGACGCCGGGGGCCAGCGACAGCAGGATGCCGCCGACGGCCGACACCTCGGCGAACACCACCGAGGCGACGATGGTCGCGGCAGGCGCGGTGAAGATGCGGGCGGCGGCCGCCGCCGGAGTGATGAGCAGTGACATCACCAGGAGCGCGCCGACGATCTGGACGCCCTGGGCAGCCGCGACGCCCACCAGGGCGGCGAAGACGATGCCGAGCGCGCGCACCGGAACGCCTCGCCCTGCCGCCACCTCCGGATCGACGGTCGCGAACAGCAGCGGCCGATAGCTCACCGCGAGGATCACCACGACCAGCACGGTGATCACGCTCAGCAGCGCGAGCCCGGAGTATCCGACGCCCACGATCTGGCCCGTCAGAAGGGCGAAGCTCGTGCCCGACCGCCCGGGATAGAGGTGGATGAACAGCACCGCGAGGCCAAGGCCGAAGGCGAGCACGACCCCGATCGCGGAGTCCCGCTCACGTGCCCGCTGGCCGAGGAAGCCGAAAAGTGTTGCCGCCAGCGCACTTCCGATCAGGGCACCGATCCCGACGTTGAAGCCGGTGAGCAGGGCGAAGGACGCCCCCGTGAGCGACAGCTCGCTGGAGCCGTGCACGGCGAACGACATCTGTCGCATGACGATGAACGGCCCGATCAGCCCGGCCAACAGGGCCAGTAGCGCCGCCGCCAAGAGAGCCTGCTGCACGAAGTCGCGCCGCAGCAGATCCGCGGTGACGTCGAACGCGAACAGGTGTGCCAGCAGCTCGGTCAGGCGGTCAGACATGGTCGTGTCCGCTCGCGTGGCCCGAGTGATCGTGCGGGGTCTCGCTGTGTTCACCGACCACGACGTACTGTTCGCCGATCTTGACCACCTGGATGTCGGCCCGGTAGAGCTCCGAGAGGGTCTCCGAGGTCATCACCTCGGCGACGGTGCCGACGCGGAAGCGGCCGTCCACCAGGTAGAGCACCCGGTCGACGTACGGCAGAACGGGATTCACCTCGTGCGTGACGAACAGCACGGCGGTGTCCGATTCCCTCCTGCGCTGGTCGATGAGCGAGGAGATCAGCCTGGCGTTGGCCGGGTCGAGGTTGAGCAGGGGCTCGTCGCACAGGAGCAGCGCGGGGTCGGTGGCCAGGGCCTGTGCGATCCGGATGCGTTGGAGTTCCCCGCCCGACATCACGCCGACGGGTACGTCGCCGAGCTGAATTCCGTTGACCTGCTGCAACGCCCGCGCCACGATCGCGCGCTTCGCGGTTCGCTGGCGCGGGCTCGTGATGCCCCAGCGGTGTCCGTCGTAACCGAGGCCGACGAGGTCGCGCCCGCGCAGTGTTAGGCCACTGTCCATCGAACGGTGTTGCGGCACATAGCCGATGTCACCTGCGACCTCGACGCGGCCCGCACTCAGCGGCACCTGCCCGAGCAGCACCTTCAACAGCGAGGTCTTGCCAGTGCCGTTGGGCCCCAGCACGGCGATGAACTCACCTGCGCGGACCTCCAGGTCGAGTCCGTCCCACAGGACGCGGTCGCCGTAGGCGAGCCGGGCGCCCGACAGTTCGACGACGGGGGAGGTGTCAGACGCCACGGGTAGACATCATCGCGCCACGGCGGGTGCGCGGTCCAACTGGTCGGCGAACTCCTGGACCGTCTTGCGCTGCCAACCGAGGTAGTCCAGCCCGTCCTGCAGCGTCTCCGCGACCGTGATGATCGGCACCCCGGCCTTGCTCGCGGCGTCCTGAATCTGGTTCGTGACCGCATTCTCGGTCTGCTTGTTGAGCACGACTGCCGACACGTGGTGGCCGCTGATCAGGTCCAGCATCGCGGCGACGTCGGCGGGGGACGGGTCGTCACCCTCTTCGATGGCGCTGGCGAACGACTCGGGGGTGCGATCGGTGATTCCTGCGTTGGCGAGCAGATAGTGCGCGACGGGTTCGGTGGCGACGACGGCGACGCCAGGATGCTTGCGTCCGATCTCGCGCTCGGATTCGGCGATCGCGTCGGTCTGGCTGCCGAACTTGGCGGCGTTGTCGCGGTAGGCCGCTGCATTCGCCGGGTCGTCGGTCGCGAGGTGGTCCGCGATGCTGGTCGCCACCGCCTTGGCCGTGGCGAGGTCGTAGAAGACGTGCTCGTTGGCGGGCTGGCCGTCGGGCTGGGCAGGCGTCAGCGAGTAGGCGTTGACCGTCGTGACGCCCTGGTGGGCGAGCAGGATGTCGTCGGCCCACTGGTCGTAGTGGCCGCCGTTGTAGACGACGAGCGTGGCGTCGGTGATCGCCGCGGCGTCCGACGGGGTGGCCTCGTAGGAGTGCGGGTCTGCGGCGGCGCTGGTCAGGATCGAACGGACCGTCGAGTGGTCACCCGCGACCGCACCGGCGATGCTGCCCCACACGTCGGTCGTGGCGACCACGGTCGGAGGGCCCGCCGGCGTCGGTGCAGGCGCCGAACCGCACGCCGCGGTGCCGAAGGCGACCAGGGCGACGCCGAGCGTCAGCGTGGACCGGACGAGATGGCGACGTGGCACGGCTGGCGCTCCTTATTACTAATGAAAACCATTACCAATAATCGTAGGGCATCGCACGCCGGGTGGCAAAAAGAGGGTCGAGGGGTCGCGGCGCCCAAAAACTATAGGGATTTCCCCGATTCGGGGGAGGGGGTCGCGGGGCCATCATTTACAGGACGACGTCAGAAGGGACGACGGCAAGGGGCAGGGCGGTGAGCGACTCGAGGCACATCCGTTCTGCGGGGGCTCTTGTTGTCGCGCTCGGCATCTGTGCGGCGGCGATTGCCCATCCGGGCATCGGCGCCGCAGATCCCACCGCCGAGCCGTCTCCCGGGGCGTCGCAGGTCGAGAGTCCGGGTTCGGGGGTCCCGGATTCGAAGACGGAGCTCGGGGTGGTGTCGTCTGGGGGGTCGACACCACCCACCGGGGCGAGCTCCGTCGGTGCCGGGTCGGGGTCTGGCGAATCGCCGGACCCCGATCAGGCTGCCGCCTCCACCGGATCGTCTGGAACGACATCGTCTGGAACCATCGAGTCCAGCAGTGAGCCCGCGCCGGGCGTCATCGTGCGGAGTTCGGGCGGTGCGCTCACGGCCCCGACACAGGACCAGACCGTCACCGGCACGCAAGCGGCCGCACAGGAACAGACCACTTCGCAGGATTCCGTGCCCGCGGTCACGCCGACCGAGGAGCAGAAGCCTGCCTCCACCACCGCCGCGACTCCCGCCGCGGCCGTGGCGGTGCCGTCGGTCGGCGACGACGCCGTCGCGAGCGCGTCGCCGGACGCCGACGTCGCGGCCAGACGGCCGAGACGCGTCGTGGTGCCGAAGATCTCCGAGATTCACTCGCTGACGATGCCGATGAGCGTCACAGGAGACCAGACGGTCGTCGGCTCGGTGGCCCTCGCTCCCGACACGGTCGAGGGGGCGGCGGTCGACGTCAAGAAGATGGCTGCCCAGCCGACGACCGACGAACCGCAAGACGACACGTCGACCAAGCAACGGGCTCAGACCTTCACCGAGGTGCTGGCGGCGGCGTTGGCCCCGTTCGTGGCACCGCTGCCGGGAACTCCGGCGGACCAGCCGGCGCTGTGGGCCGTATTCGCCTGGGCGCGGCGGCAATTCGAGCGCGGTTCGCTTGACCAGCGTCCCGAGTTCTTCGCCAACCCGCTGCAGACCGAGATGCTCTACGGGGACGCCGGTGCGGACGCTCCCGCTGCGACCGTCGACCGGATCGACCGAGTGACCGGCCGGGTCACGGGCCACGTCATGGTCACCGACCTCTCCGACGACCCGCAGGATGGACCGACCTACTCGCTGGTGGCACCGATCGACAAGCGGCTCGGCGTCGTCACCGTCAACGGCACCACCGGTCAGTGGGCGTTCACCCCCAACCAAATCACCCGGCTGGCAGCTCAGCTCAGCAAGGACGGCGGCGTCGTCACCTTCTCCGTGGCCGCGTCCAACGGCCGCACGGCCGACGTCCGGGCCCCCGTCGATCCCGCGGAAGCGGTCGTCACCGACACCCTCAAGGTCGGCGACGGGCTCACCTACGGTCTCGCCGTCGTCGGGGACCGGCTCTACGTGCTCAACGGTTCCGCGGACGCGGCGGGCAACGGCTCCATCAAGGTCATCGACACCACCACCAAGGCGAAGATCGGCTCGATCGAGGTCGGTAGCATGCCGTTCGCGTTGGCGGCCAGGGGCAGATCGCTCTACGTCGGCAACGCCGACGACGGCACGGTGTCGGTCGTCGACGCCGCATTGAACAAGGTCGTCGACGTCATCGACGTCGGCGCCAATCCGTACGGTCTGGAGATCGCGGGTGACCGGCTCTACGTCGCCGATCACGCGGGCACGGTGTCCGTGATCGACCTGAACGACAACACCGAGGTGGCCCGCATCGCGATCGACGGCGACCCGTTCGGTGTCGCCGCCACGGCGGACCGTGTCTACGTCACCGACTACGCAGGTGGCACGGTGGCCGTGGTCGATCAGGCCACCAACACCGCCGCCGATTCCCTTGACGTCGGGGGGTATCCGTACTTCGCCGCCGTCGTCGGTAGTCGGATGTACATCGTCAACTCCGCGACCAATGCGCTGACCATCGTCGACAAGACCGTGACCACTCTCGTCGACGTCGACCCGAGTACCCGTGCCATCGACGCGATCCCCACGAACGCAGCACCCGTCGACGTCGTCGTCCGCGGCGACCGGCTGTACGTGAGCAACGTCAACTGCGGCACCGTCGCGGTGGTCGACGTCGCCACCAATCAGCCCGTCGAGAGCATCGGAGTCGGCATCCAGCCCGGCCTCATGGCAGCGACGCCCGACGGCCGCACCATCTACGTCGCGGACGTCATGGGCGGCACCGTCCGGGTCATCACCAGCGTGCGCCACGCCGCCGACGGGTGACGTGAACAGCGAACCATCGGCTAGCGTCATGCAGCATGTCCGGAGGCCCAGCGCCGCGTCGGCGTGCCACCCTGGCTTCGCTCGCCGCCGAGCTCAAGGTCTCGCGCACCACGATCTCCAACGCCTACAACCGCCCTGACCAACTCTCGGCCGACCTCCGCGAGCGCGTGCTGGCGACCGCCAAGCGTCTCGGCTACGCCGGACCCGACCCCGTCGCGCGCTCGCTGCGCACCCGTCGCGCCGGTGCGGTCGGCCTGATCGTCACCGAGCCGCTGAACTATTCGTTCCGCGATCCCGCTGCGCTCGACTTCGTCGCCGGACTCGCCGAGTCGTGCGAGGAGGCTGGGCAGGGGCTGCTACTGGTGGCGGCGGGTCCCAACCGCAGTGTCACCGACGGCACCGCGGCGGTGTTGTCCGCCGGTGTCGACGGGTTCGTCGTCTACTCGGCCTCCGACGACGATCCGTACCTGCAGGTGGTCGCGCAGCGTGCGATGCCGATCGTGGTGGTCGACCAACCCATGGACGTGCCTGGCGCTTCGCGGGTGTGCATCGACGACCGCGCGGCGATGCGAAGTGTCGCCGACTACGTGATCGGGCTGGGGCACCGCGACCTCGGGCTGCTCACGATGCGGTTGGGACGCGAATGGCCGCACGGTGACGCCCCTGCCGCGGTGGCCGACGTCGAACGTGTCGACTCCCCGCACTTCCACGTTCAGCGGGAGCGGATCCACGGTGTCGTCGACGCCATGAAAAGTGCTGGGCTGCAGCCTGATTCGTTGACGGTGGTGGAGAGCTACGAGCATCTGCCATCCTCTGGCGGAGCCGCCGCCGCCGTCGCGCTCGAGGCCAATCCGCGCATCACGGCGCTGATGTGCACCACCGACGTGCTGGCACTCTCGGCGATGGATCATCTACGCGCACATGGTATCTACGTGCCGGGGCAGGTGACCGTGACGGGTTTCGACGGCGTGCCCGACGCCGTGGCGCGGGGGTTGACGACGGTCAAGCAGCCCAGCGTCGAAAAGGGCAGGCGCGCAGGATTTCTCCTGCACAACCCGCCGAGGTCGGGTCTGCCGGTCGTCGAGGTGCTCGACACCGAACTCGTCCGCGGCCGCACGTCGGGCCCGCCCAGCTAGCCGCGTCGCTCCAATAGATGGGCCAACGCCGTCGCGACGTCCTCGGGGGACTCGACGCGGAAACCGGCGAGCGTCTCGCCGTCGCCGACCTTCACGCCGACGTCCGCGTCGCGCATCCGGCGGAACGCCTTCTCGTCGGTGACGTCGTCGCCGAAGAACGCCACGGCAGTGGCGGCGGTCTGCTCGCGCAGGATGTCGACGGCCTCGCCCTTGTCGGTGGAGATGACCGCGAATTCGAGGACCGCCTTGCCCGCGGTGATCTCGGCGCCCGAGGCGTGGCCGACCGCGCGGGCCGCCGCGAGCGCGGTCTCGCCGTCGGCTGCCGAGGCATTGCGCACGTGCAGCGCGACGCTGGCGGGTTTCGTCTCGACGGTCACGCCGGGCTTCCCGTCGGCGATCGCGTCGAGTTCGGCCGTGATCCTGGCCAACAGCGCCTCGTCCACCTGCAGCGCGAACCCGCTGTCGAACTCGGCCCCGTGACTGCCGACGAGGTGCACGCTCGACGGCATCCCCGAGTAGTCGCGCAGGACGGCCAGTGCCCGACCCGAGACCAACGCGACGTCGGTCGACGGCAGCTCGGCCAGCGCGATCAGCGCGTCGGCCGCCTGCGGCAGCGGGCGGGCATCGGCGGGGTTGGCGACGATGGGCGCGAGGGTGCCGTCGAAGTCGCAGGCGACGAGCAGATGCGGCGTCGCGGCGGCCGCATCCAGCGCGTGCAGGAGGTCTGCCGGGAGCTGATTCACCGGTCAGATCTTAGGATGCTCCCCGTCGCCGATGAGTAGCCGGACGGCGAGGTCGAGGCGCTTGCTGACGTCGGTTGCCGAGGCGCGTCGAGTTAGCCAGGCCAACAGGTTGGAGAGCCACACGTCCGAGATCACGCGGGCGATGTGGAACTGGTCCTCGGTGGGCTCGCCGTCGCTCATCGCGCGGGCGAACATCGAATCCATCAACTTTCCGACGTGATCAACCTCACCGGCCGCGGATGCATCGGCGAACACGAAGGCCCGCGTCATGGCCTCGGTCAGCAGCGGGTTGCGCTGCATCGACCGGTTGAGTTTGCCGACCATGAGGTTCAGCCGCTGGTAGGGGGTCCCTCCGGTCAGTGATGCCCGGTCGGTCTTGGCGTCGATGCGTTCGAACTCGCGGCCCAGTGCGGACACCAGCAGGTGGACCTTCGACGGGAAGTAGCGGTACAGCGTGCCCACCGCGACGTCGGCGCGTTCGGCGACGGCACGCATCTGAACTGCTTCGTAACCGCCCTTGGAGGCGATGGCGAGCGTGGCGTCGAGGATGCGCTTGCGGCGTTCGCGCTGCGCCTCGGATCCGAGTTCGGACTCGGCCAGGACGGCCACGTTCATCACCTGGCGTGGGCCGGAGGTCGGATCAGACCCCGAACCCGAGTTGGTTGCTGATGGAAGCGAAGAGCCGGACATGCGGCGGGCATCTCCTTCGTAGTACGCACTAGGTGAAAACGATACGCACGCGGATCAGAAATCTCCCACCTCCGTGCCCCCGGACAGTCGACGTGTGCTGCTGTAATGGCAGTCGACTTGACGTTAGAACGATGTCACCATTAGAACACGTTCTAGTGAGAAGCATGGCCTTCTCCTTTAGGCTGAGGAGGGGCCGTCGATGGCTCATACAGGTTCGGTGTCCGCCACGATCACCGAGGAACAGTTTGCCGCGCGGGAACTCGTGCGGGGCTGGGCCGCCTCGTCGGGAGCCATCACCGCGGTGCGCAACGTCGAGCAGGGCGACCCCGATGCGTGGCGGTCGGCGTACGACGGGCTGGCGCAATTGGGGATCTTCGGCGTCGCCGTGCCTGAGGAGCTGGGCGGCGCCGGCGGCAGTGTGGAGGACCTCTGCGTGATGGTCGACGAGGCGGCCGCGGCGCTGGTGCCCGGCCCCGTCGCGACGACGGCGCTGGCGACGTTGGTGATCGACGATGAGAAGATCCTCGACGCCCTGACCTCCGGGCAGCGCACCGCGGGGGTGGCGCTCGACTCCGACATCACGTTCGACGGGACCACCGCGACCGGCACGGCGAAGTTCGTGCTTGGCGGCCTGGCGGACGGTGTCCTCGTCCTGCCCGTCCGGGGGCAGGACTGGATCTACGTCGACGCCACCGCCGACGGCGTGACGGCCGAGCCGCTGGAGGCCACGGACTTCTCCCGCCCGCTGGCGCGCGTCGAATTGTCCTCGGCTCCCGCCACCAGGATCGACCTGCCGCACCAGCGCGTCGCCGACCTCACCGCGACGGTGCTGGCCGCCGAGGCTGCCGGGCTGGCGCGCTGGATGTTGGACACCGCAACCGAATACGCGAAGGTTCGCGAGCAGTTCGGCAAGCCGATCGGCAGCTTCCAGGCCATCAAGCACAAGTGCGCCGACATGCTGCTGCAGGTCGAGGCTGCGACCTCGGCAACCCAGCACGCGGCGTGGGCCGTCGACGGCGATCCGGACGGACGGTCGTCCGCGGCCCGCATCGCGAAGTTGTACGCGACCGATGCCTACTTCTTCGCAGCGGCCGAGACGATCCAGATCCTCGGGGGGATCGGCTTCACGTGGGAGCACCCCGCCCACCTGTACTTCAAGCGGGCCAAGTCCTCCGAGCTGCTGTTCGGCGACCCCACCTACCACCGCGAGCTGCTCGCTCAGCGCATCGGCCTGTAGGCGGCAGGCCCCTCGGGGCACGGCGACGAACCAGT
>JAOPUT010000226.1 GCA_025963385.1 Mycobacterium sp.
GGCCGAGCAGGAAACCCGACGCATCAGCGAACAGATCGACAGGGTCAACACCGGTCTGGGTTCCGTCGAATTCAACCGGGGTACCCGATTGACGCTGCGCGCCACGCCCCGCAACCTGCCCGCAGTCTCTGAACTCGCCGAGGTCGTCAGGGCCATTTCGCGGCGGATCGCAGAGGTCGGGCTCGGCGACAAGCAGGCGATCCTGGACCAGTACGCGGACATCCTGCGGCTGCGCAACCGGCTGGCGTCCACTGCTCCCGAGGACAAGGCGTGGACGCGTGACGCGCTCGACGTACGCAACCGGTTCACCTTCGACTGTGCGGAATGGGATGTCGAGGGCGACGAGCTGATCCGTACGCACAGCAACGCCGGTGACAACTCCGGCGGTGAGCAGGAGAAGTTGATGGCCTTCTGCCTGGCCGGCGCGCTGAGCTTCATCCTGGCGAACCCCGAGAGCGCCGACAACAGGCCGGTGTTCGCGCAGCTGATGCTCGACGAGGCCTTCTCCAAGTCGGATCCGCAGTTCGCCCAGCAGGCGCTTCAAGCCTTCCGCAAGTTCGGCTTTCAGCTCGTCATCGTCGCCACTGTGCAGAACGCCACCACCATCCAGCCCTACATCGACAGCGTGGTGATGGTGTCCAAGAAGGAGGCCACCGGCCGAGACGCGCGTCCGGTCGCCACCGTGGCCACCAAGACGATCTCGGACTTCACGGCGCTACGGCAGGACATGGTGGTGTCCGCCGCCGCGTCGCGGGTGCCTGCGACGGTGTGACAGCTGGGC
Source organism: Mycobacterium sp. (assembly GCA_025963385.1). Lineage (GTDB taxonomy): Bacteria > Actinomycetota > Actinomycetes > Mycobacteriales > Mycobacteriaceae > Mycobacterium. The sequence goes on from JAOPUT010000226.1 coordinate 782, forward strand.
CCGGACTCGTTGACCAGGACCTGTTCGTGACCACGAAACTCTGGAACAACACCATCGACCCGAGCGTGTCGAGCCCGCGTTGCAGGCCAGCCTGAGCCGGCTAGGCCTGGACGAGGTCGACCTGTATCTGATGCACACCCCGTTCGCCTTCAACCCCGGCGACGACCGGGCCTCGATGGAAGCCCTTGTCGATCAAGGACTTTGCCGAGTCCTGCTGGCATTCGCTCCGCTGGGACACGCGATGGAACCGCGCCTGCTCGACGACCCGCTCATCCTCACCATGGCGCGACCGTTCGGGCGGACGCCCGCACAGGTGCTGCGAGGTCTGTCGGCCGAGCCAGTGAGCCCCACAGCAAGTTCTTAACCAGCCTAAAGGTGCCACCCATGGGGGCTCGATAGCGTTCTTGCACGGATCAGTCCGCGCGAGCGTGCTGCCCGGCAACGAAGACCCGCGGCGCGCGACGTTTCCCCCGAGCGTCGCGCGCCGCGCCTTGTCAAGCGCCATCGGAAACCTGTGAAGCGCCACAGCGTCTGACCGGGCCCCATCGCTCGGCAGTATCATCGGACCCGCCGGAGGCCATGGCGGGGCGGGCATCTGGCTGGCGACGCCGCCTTCGACAACGCGGCCGACGTCGAGTCGTTCGACGAGAAAGTGGTCCGGGCAGCCCTTCGGGAACGCGCATACCTGCGCAGTCGGCGCGGTCGCCATGCACCCGAAGAGCCCGCCGGTTGACCACCCGGCGACGAGGTGAGCAGTACCGAGGTCGGCCTGCCGAAGTCCGATCGGTACGCGCGGGGCAATGACATCGCGCACGGTCCAATGGGACGATGCCACGATCAGTGGCGGTGTGCGCTCACTCGGTGTTGCGTCAGGTCGCACGACATAGTGGGTTTGGCATGGACCGGCGCGAGTCATCGCCTATTTCAATTCATCGCCTTAATCATTCGTTGGGAGCATCACCTCCATTGTTCAAGAACATCTTTCAGAGTTGTTCCTCTATCAGTGTTGTTCCGTAGGTGGCCGCCGGAGGGGACCGCTGCGTAGCCCACGCCGTCGGTGCCAGGGGCCAGCGCGAACGCCGAGTCGCTGATCGCCGCGCAGGAGGTGACGCGGCGACCGGCCGGCCGAGCGCGGCGGTGGCGTTACCGTTTCGCGTCGGGCCACGCCGGGTCGCGGACAGCTCTGCCAGGAATTCGGCAAGCTCCCGCTCCCACTCGTCCTCGTCGCGGGTGAGGCGCAGCCATTCGGCCGCCACGATCGCTGCCGCCTCATCGAGCACAGCAGCAGATGGCAGCTTCGTATCGGTGGTCATCTCAGTTACCTTCACGGACTACCGGGACCGCGGCACAGGACCGATCAGGCGTTGATCGCCATGTTGCTGTTGCTGTTGCTGCTGGCGATCTTGATACGTCGCGGCTTTGCCTTCTCGGCGACGGGAATCGTCAGGCGTAGCACCCCATCGTGATAGGTCGCCTCGATCCGATCGGCATCGAGAGTGTCTCCCAGAAAGACCTGGCGACTGAACACCCCCCGCGGACGCTCGGCGGCCACCATCTCCCGGTCCTGATTCACCGCCGGCCGCTCGGCGTGCACGGTGAGCACGTTGCGCTCAACGTCCAATCCAAGCGAATCACCGTTGATGCCAGGCAGATCGAACTCGACGATGAACTGATCCCCGTCGCGCCAGGCGTCCATGGGCATCACCGCCGGCCGTGCGGCGGTACCCGCCACCTGCTGAGCCCAGCGGTCGAGATCACGGAACGGATCGGTACGCATCAACATCATCTCCACCTCCAGTGAAT
>JAOPUT010000229.1 GCA_025963385.1 Mycobacterium sp.
AGGCGACGAAGCGCACCCGCAGGCTTGACGGCCGCACCGTGGTGGCGGAGAACGACACCAAGCGCATCAACAAGATGCTCAACGGCTGACCTGACCCGCCTTCCCCCAGGCCCAACCTGACCCGCACGAGATAGGAACACCCCCATGGCACGCGTCAAGCGCGCACTAAACGCCCAGAAGAAGCGGCGTACCGTACTCAAGGCCTCGAAGGGCTACCGCGGCCAGCGGTCGCGGCTGTACCGCAAGGCCAAGGAGCAGCAGCTCCATTCGTTGACCTATGCCTACCGTGACCGCAAGGCGCGCAAGGGCGACTTCCGCAAGCTGTGGATCACCCGGATCAACGCTGCGGCCCGCGCCAACGGCATCACCTACAACCGGCTGATCCAGGGCCTGAAGTTGGCTGGTGTCGAGGTCGACCGCAAGAACCTGTCCGAGATCGCCATCAGCGACGAGGCTGCGTTCACCGCGTTGGTCGAGGTCGCCAAGGCCGCTCTGCCCAGTGACGTGAATGCGCCGTCGACGGAATCCGGCGAGGCCGCCTGAGCGTCCCGCCGCTCCTCACCGAACGTTCGGCCCGCGTGGTCGCGGCAGCCAAGCTGCTGCGCCACGTGGGCCGCAAACGTACCGGCCTCTTTCTGGCCGAAGGCGCCAACCTGGTCGAGGCCGCGTTGGCTAGGGGAATCGTCACCGACGTCTTCGCAACGGAATCCGCATTCGAGCGGTTCGAGGGGATACTCGGGTCCGCGCCGGTTCACTTGGTCACCGAGAAGGCCGCGAAGTCGTTGTCCGACACGGTGACTCCCGTGGGAATGGTCGCGGTCTGCGCACTTCCGACGCCCAGCCTCGATGACGTGCTCGCCTGCTCACCCCGGCTCGTCGCCGTCGCGGTCGAGACCTCCGAGCCCGGTAACGCGGGCACCCTGATCCGTCTCGCCGACGCCATGGGTGCCGACGCCGTCGTCCTTGCCGGTCACAGCGTCGATCCGTACAACGGCAAGTGCCTGCGTGCATCCGCGGGAAGCATCTTCGCGTTGCCGGTGCTCGAGCTGACCGACACCGCAGCGCTGATCGACGCGCTGAAGACCGCGGGGCTCCAGGTCCTCGCCACGACGCTCGACGGCGACCTGTCCCTCGACGACGCAGAGCTCTCCACACCCACCGCCTGGCTGTTCGGGGCGGAGGCCCACGGACTCGCGGCCGAGGTCGCCGAGCGGGCCGACGCCCGGGTGCTGATTCCGATGTCCGGCAGCGCCGAAAGCCTCAACGTCGCTGCCGCAGCGGCGATCTGCCTGTACCAGAGTTCGCGGGCCCTCCGGCACGACTAGCGCATCCGGGTGTACTGTTCGACGCTACAAGTCGTGCACTATTTGTAACGTCATCACCGTCGCTGCGGAGGCCTCTCATGACCCGATACGACTACGTCATCGCGGGCGCCGGGTCGGCGGGATGCGTCCTCGCCAACCGGCTGTCGGCCGACCCTCGGACGACCGTGTTGCTCGTCGAGGCCGGCGGTGCCGATCGCCACCCGATGTTCCACGTGCCCAAGGGCGGTGGGCTGCTGATGGATAACGACAAGTACGCCTGGCGGTACTCGACCGCGCCGTTCGGCCCCAATCAGCGATCCGAGTTCTGGACGCGAGGCAAGGTGCTCGGCGGATCCAGTTCCATCAACGGCATGGTCTACAACCGTGGGAATCGAGCCGACTACGACGAGCTCGAGCGCCTCGGCAACAAGGGCTGGGGGTGGAAGGACATCCTGCCGATCTTCAAGAGCTTCGAGGACAACGAGTTCGGACCGTCGCCGACCCGCGGTGTCGGTGGGCCGCTGCACGTCTCGGTGGGGCGCGGCCCGGATCCCCTGTGCGGCGAGATCATCGGAGCGGGCACCCGCACCGGCCTCCGCGAACTCCAGGACATCAACGAATCCGATGACCCGCGCATCGGGTATGCCACCGCCACCATCCGCAACGGCCGCAGAGTCAGCGCCGCCGACGCATTCCTGAAGCCGGCCAGGCGTCGGGACAATCTTCACGTCGTCACCAACACCACCGTGCGTCGCGTGATCGTGGAGAACGATCGCGCCGTCGGCATCGAGGTCAGGACCGCTGACGGCGCGAGCGCACGGTTCCGCGCGAACCGCGAGATCATCTGTGCGCTCGGCAGTGTGGGCACTCCTCAACTGCTGCAGCTGTCGGGAATCGGACCCCGCGACGTGCTCGAGAGCGTGGGCGTGCCCGTCCTCGTCGAACGCGAGCACGTCGGGCGGCGAGTCAGGGAACATCGCTGCTTCGCGCTGAGGTTCAGGCTGAAGGAGAGCCTGGGCTACAACCGTCGGCTGTCATCGCCCCGCGGCCAGGCCGCCGCTGCGGCGCGCTATGTGGCCACCCGCAAGGGCATGTTGGCGACTCCCACGTTCGAGGTGCTGGCCTTCATGAAGTCGGATCCGAGCGTCGAACGCGTCGACGGGCAGTTGCTGCTCGGCCCCTTCACGATCCCCAAGTACCAGGTCGGCGAGCCGATGGCCGTGGAGCGCCAACCGGGCGTGTCGTGCCTGGGCTTTGCGCTGCGTCCGACGTCGGAGGGCACGGTGACGATCACCTCGGCCGACCCGGACGCTCCACCTCGCATCGACCCGAACTATCTCACCAGTGATCACGACCGCAGCGTCACCGCCGACATGATGCGCAGGGCCCGTGAGCTGTTCGCGCAGTCGCCCATTGCCGACCGGATCGACCACGAGATCTCCCCGGGGCCCGGGGTTCAGACCGACCAGGAACTGGTCGACAGCGCACTGGACGACGGCTACACGGGCTACCACGCCGTCGGGAGTTGCGCGATGGGGCCCAGCGAAGCCGACGTCATCGACGATCGGCTCAGACTCAGGGGAGTGGACGGCCTGCGCGTGGTGGATTGCTCCGCGATGCCAATCATGTTGGCAGGCAACCTCAACGGCCCGGTGATGGCGTTGGCGGCCCGGGCCGCGGAGTTCATCCTCGAGGATCGCTGAGCAGCCCTCTGGCCACGTGGGTGATCTGCACCTCGTTGCTGCCCGCGTAGATCATCAGGGACTTCGCGTCCCGTGCCAGTTGTTCGACGCGGTATTCGGTCATGTAGCCGTTCCCGCCGAACAGCTGGACGGCCTCCATGGCGACGTCGGTTGCGGCTTGCGAGCAGTACCACTTCATCGCCGACGCCTCGGGCAGTGAAATCGGCGTGCCCGCTTGAGCGGCCTCGATGACGCGAAACAGCATGTTGCGCACGTTCATTCGCGCGACCTCCATACTCGCGAGCTTGAGCTGGATGAGCTGGTACTGGCCGATCTCCTTGCCCCAGAGCGTGCGCGACCTTGCGTAGTCGACGCACAGGCGCAGACATTCCTCGATCACCCCGAGTGCCATCGCGGCGACACCGATGCGCTCGGCGGAGAAGTTCGAGCGGGCGCTGTCGCGGCCGTCGCCCTTGTCGTTGTCCTCGGTCTCGCCCAACAGGCGATCCCGGCCGAGGCGTACCTCGTTGAAGAACAACTCGCCCGTTCGCGAGCTGTGAATACCCATCTTGCGGAAGGGTTTCGACTGGACGAATCCGTCCATGCCCTTGTCGAGGACGAACGTCAGTACCTTGCGGTCGCGCGGATTCGAGGAGTCACCCGCCCCGCCTTCGGTGAGTTTGGCGTAGACCACCGTGACGTCGGCGTCCGGCCCGTTGGTGATGAACGTCTTCTGCCCGTTGAGGATGTAGCCGTCTCCGTCGCGCACGACATAGGACTTCATGCCGCCGAATGCATCGGAGCCCGAATCCGGCTCGGTGATCGCCCACGCGCCGACCTTCTCGTAGGTCACCAGATCCGGAAGCCAGCGCTCCTGCTGCGCCAGAGTGCCGCGCGACGCGATCGTCGGGACCGTAAGGCCGAGGCTGACGCCCATCCCGGTGACGACGCCCATGCTGACCCGGCACAACTCGCTGACCACCACGAAGCCCAAGCCGGCCTGCTCACCGCCGCCACCGAACATGCCGCCCGAGGAGCCGCCGGACGACGCGTCACCGTCGCGCATCTTGGCCAGTCGCTTCTCCAGCGACTCCTTGGCCATGGCGTCGATGCCGAAGGTGGAGAACAGCTTGCGGATGATCGGGTACGGCGCCATGTCGCCGCTCTCCAGATCGTCGACGTGGGGCCGGATCTCCTTGTCGACGAAATCGCGGACCGCGTCGCGCACGGCAATGTCGACGTCTGACCATTCGAGCATGTGTTCAGGCGGCCTTTCCTGGTTTGTGCCGGCTGCGCGCGGGTCGCAGGCCTGCGAGGGAGAACGTGGTGTGCACCAGGGACCCGGCGCGTTCGATCAATGACTTGTTGCCGGGCACGTAGTGCACCGGCATGCCCCGGCGATCGCGTGGGGGAGCCATGAAGGACGGCGCCTCCACCAGCGGGGCGTCCGCTCGAGACCGTCCGGACTCCCGCCGATAGGCTGCCAAAGCCCTTGGGTGCAAACGGATTTCGTCGGGCACGGCCAGGAACGCCAGCTCGACCGCCTTGCCGAAGAGGCGTAGCACCACCTCGTCGCTCGGCGTCCACCGCATGCCCGCCTTCTCGCGGACCGCGGGGTCGAACAGCCCGGCGGCGATCCATTTCTGCGCTCCGACCATCGGGCGAAACATCTGGTCCCAGACCGGCGTCGGCATCAACACGAACCATGGCTTGGGGATACGGATCGAGAAGATGTCCAGCGTGGCCCGATTGATCTCGAGCTCGTCGCGGCACTTGGCGTCCCAGTACTCCTGGAAGTCATCCCAGCTGGCAGGCACGGGTTGCATGCTCATGCCGTACATCCGGTACCACTGCACGTGCTCGTCGAACAGCTGGCGCTTCTCCGCCTCGGTCAGGCCGCCGCAGAAGTATTCGGCGGTCTTGATGATCAGCATGAAGAACGTGGCGTGCGCCCAGTAGAACGTCTCGGGGTTCAGTGCGTGGTAACGGCGACCGGCGGCATCGGTGCCCTTGATGGTTTCGTGGTAGCCCCTGATCTGAGCGCCGGTCTGCGCGGCGCGGTCGCCGTCGTACACCACACCCATGATCGGGTAGACCGACCTGGCGACCCGCTGCAGTGGCTCCCTCAGCAGGATTGAGTGGTCCTCGACGCCTGCGCCGAGCTCGGGGTACATGTTCTGGATGGCGCCGATCCAGACGCCGAGCATGCCCGTGCGAAGGTCGCCGAAGTACTTCCAGGTCAGGGAGTCGGGGCCGAGCGGAGCGCCTGCCGTCCTGCCGCCCGCGTGCGCGGTCATCCCCGATCTCACGGTCATCGTGTCCTCGCTGACTCCAGCTACGGTTGATTCGCCCAACATATGCGTGACAACACGCGTTGTCCACGATCTGCGAGCGAGTCCGCGGGCACCGTTATCGATCCGCGACGCCCACGTCGGCACCGTGTGAGCAATGTCTAACGCCGCGCGGTCAAGATCAGCCGACCTGCGGGTTCACCGGGCTTGGCGCCGCGCCGGGGCGGCCGTGATTGCCCGCCCTCAGACGGGCGACCTAGGCTGGTTGGCGTGGATGTCGAATCGTTCGAGGAACGGTCCGGCGCAGAGGACGGTGACTCCGGGTTCCATCCCGGTGGCCCCCTGACGTGGCTCAAGAGCACCAACCACAATGCCGGTGTCATCGCCTTCGTCAGACGTGCCCGTCGGGCGCTGCCCGGCGACCCGGACTTCGGGGATCCGTTGTCGGCGTCCGGTGTTGGTGGTACGCGGGCAGCAGCGCGGGCGGCGGACCGCATCCTGGACCGGCACGCCGCCTCGCGCGAAGTCAGCTTGGCGGGCCTGCAGGTCTGGCAGGCGCTGACCGAGCGCGTGTCCGGACAACCAGCCAACCGCGAGGTCACCCTGGTGTTCACCGACCTCGTCGGGTTCTCGGACTGGTCGCTGCGCGCGGGTGACGACGCCGCCCTGAGACTCCTGCGACGCGTCACCCAGGTGACGGAACCACCGCTGCTGGAGGCGGGCGGCCACATCGTCAAGCGGATGGGCGACGGTGCGATGGCGGTGTTCACCGATCCTGCCACCGCGGTCGGTGCCGTCATGACGGCACTGGACGCCGTCAAAACGGTTGAGGTGGGCGGCTATACGCCACTGATGCGCGCGGGCATCCACACCGGTCGCCCGCAGCGGATCGGTTCGGACTGGCTCGGCGTCGACGTGAACGTCGCGGCGCGCGTGATGGACCGCGCCACCAGAGGCGGACTGGTCATCTCCAACGTCACCCTCGCGGGGATCTCCGACGAGGACTTCGATGCGCTGGGCATCACCGTGAAACGCGTACGCAAGCAATTGTTCTCGGCCAAGGTTCCCGGCGTTCCCGACGACCTCACGATGTACTGGGTGAAGACTCGCAGGGATCTGCCAGGTACGGACGACGTCGACCAGGAGGCCCCGGGGGCATAGTCGGACCCGATGGTGTCTGCAACGTTGTCCGGGTTGGCCCGCGTCCGGGTGACCGTGTGCTACGCCATCGTGCTGGCCGTCGTCACGACCGTGCTGCTGCGACTGCCCCTCGACGTGCAGAACCGGGTAGTCCAGCACGCGAGTACCAATCTGCACAACCTGAGCCGGGGGCACATCGGCACGCTGCTCGGCAGCGCCTTCGTCATCGACGCCGGCCCGGTCCTGTACTGGCTGCCCGGTCTGGTCTGTCTGCTCGGACTCGGCGAACTGGTCTGGCGCAGCGGGCGCCTGCTGGTGGCGTTCGGCTTGGGTCACGTCGGCGCGACGCTGCTGGTGGCGGTGGGTCTCACCGCCGCCGTCACGTCCGGCTGGTTGCCCGGCAGCGTCACCAGTGCGACCGACGTCGGCATGAGCTACGGCGCCATGGCGGTGCTCGGCGCCATCACCCCGGCAATTCCCGGTCGATGGCGCGGCACGTGGATCGGGTGGTGGCTTGCCGTGGGAACGGAAGTCGTCGCCATCGGTACCGACTTCTCCGATACCGGGCACCTGGTGGCGCTGATCCTGGGAATGCTGGTCTCGACGCGTTTCGGCACACCGAGGACGTGGACGTGGCCGTTGACTGCGCTGCTCGTCGCCGCGTCCATCTTCGGTTTCCTCGTCGTGGCAAGCGAGGGTTCGCCGGTGATCGCCGCGGCCTGGGGTCTGATCGGGGCGGCGGCAGGCACCGTCGTCACGGCTCTGGTGGCAGGTCTCCTGCGGTCACCGGAGCGTCGTCCGCCGCGCTCCCCGTTCAGTCAGCGGTCGAGCTGACGTCGCTGACGGCCTCGTCGATGATCGCGCGCATGGCGCGTTCGGCGGCCTCCTCGTCGCGAAGGCGGATCGCGCGCGCGACTTCATCGTGCAGCGCGATCGCGACGGGATTAGGGGTCTCCGGCATCAAGCCGTGATGAGTTCGCCCCGTCAGCACCTCGGCGACGACGCCGTTGAGGGCGCGGAACATCTCGTTTCCACTGGCTTCCAAGAGCGTCTGATGAAAGACCTTGTCCGCCAGGAGGTATGACTCGAGATCGCCGGCCCGCCCGTGCATCACCATGTCCGAAACGGCGGCCGCCATGATGCGACACTGGTGGGGGTCGGCACGGCGGGCGGCCAATGCGGCCGCCGACGGTTCGAATCCCCGCCGCAGCTCCGACAGTGACACCAATTGCGCTGCGCGGTCCCCGGATTCGAGCCGCCACCGAATCACTCTCGGGTCGAAGACGTTCCAGCGATCCACGGGTTGAATGGTGATGCCGACACGGCGCCGCGAGGCCACCAGGCCCATCGATTCCAGCACCCGGACCGCCTCGCGTGCCACGCTGCGCGACACGCCGTACTGTGCGCCGACGCCCTCGAGGTTGATCACCCCGCCCGCAGGGAGCGCGCCGGACACGATCTCGGCGCCCAAACCCGTCAGCACGTTGTCGTGCAGGGCGCTGACGTTTGAGGGCGCGGACACGCTATACATCTTGTCATAAAGTTTGCACACCGGTTTAAAGACAGATTTTTCATCCGCGGGGTTGTAATAATCAGATCATTGGTGCACGCTGTGTGATGCCAGACACAACTGGGTACGACGGATCGGGAGGTGGCGATGGCATCGGAGACGAGGCCAATCGTGGTGATGGGTGTGTCGGGCTCGGGGAAGTCCACCGTGGGCGCGGCACTGGCGCAGCGTATGAGAGTTCCGTTCGCCGACGCGGACGACTTCCATCCCGCCGCCAACATCGCCAAGATGACCGCCGGTCACGCGCTCGACGACGAGGACCGGCGCCCCTGGCTGGATTCGATCGGGGAGTGGCTGGCCGCGCACGGCGACGGTGGGGTGATGAGCTGCTCGGCACTCAAACACGCCTATCGGGATCAGCTCCGCGCTCACCGCGCCGACATCGAGTTCATCCACCTGGTGGGGACGCCGGAGGTCATCAGCCGGCGACAGGCCAGCAGGCCCGGCCACTTCATGCCGGCCTCGCTGATGGCATCGCAGTTCGAGACCCTCGAGCCGCTGACGGCCGATGAGCACGGCGTCGACATCGACGTCGACCAGGACATCGACTCCATCGTCGAAAACTATCTCGCCCGCACTGGACAGGAGTTCTGATGACTTCCGGAATCACCCTTCTCGCCGACGACGCACCCAAGCTCGTGGAGCCGGTCGCGTCCGGCTGGCAGCTCGTCCTCGCGTTCGCCGTCGGGATCGCCGTCATCGTCGTGCTGATCACCCTCGTCAAGCTGCATCCGTTCCTCTCGCTGATGTTCGGGGCGCTGACGGTGGGCGTGGTAGCCGGAGAGAACCTGCAGACCGTATTGGCCTCGTTCGCAAAGGGATTCGGGGACACGGCGGCCAGCGTCGGCATCCTCATCGCGCTCGGTGCGATGTTCGCCAAACTGCTCGCCGACTCGGGCGGCGCCGACGAGATCGTCGACACCATCGTCGGTCACGCGTCGCCGCGGACGTTACCGTGGGCGATGGCACTGGTGGGCGCCATCATCGGCCTCCCCATGTTCTTCGAGATCGGCCTGGTGCTGTTGATGCCGGTCATCTACCTCGTGTCGCGCCGCTCGCAACTGTCACTGATCACCGTCGGAATCCCGGCTCTCGCAGGCCTTTCCGCCATGCACGGCTTCGTGCCACCGCACCCGGGACCGCTGACGGCGATCGGCCTCCTCAACGCGGACCTCGGCATCACGCTGGCTCTCGGTGTCGCCGTGGCGATCCCGACGATCGTCCTGGCCGGACCGCTGTTCGGCAAGCTGGCCGGACGCTGGGTCGTCGTCGATGCGCCCGACACCTTCGACGCCGACCGCTTCGCCGACGGCGAGAGCCACCGCAGGCCGTCGTTCGGCATCACCCTCGCGTCGGTGCTGTTGCCCGTCGTGCTGATGCTCGGCAAGGCGCTCGTCGACATCTTCATCGACGACAAGAAGAACATCGTGCGGCAGGTCTTCGACACCCTCGGCACCCCGCTCATCGCATTGCTGATCGCCGTCGTCGTCGGCATGTTCACCCTCGGGCGCGGCGGCGGAATGGGTCGCGACGAGATCACCAAGTGCATCGAGTCGGGACTCCCGCCCGTGGCGGGCATCATCCTGATCGTCGCTGCCGGTGGCGGTTTCAAGCAGGTGCTGGTGGACAGCGGTATCGGCACGTTGCTCGCTCGTTGGGCCGAGGGCGCGAGCATCTCGGTGATCGTGCTGGCCTGGGTGATCGCGGTGCTCATCCGGCTCGCCACCGGATCGGCGACCGTGGCGACGATCACCGCCTCGTCCCTCATCGTGCCCCTGGTATCGGGGATGCCCACGGGCCAGGTCTCTCTGGTGGTCCTGGCCGTCGGCGCGGGCTCACTGTTCTTCTCACACGTGAACGACGCCGGCTTCTGGCTGGTCAACCAGTACTTCCGGCTGACCGTCGGTCAGACGATCAAGACGTGGTCGATCATGGAGACGGTGCTCTCCGTGAGTGGCCTCGGCGTCGTGCTCCTACTGGATCTGGTGATCTGAGCGACGGCGGGCGTCAGCCCTTGACCACCTGGGTGCCGCCCGCCAACTCGTCGTGCTTGCCCTGCTTGGTGGGGCTGCCGCTGATGGTCACGGCGATCACGATGATGGCGATGACCCCGAGAAGCCCACCGATGAAGGGCACCACCGGCAGAAGCGTGAACACGTTCCGGACCGCGGACTGCTGAAGATCCGGCTTCGGTGCGCCGCCGGGTCCCCGCACGCTCAACCCGAGCAGCTTCTTGCCAGGCGTCCACCCCTTGGTGACCTCGAAGGCCACGAAGTAGACGAACATCAGCACGCCGGTGAAGAGCCCGGTCACCATGATGCTCGACTGCATGTGGAGCGCGAACAGCACCAGCGAGCCGACGACGCCCACGATGATGCCGTCGATCACCCGGGCAAAGAAGCGGGGGAGCAGTCCACCGGCTTCCACGCGGTGGTACTGCGGGGTGCCGTATTGCGGATCGTAGCCGCCGGTAGTCATGTCCTCGAATGTACCGACGGCGACGCCCTAGCCGGTGCGCTTCTCGAGCTCCTTCTGTGCGCGCTTGAGCTCCTTGCGGGCGCGCTTGGCCTGCTTGCGGCTGGCGTCGGCGAGGTCGGAGCGGCGGTCCTGGGCGAGTTCGGCCAACTCGGCGCCGCGGTCGCGTGCGGCGCTCGCCAGCTCCGGTGCCCGGTCGCGGGCCACGTCGACCAGTTTCGCGCTGCGGTCGTGGGTCAGTTCGGCAATCTCGGTACCGCGCTTGCGGGCCTTCTTGGCGAGCTTGGGGCCGCGCTCGCGAGCAACCTCGGCCAGCTCGTTACTCCGCTCGAGCGCCACGTCGGCGAACTCGGCGCCGCGTTCACGCGCGATGTCCGCGAATTCCGATCCGCGCTCCAGCGCAACATGGGCCAACTCGCGGCCACGCTCGGCTCCCACGTGCAGCCCGGACTGGATGCCATCGCCCCACTTGTCGACGAGTTCGCTGTCGATGAGGGCGCCGCCGGATGTGGACCCCGACGGCAGTGCGCTCGACACCGCTTCGGAGAGATTGCGAGCTGCGCGTCGGCCTCGCCAGCCGAGCGAGGGCCTGCCCTCCGTGTCGACGGAGGCGATGATAAGTCCACCGATCAAACCGACGTCGGACAGCAGAGCGCGACGCTCGGCAGCCTTGCGCGCCGGATCCGTCTCATTCCAAAAAGCGTGTGCGCCAAGGCTTCCCGGGACAACGCTGACGGCGAGAGCAGCCGAGGACAGTCGGGGCAGCTTGCCCCAGGCGAGCAGCAGGCCTGCCCCGATCTGCACACCCGCGGTGACCTTGGCGACGGTCTCGGCGTCGGTCGGAACGTTGGTGCCGACGGGATCCGGCAGCTTGCTCAGACCTTCCAGGGTGGGTCGGGCGGCATCGGCCGCTGGCTTGGGGCTTCTCAGAGCCTCGACACCACGGGTGATGAAGGTGGTGGCCAGCATGGGACGCGCGATTCGTCGGATCAACATGCGCGGGGAATTCCCCGGCAGGGTCGGATGCAAACCCGTCAGTGGGCGGTGTACCGGAGCAGCCTGATTCCGGACCGAAAGGATCTCGCCGGCTCGACGAGTCGCAGCCCCGGCAGCGACGCTCCGTCGGGAAACAGACGCCGTCCCCGACCCCCATCGGTCAGGCGGACCGGAGTCCGGCCAACAGGATCTGGGCCAGCTGGGTCGTCGTCGCGACGCCGTCGTCGTAGCCACCCGCACCACCGAGGGAGTTCATCATCGCGAGGGTGTACCTCTGGCCTGCACCGGCGAAGCCGACCGAGT
>JAOPUT010000270.1 GCA_025963385.1 Mycobacterium sp.
GTGAGTAGAGCGCTGCGCTTCATATCTTTCCTCTCCATGGGACTGCGCGACGTTCCACGGCGCGCAGCAGGCCGTCGATCACCAGACCCGAGAACCCGATGGCGAAGATGCCGACGAGTACGACGGGGGTGTTGTTGTAGTTGCTTGCGTCCTTGACCAGTCCGCCGATGCCGGGGATGCCGTTGAACAGTTCGGCGGCGACCACCGACGAGTAGGCCATGCCGACCGCAAGGCGGACGCCGGTGAACGTCTCGGGAAGCGCCGACGGCACCACCACGTCACGTATCACCTGCATGCGGGTCGCACCCAGGGCGCGCGCGGCCTCCGTCAGCCCGACGGGGGCTGCGACCACCGCAGCCGTCGTCGCGACCGCGGCGGGCGGGAGGGCGGCGAGGGCCAGCAGCGTGATCTTGGGGGCCTCGTCGATACCCAGCCAGATCACCAGCAGGAAGAAGTAGGCCAGCGGCGGCAGCGCCCGCAGGAACGTCAGCCACGGCTCGAGCACGCTGCGGACCCAGCCGACGGACCCCATCACCAGGCCGAGCGCGACACCGAGACCGACCCCGATGACGACACCGACCAGCACCCGGCGCAGCGTCATGTAGAGGTGCTCCCACAGCAGGTAGCCCGCGTAGCCCCGGGTGCCGTCGTGGGTGGTCGAGACGTCGACGAAGGCCTTCCACACCGTGCTGGGGTAGGGCACGAACGTCTGGTTCCAGATGCCTGCGGTGGCGACCAGCTGCCACACGACGCCGAAGACCACCACCGAGAGCAGCGGGAGAGCCAGCCTGGTCAGCCGGCCGCGCCACTTGTTCTGGGGGGTGGCCGCGCGCGGCGAGTCGGCCTGCGACTCGTCGGGGGCGATGTCTACGAAGACGGACACGGTGGATGCGACTCTCTGTGAGCTGGGGCTGGACGAAGACCCGTTCAGCGACAGCAGGTATCGGCAGACATCAGCAGCCATGTCGCGGTCACCCGCTGTTTTTACCGGCAGGCCCGTTTCTGAGGAATAGCTGAGATCATGGCGAGTTTTAGTCCTCGGCTACCCCGCGTCGGGTTAAAGGGCGTAAGGTATGAAACGTCCAAGAGGACATTCCCGTTTAGTGCAAAGCGGGCCACAAAGCCCCGCGATTCATCTGGGTAGCGCCGCATTCGTTGAGACTCCTGCGGTAGGTAGCGCCCTCTTCTTCTGCGCGGCTTAGGCAAATCGCCGGTTCCGTCCGTCGACGGATCGGGTACCTCGCTGCGCTGAACGATGTCGGCCGCGCGCCGTGCCCATGGACGTCCGTTAGGGGTCCAAAAGTGCTAAACACCTGCTGCACAACGCTTTTCACCACCACCACCACTTGCTGGGGGGTGCCCTCTTGACCATGGAGATGACACGACCCGAAGAGAGGGAACCGACCGCCGAGGTCGACGAATACGCCGACGTCATGGCGATGTTCTCCGAGATGGTCGGCACGATTCCCGAATCAGCCGAGGTGGCTCGGCAACGCGAGATGATCTTCAACCGGTGTCTCGCATTGGCCGACCGCATCGCGCGCCACTACGGCGGCCGCGGCGAGGACATCGAGGACCTGACGCAGGTCGCCCGGTTGGGCTTGGTCAAGGCCGTCAACCGTTTCGATCCGAGCAAGGGCTCGCACTTCGTGGCCTTCGCCGTGCCAACCATGATGGGCGAGGTGCGTAGGCACTTCCGCGATCACGGTTGGTCGATGCACGTTCCGCGCCGCCTCAAGGATCGTCACGGCAACATCACCAGGGCGACAACGGAATTGACGCAGACACTGGGCCGGGCGCCGACCGCCGGCCAGCTCGCCGAAGCCCTCGACATGAGCCGCGAGGACATCGTCGACAGCATGCTGGCCGCCGAGGCATACCGGGTGCACTCGATCGACGCCCCGGTGTCCAGCGGCGACTCGGCGCCGCGGATGGTGTCGGACACCGTCGGTGAGGTCGACTTCGCGTTCGACCGCATCACCGACCAGGAGACCGTCCGGCCGCTGCTCGCCGCGCTGCCCGAGCGCGAGCGCACCGTGCTCTACCTGCGATTCTTCGAGTCGATGACGCAGAGTCAGATCGCCGATCGCATCGGGGTGTCGCAGATGCACGTCTCGCGCATCCTGGAGAAGACCCTGCGGGAGCTGCGCAACCAGCTGTAGCCCTGCCACGAATGAGGCCCCTCCCCGGCACTTGGGGGAGGGGCCTCGCTCGCGTCATCGCTTGATCTGAAAACCCGTCATCGCTTGATGAAAACCCCTGGCCTTCATCATGATTCGAGCGCGCAGTTCGCCCAAGCGTGCCATCGCCCGCCGCTTGCGCAGCTCGAACGCGCTCGGCACCGCGGGCGGCGGGCAGACCACCAGCGCGTCGACCGCCGACGTGAAGTCGGGCGTCATCGGACTGTGCACCTCGCAGTAGGATTCGCCGCACCGTCCGCAGTGCACCTCGTAGCGAAGGGAATTCGGGCCCGACTCGACGAAGGTGTAGTCGGCGACCGCCACGCATCGCGGGCATCGCGCGAGCCCACGTTCAACCACGACACTCATGGCAGCAATCGTGAGCCCACGACGTCGGTGCCGCATCAGGCCAGGGAATCTCGATATCCGATCGGTGCGCAAACGAGACCGGCGATCGCCGGTCAGACTTCCAGTGGATGATGGCGTGGTGACCGAAGTGCGCGGACGGATGTGGCGGGACGGCAAGCCAGTTGACGACTTCCAGTTCTCGGCAATCTCGGATTGCCTCGAGTCGGACGACCTCTTGGTGTGGGCCGACATCTACGACCCCGACCACGACGCGCTCAAGGCGCTGGCCGCCGAGCTCGGACTCAACGTCTGGGCGGTCGAGGACGCGACCGCGCCCAAGGAGCGCACCAAGGCCACCATCTACCGCACGCACACGTTCTTCACGGTCTACGCGATTCAGATGCTGACCCCGAGCGACGACACCAGTTCGACGATCGTCAAGCACCGCATCTCTGCGTTCGTCCTGCCTCGCGGGTTGATCACGGTGCGGCTGCCTCCCCAGGCGGGTGACGACCCCGGGTTCGCGATGGACGAGGTGTCGCAGCGGTTCGACGAGCTGGGCGGCCAGGAGTACGGCGTCGGTTCCCTGGTACACGGCCTGCTCGACGTCGTGGTGGACGGGCACTTCGAGGCCGTCCAAGCCCTCGACGACGGGATCGAATCACTCGAGGACGAGTTGTTCGACGACAGCGGCCCCATGCGGGGTCTGCAGAGGCGCACCTTCCGCTACCGCAAGGACCTGGTTGAGCTCCGCCGGGTGGTGCTGCCCATGCGGGAGGTCGTCAACGCCATCCAGCACCGTCGACTCGACTCGAAGACCTCCCCCGAACTCGACCCGCTCTACGCCGACCTGTACGACCACGTGCTGCGGGCGTCGGAGTGGACGGAGTCGCTGCGCGACATGGTCACGACGGTGTTCGAGACGCACCTCTCGCTGCAGGACGCCCGGCTGAACACCGTGATGAAGAAGCTCACCGGCTGGGCGGCCATCATCGCCGTCCCCACGGCCGTCACCGGCTTCTACGGACAGAACGTCGAGTACCCAGGGATCAACACGGTCGGGGGATTCGTCGTCAGTTCGGTGTTGATCGTCGTCATGGTGGCATGGCTCTACGTGATGTTCCGCAAGCGCGACTGGTTGTAGTCCAACCGCGCGAGCAGACGCAAAGGTGCCCGCAGACTCGGCGCGTCGGGCACCTTTGCGTCTGCTCACAGGGGATGAGCATCCGCTCACCCGCCTAGGGGCACGCGCGTCGCCGGAGAACCAATGGGAGACTCTTCGCATGATTATCGGGATACCGCGCGAGTCTCACCCGGGTGAGACTCGGGTGGCAGCCACGCCGCAGACCGTCGGACAACTCATCAAG
>JAOPUT010000277.1 GCA_025963385.1 Mycobacterium sp.
CTCACCGACGGTGAGCGCCGCTACCTGCTCTGCGACGCCACCTGTGAGGCCTGGTTCCAGCGTGAGGGTCGGGTCATCGGGTCGGGGCGGGCGACCCGCACCATCGGCCGCCGGTTGCGTCGGGCGCTGGAGCACCGCGACCGCTGCTGTGTGGTCCCCGGCTGCGGGGCCACCCGCGGACTGCACGCCCACCACCTGCGGCACTGGGAGGACAGCGGCCCCACCGAATTGTTCAACCTGGTCCTGCTGTGCCCCTATCATCACCGCCTGCACCACCACGGTGGCATCACCATCACCGGGCCCGCCGACCGCCTCGTCGTCACCGACGCCGAAGGCAACCGGCTCGACCCCGGATCGCTAGCAAGACCCCCGACCACACCCCCACCCACGGTCGCGCCGTGCTCCGGACCGACCGGGGAACGCGCCCAATGGTGGTGGTACCAACCCTTCGAACCCCCACCACCACCCACCAACAACTAAATGCGGCTCAGTCCAGCGGCAGGTGCATGATGTGCAGTCCGACCAACCCGTGTGTCCGGGAGTCGAACGCTTCGGGAACCGTGCCGACGATCCGGAAGCCGAGCGCTTGCCACAAATGCACGGCGGCGACGTTGGTCTCGACGACGGCATTGAATTGGATTGCCCTGAAGCCCATCTCGCGATGCCACCGCACCACGTACTCGCCAAGACGTCGGCCGACCCCGAGTCCGCGTGCGGCCGGGGACACCATGAACGACGCGGTGCCGACGTGAGCGCCGCGACCGGGACGGTTCGGGCCCATGGTGGCGCTGCCGAGCACGGCGGGTCCGACGCCGGGGACGTCCTCCTCTAGCACGACGGTCTGTCCCGGCGGCCGCATGGTCCACAGCTCGCGCGCCTGGTCCGAGGTGATGTCCGCCGGGTACGCGTAGGTCTCACCCGCCTGGACGATGTCGGCGAAGAAGGGCCACACCCGTGGCCAGTCCGCCGGCGTCATGGGCCGGATCATGCGAGGTCGACCACCCGCAACTCGACGAGATCGCTGACGTAGCGGGCACCCTCGACGGCGAGATCCGCAGCGGTCACGACGTCGGCGGGCGCCGCGCCCTCGTAGACGTGGGCCTGCGGGCCCGTGTCGGTTCCGAAGGTGACCGACTGCGTCTGCGGCGGGTAGGCCCGCAGCGCGTCGCGTGTCAGAGCGAGGGGATGACGCACGTCGCCGGTGACCGACACCGTGCCGGGATCAGCCGCGGCGAGCCCCGGCAGTGAGACCGGCAGGGCGAGTGCCGCGGTGCTGACCCATACCCATCGCATCGTCACTTCTCGAACTCGTCGCGAATGCAGTCGAGGTTGGTCTGCATGTTCTGCTGCCACTCGGCCAGCCGGCCCGCGACGATCCTGGCTTCCTTCTCCGGCTTCGCGGTAATGGCGTACGTCAAGCCCGACGGACCCGGTCCCATCCGCGCCCACTGTCGGATCAGGGCGCCATCACTGGTCGGCTCGACCTCGAAACCCCAGGTGGCCGTCACGCCCTTGGGACCGATGGCGTTCCACACCCAGCGGCGGCCCTCTTCGACCTCGACGACCTCGCACTCGGTCTGCCAGGACCCCAGCGCGTCGTGCTTGTTGGTGCCGCAGAACCGGGCGCCCACCGCGACGCCGTCCGCTCCGCCGAGCCATTCCACGCTCTGCAACTCCGGCGAGCACCGCGCGGGCAGGCCGATGTCCGTGACGCGGGCCCAGGCGGTGGCGACGTCACACTTGACCCGCTGCGTGACTTCCACCGTCGGCTGATCGCTGTAGCGCATGCGCGCAGCCTGCCATAGTGCATGGAGACGGATCGTCGGAACGAACCCAGGAGTGCCACGTGCAGGTCGGAGCCCTCATCGAACCGCGCTCTCCGGGTGCGGCCGAGTTCGCCGTCGCCGCCGAGCGCATCGGCGTCGCCTCGCTGTGGGTGCCAGAGGTGTGGGGGTACGACGCGCTGACCGGCCTCGCGTTCCTCGCGGCCAAGACCACTGACATCGGGCTGGGAACCTTTGTGGTGCAACTGGGTTCGCGGAGTCCGGCCCTGCTCGCGACGTCGGCCCTGAGCCTGCAGGAACTCTCCGGCGGCAGGTTCATGCTCGGCGTCGGGACCTCGGGTCCCGGGGTGATGGAGGGCTGGCACGGCGTCAGGTTCCGCAAGCCCGTCCAGACCACACGCGAGACCATCGAGATCATCCGGATCGTCAGCCGCGGCGAGCGCCTGGAGCACGCCGGGGAGATCTACCCGCTTCCGCTGCCCGACAGCGATGGCAATGCGCTCCGGCCCCTGGTGCGGCCGGACCACGTCCCCGTCTACGTCGCCGCGATGGGGCCGCAGAACCTCCGCCTGACCGGCGAGGTCGCGGACGGCTGGCTGGGCAACGCCTTCATCCCGGAGGCCGCCGACGTGTTCCTCGGCCCGATCCGGGAGGGCGCCGAACGCGCGGGCCGCACGCTGGCGGATCTCGACCTCGTCGCGCCCGTCGCCCTGGAATTCACCGACAGCCGGGAAGAGGGCGACGCCGCCGCGCGCAGGCACGCCGACGGCTATGCGTTCACGATCGGCGCGATGGGCGCGGGCGGCAAGAACTTCTACAGCGACGCGTTCAGTCGGCTCGGTTACGGAGCAGGTGTGCAGACCGTCACCGAACTCTGGCAGGCGGGACGGCGCGACGAGGCCCGCCGTGCCGTACCACTGGATCTCGGCCGCCTCACCAACTTGCTGGGTACGGACGACGCCATCGCCGAGCGGGTCGTCCGCTACCGCGATGCGGGCATCACCACGCTGCTCGCCAAGCTGGACGGCGACTACGGCGCGCAGCTGGCCGCGCTGAAGCGGCTCGTCGCCATCGTCGCCAACCAGTGACCGCACCTCGGCGCCGGGACGGCACGCCCGTCGGCCCGGCGCTGCTGGTGGTGGGCGCTGCAACCTCGCAGGAGGTCGGCGCCGCCTTCGCCGTCGGGCTCTTCGCGGCCCTGGGCGCTGGGGGTGCCACCCTCGCCAGGTTCGTCGTCGCCGGGGTGGTGCTCTTGGTCGCCGTCCGGCCGCGGGTTCGCCGACTCACGCGTCGCGCCTGGGCCGCAGCCGCTGCCCTCGCGGTGGCACTTGCCACCATGAATCTGTGCTTCTACGAAGCGATCTCGCGCATTCCGCTGGGGATCGCCGTCACGATCGAGGTCCTCGGGCCGCTGGTGCTGTCCGTCGCACTCGGTCGACGGCGGATCGCGTGGGTGTGGGCGCTGCTGGCCTTCGCCGGAGTCGCCGCGCTCGGCCTCGCACCCAAACAGATGGGCCACCTCGACTGGGTCGGCGTCGGGTTCGCCGCCGCGGCAGCGCTGAGCTGGGCCAGCTACATCGTCGCGACTTCGCGCGCGGTGCAGGTGTTTCCGAAGCTCGACGCACTGGCGATCGCCACCGCCATCGGCGCACTTCTGGTGGCCCCCTTCGCCGCCGCCACCATCGACGGCGCCGCCGCACTGCACTGGCACGTTGCGGGCCTGGCGGTCGCCGTCGGGCTGATGAGCTCGGTCATCCCGTACTCGTTGGAACTGTGGTCCCTGCGCACGCTCGCCCCTGCGACGTTCGCGGTGCTCACGTGCCTGTCCCCCGTCGTCGCCGTGCTCGCCGGGTGGGCGGTGCTCGGCCAGCGGCTCACCGTGACCGACTGTCTCGCCATCCTGCTCGTCACGGTGGCCAGCGCGGGCGCGGTCCGGTCGGCCAACTATCCGGAAGCGACGCCACTCGTCTGAAGCTCGCGTAACGCGGTCCGCAGTCCGCGCCGCTTACCGGTCGCCGGATCGACGCCGAAGCTCTCCCGCACACCATCGCGGATACGGAACTTCAACTCCGAGTTGGTTTCCGGGGCGTCGTCGGACGACGCCTTGAGCAGCTTGTCGGGCAGCGCCAGTTTCAGGATCGTCCAGAACGACTGGAAGTATTGCCGCCCTAGCGATCCCGTGGTGTACGGCAGATCGTACTTGTCGCACAACGCCCTCACCCGCACGCTGATCTCGGCGTAGCGATTGCTCGGCAGATCGGGAAACAGGTGATGCTCGATCTGGTAGCAGAGGTTTCCGCTCATGAACGCCATCAGTGGCCCGGCGTGGAAGTTGGCCGACCCCAGCATCTGACGCAGATACCACTCGGCGTGGGTCTCCGACTCGAACTCCTCGCGCGTGAACTTCTCTGCGCCGTCGGGGAAGTGTCCGCAGAAGATCACCATGTAGGACCAGTAGTTGCGGATCAGATTCGCGGTCGCGTTGGCCTTCAGGGTGCGCTTCCAGTTCCGCCCGGCCAGGGCGGGGAACACCACGTAGTCCTTGCCGACCTGCTTGCCGACCTTCTTGCCGATGATGCGCAGGTCCTTTCGGACCTCTGCATACGACTTCTCGTGCTTGCGCACGTGCGAGAGTTCCAGTCCGTGCGCGGCGACGCCCCACTCGAACAGCGTTCCGAGCAGCAGGTTGTAGATCGGGTTGCCGATCATCCACCGCGCCCACGGATCGTCACGGGTGACGCGCATGATGCCGTAGCCGATGTCGTCGTCCATCCCGACGACGTTGGTGTACTTGTGGTGGATGTAGTTGTGCGACTTCTTCCAGTGCACGCTCGGCGAGGTGGTGTCCCACTCCCACTCGGTGGAGTGGATCTCCGGGTCGTTCATCCAGTCCCACTGGCCGTGGGTGATGTTGTGACCCAACTCCATGTTCTCGATGATCTTGCCCGCGCCGAGCATCGCGGTCCCGGCGAGCCACGCGGATCGCTTGTGGCTCGCCATCAACACGATTCGGCTACCGACCACCAGCGCACGTTGCAGCTGAATGGCTCGGCGGATGTATCGCGCATCCCGTTCGCCGCGCGACTCCTCGATATCCGTTCTGATCGCGTCCAATTCGCGGGACAGCTCCTCGACGTCCTCGGGAGTGAGGTGTGTGTATTCCTTGAGATCGGTGATGGCCATGTCGTCTCCCCTCTAGATGTTGATGGTGCAATCGCCGGATACGGCGGAGATGCAGGTCTGAATGCGGTCGCCCTCACCGTGCTCGTCGCCCGAACGGAAATCGCGGACATGTCCCGATTCCAAAGGGAGAACACAGGTTTGGCAGATTCCCATGCGACAACCGAACGGCATCTGGATGCCGACGCTCTCACCGGCCTCCAGCAGCGAAGTCGCTCCGTCGACCTCGAGCGTCTTGTCCGAGATGGCGAACGTGACGGTGCCACCTTCGCCGCCCTTGTCGGTGCGCGCGATCACGAAGCGCTCCATGTGCAGGTGGTCCTCGGCCACCCCCGCGTCGGTCCACACCTTCTCGATCGCGTCGAGCATGGCGGGTGGACCGCACGCCCACGTCGGCCTGTCCTTCCAGTCCGGGACCAGGCGGTCGAGTTCCTTCTCGAAGTCGAGGTGTCCCATCTCCTCGGTGAGTTGCAGCAGCAGCGCGTAGTTGGACGGACCGCGATCGAGGTGCTGCAGTTCGTCGTAGAAGATCACATGCTCCGCCGATGGCGCCGAGTGGATGTGCACGACGTCGGACGTGTGCCCGCGCTGCGCCATGGACCTCAGCATCGCCATGACGGGGGTGATGCCGCTGCCCGCCGTGACCAGGAGCAGCTTGGCTGGCGGCGGATCGGGCAGCGCGAAGTCACCCTTGGGCGCTGCCAGGCGAACGATCGTTCCGGATTTCACACCGTTCACCAAGTGGGTCGACAGGAAACCCTCGGGCGTCGCTTTGACGGTGATCGAGATCAGCTTCTTGTCGCGCCGCGGGATCGAGGTCAGCGAGTACGAACGCCAATGCCATCGCCCGTCGATGCGCAGACCGATCCCGACGTACTGACCCGGCCGGTAGTCGCCCGCGAAACCCCACCCCGGCTTGATCGTCACCGTGGCGGAGTCCTCGGTCTCCCGCTGCACGTCAACGACCTCGCCGCGCAGCTCGCGGGCGGACCAGAGCGGATTGAGCAGCTTCAGGTAGTCGTCGGGCAGCAGCGGCGTCGTGGCGCGTGCCGCCAAACCTCGCAGCACGTTGACCTTCGGTGACGTCGCGGTTTCGACGCCCTTGGCCGGTGCTGCACTCCATCGCGTGAGGTCACGCAGTCTCAGAGCCATCGCACACCCCTCGAGCGGACGGCTTCGGCAGCCTTCAATGGTGAACACATGTACACCCAATACCCACGGGTGGCGCGGTTCACACCTACCGAATGCGGACCTACCCGTGCGGCGGACTCACGACGTCGACACCCTTGTCGTGGACGGTGGTCCTCATGAAGTCGTCGATGATGTCGGCGACCTCGTTGGGCGCTTCGACGTGGGCGAAGTGTCCGACGCCCGGCAGCACCTCGAGGCGGCTGCCGGGCCGGGCGGCCTGGGCAGCGTAGCCGTGCTCGACCGGGATGATCTCGTCGTCCTCGCCCCAGATCGCCAGCGTCGGGAGCTCGGCGCGGACGTGGAGACGATTCAGCGCACTGACCGCCTGCCCGCGGTAGTCCACCACCGACCGCAGGGTGCGAAGGAACGCGTCCCGCGTGGCGCGGTCCGAGAAGGACGAGTAGGCGCGCCAGATCTCGCTCGCGCGCGGCGCCCGCATGCCCGCCGAGGTGAACCACGACCCGATCTTGTTGCCTGCCTTCAGGACCGGGCTCGGTGCGATGATCGGGAGGACGAACTCGGCGCCAGGGGCGGACAGCAGCCGAAGGATGAAGCCGACGTCGTTGCCCAGCCCGCCGCTGCTGATCAGGATCACCCGGTCGCAGTAGTCGGGATGCTGGTAGATGAACTGCATCGCCACGCCGCCTCCGAGCGAATGCCCGACGATGGTCGCCCGCGCAATGCCTAACTCGTCGAGGACGTCGCGCAGCCAGACGGCGAACGCGCCGAGTGAATAGTCACCGCGCGGCTTCGTCGACTGCCCGTGGCCGAGCAGGTCCGGTGCCACCACCCGGTAGCTCTTCGCGAGCCGCG
>JAOPUT010000281.1 GCA_025963385.1 Mycobacterium sp.
TAGGAAAGACGTCACGCTTCACGTCGCCCATGACGTCTGCGTAGCTCGCACCTCTGGTGACCTTGTCGCAGATCCCGAAGCCGTACCCGATCGCATCGTTGTTCGGGAAATCGAAGTGCCGGCGCACAATCACGTTGTACGTGTACTCCACCTCGGGTCCTGGCACCGCCGACGCCGGCGGTGCCAGGATCGACGCCCCCGCAGCGAGCACGCACGCGATGACGAACCCGCCTATGGACGACCCGCGACACATTGAGGTAAGCGTCCTCATTTTTGTCTCCCTGACTGGCACTTCATTTGATCTCGGCGTTGACACCGCGCAGATCCACTTGGCGGCCTCCGCGGTGGTTTCGGACGGCTCGACGGACGTTTGCTCGGAGTGCGGCAGTCTCGGGTGCGTCACCATGCTCGCAGCCGCAGTGCCGTCGTTGATAGTCAGGT
This sequence comes from Mycobacterium sp., assembly GCA_025963385.1. Lineage (GTDB taxonomy): Bacteria > Actinomycetota > Actinomycetes > Mycobacteriales > Mycobacteriaceae > Mycobacterium. Next base: position 442 of record JAOPUT010000281.1, read on the forward strand.
CGGCCACCGAGCAGCAGCGTTCCGCCGCAACGTCGCGGGGTACGCCGTCCACGACGACGGCGCCGATGAGCGACTCCGCCTGTGAATCGTCCGCGGATGAGGTCACACCGGTGGGTAGGCCGGCGGCGGATAGACGCCTCGAAGCCCCCACGGTACAAACTGGAAGAAGTACTCGAGCTCGTCGCTGGCGTCGTAGTCGGGGTTCGGATCCATGAGTCTGCCCACCTGTAGCGCATCGGAAATCTCTGTCGTGCCACATTATCGCGTCATATCAATAGATGTAACTGTTAAGCGCTTTACTCGCAGAGGGAGGGACGACGTGACCCTCGCAGGGAAGCCATGTTCATCTCCGGCGCCAGCCGGGCCAAAACCGCCGAACCCCACCCGAAGCTCGACGACGCGGTCTACACCGCCGCCAAGGAGATCGAGGAGGCGGGCGGCAACGCACTGCCGATCCTCGGCGACAATCCGCGACGGCATCTCGGTGACCGCGGCGTTCAGGGCAGCCGTCCCTCGACGAACACGCTCTGCGACGTGGCACCGTCACCGAGGTTATTGCCGACATCGACTCGCATGGCGCCACAGCGCTGCTCGTCGTACAAACGCGCAACAGCCGCTGACACGCTCGGATCGCGCGTACATCCTGGCGATGGACATCAGCCGCGAAGGCGGCATCCCAGAGCTTACGAACGACAACAACATTCGCGCCGCGTACCTCGGCGTCGCCTGACTTTCCACTCCCGCCTCCCTCACCCTTCCTTCGTGAGAGCTTTCGTGTCTGAGGCCGTCGGGCCACCCAAATGTCCCGGGGCTGTGCACGTTTGCGGCGCTGGACGCACGGTGATCCGATATGTTGAAGGGTGCCCAATCGTATCCAGTCCCTGTTTGGCGTCGAGTATCCGATCATTCAGGCGCCGATGACCTATATCGCGAGGGCCGACCTCGCCGCCGCCGTGTCCGAAGCCGGCGGCCTCGGCATGATCGAGACGCTCACCCCCGAAGGCCGATCGGATCTGCATCGGGTCCGTGAGCTCACCGACAAGCCCGTCGCGGCGAACTTGATGATTCAGGGCTGGAAGAGTGACCCGTCGATCGTCGACATACTGGCCGAGGCCGAGGTGCGCCACGTCTTCAGCTCCGCCGGTGACCCGGCGTTGTTCACCGGGCGCTTGCACGATGCAGGCATGACCGTCGTACACGTCGTCGGTTCACTGCGGGCGGCGATGAAGGCCGTCGACGCCGGCGTCGACGCGCTGGTGGTTGAGGGGGTCGAGGGCGGAGGGTTCAAGTCGACCCTCAGCGCGTCGACGATGGTTCTGCTCCCGCTCGTCTCCGGCTGCGTCGACCTGCCGATCATCGCAGCCGGCGGTATGTGCGATGCACGCTCAGCGGCTGCGGCGCTGGTGCTCGGAGCCGAGGGCGTACAGATGGGCACGCGGATGCTCGCGAGTCGAGAAGCTCTCGTGCACAGCAATTTCAAGGATGCGATCGTCGCCGCAAACGATTCCGACACAGTGCTTCTCGACCTTCCGGGAAATCCGACGATGCGGGTCCTTCGCGTCGGCTTGGCTGCCCGCGTCGCGGCGCACGAGCCCGGGGTCCGGCTGCTCCGCAAGATCACCGATCTGTACTTCGGCGGCGATATGGAAGCAAGCGTCGCCAACACGGGTCAGGTGTCGTCGCGGATCGACGCGCTGTTGCCGGTTGCCGACATCGTTCGCAGCGCATGGACCGACATCAAGTCAATGCTCGATGCTGCCGGAACCCGTATCTAGCGCGATCCGGGACACTGACCGTGCGCCGAAGTTGCGCGTCGTCGGAACCCTGCTCGGTGCCACATCCGAGGTTCGATCCGGCGTCGGTGATGAGTACGACGTCCGCGCCTGCCAGCGGCGATGGACGCCCACGTGGCGGGCGCAATTCCGGTGGCGGTCTCGGTCGCATGAGCGAGCCGACCGGCCCTGACCGGCCCGACAGCGACGAACGCGCAGCGGAACTCATGGCGAAGCTGCTGCGCCGGTCGTTACTGCGGAACTCGTGACCGCCCGTACGCAGCCCGGTGGGGGCCGCGAGGTGCTCCCACATATGCGTTCCATAGCCGATCGAAAGCGTAAATCGTATACCTGTTTACGGTAGTCTCTTTGACCATGACGTTCACGCAGGGTATTCGACGGTTGGCGACGATTGCCGCCCTGTCGTCAGTGATGGTCGTAGGAGCGGTGCTGCCATCGGCGCAGGCCGACAACAAGCGCCTCAACGAGAGCGTGTTCGTCAACATCGACACCGCTCAAAAGAAGAACGGGTGCACGACGGACCCGAAACTGGACGGCCGACTGGTGGAGGCGGCCCGCGTTCATGCGCTCGACGTGCTCAATGACACGAACCTCGACGGCGACATCGGTTCCGACGGGTCCACACCGCTGAGCCGAGCGAACGCGCAGGGCTTCACGGGCAAGGTCTCCGAGACCGTCGCCATCAATCCGGCGTTGGCGATCAGCGGCATCGAAATCCTTGGCCAGTGGTGGTGGGATCCGCCGCGGCGGGCGATCATGCAGGACTGCGCGAACGTCGCCATCGGCGTGTGGTCGGAGAATAGCCTGGCCCGGTCGGTGGTCGTCGCGGTCTACGGGCAGCCCACCGCGTAGCCCTCACCTCAGGTCGTTGCGGAAATGCTTATTGTCGACCTTGCCAGGTGCAGCAGCGTGACCCGCTCAGCCGAGATCAACCGCACCGCGTCTGCGGGGTCGAACTGTCCTGGGGCACCACGGTTCCCCCGTGGATGCAGGCCGCACGAACTCGGCGGCGACGAACACGATCCCGGGTCCACCCGACGCAGCACGTCGGCCGTCTCGCGTGGTGACAGCCGAAAGTTCACGGTGGGCATGACGATTCCGCGATGTGTTTATCCGAAAATTGATCGGCATGCTCGCCTATACATGTAAAGTAAGAGAGACGATCCGACGTGAGAGTGCAAATGACCTATTCGATCGACAGTGAGGCATGGAGTGCCGCCGACACCAGCGGCCGTAGCGATTCACGGCGCGACAAGCGCAAAGTGGGTTGTCTCAAAGATGCGCGCACCCGAGCCGAGATGAGTTCGACCACCCTCGATCAGATCCACCTCGCCGCCACCGAGTCGGTTGCCGCCAACGGATTCGACGGGCTCAGCATGGAGGACGTCGCACTACGCGCAGGGTGCTCGCGCGCCACCGTCTACCGAAGGGTCGGTGATAGGGAGACGATTCGTGACGTGGTGCTGAACCAGGCCCTCACCCGCGTGACGTCGTCGGTCGCGGAGACGGTAGACCAGCTCGAGGGCGGCGAACGCCTTATAGCCGCGGTGACGGCGTCGCTCGACATCTTGCGCACCGACCCCGTCGCGTCGGCACTGCTCACCGGCCCCGCCGCCGCCCATAGCGTCGACAGCGCACTGATAAGCAGCTTCACCGATGAGGTCGCGAAGTTGTCCGGCATCGAACCCGACGACACCGCCGCGTGTGAGATCGTCTCCCGAATGACGCTGGCACTGCTGTGCTGGCCGG
>JAOPUT010000372.1 GCA_025963385.1 Mycobacterium sp.
TCGGGAACGCTGTGCCTGCCCAATTCCTAACCCCTGTACTCGTTGAGTCGACTCGTCACCCGGCCCCGCCGAAGTCTAGTCACTGGTTGGCGTGACGAGCTTTGAACTCCCGGCGACGGCGATGCAGGATCGGCTCGGTGTAGCCGTTGGGCTGGTCGGCGCCGGACAGGATCAGCTCTTGGGCCGCCTCGAACGCGATGCTTGCCTCGGGGTCGGGCGCCATCGGCAGATAGTCGGGGTCCTTGGCGTTCTGCTCGTCGACCACGACCGCCATCCGCCGAAGGCTGGCCTTGACGTCCTCTTCGGTGATGACGCCGTGGCGCAGCCAGTTGGCCAGTAGCTGGCTCGAGATGCGCAGGGTGGCGCGGTCCTCCATCAGCGCGACGTTGTGGATGTCGGGCACCTTGGAGCAGCCGACGCCCGCGTCGATCCATCGCACGACGTAGCCGAGGATCGACTGGCAGTTGTTGTCGACCTCCTCGCGGATCTCTTCCGGGGCCCAGGCGAGCTCCTTGGCCAGCGGGATCGTCAGCAGCTGGTCGAGCGTGGTCCTGGCGGTTCCCCGGTCGCTGCGCTCCTGCCCTTCGGATTTCTTCGCTGCGAGTTCCTTCTGCACCTCGAACACGTCGACCTGGTGGTAGTGCATGGCGTGCAACGTCGCGCCCGTCGGTGATGGCACCCACGCGGTGGTGGCGCCCGCCTTGGGCTGACCGATCTTCTGCTCCACCATGTCGGCCATCAGCTCGGTCATGGCCCACATGCCCTTGCCGATCTGCGCCTTGCCGGAGAATCCCGTCGCCAGACCGGTGTCGACATTGGCGTCCTCATAGGCCTTGATCCAGGGCTGGCTCTTCATGGCGCCCTTGCGGACCATCGGCCCGGCCTCCATCGAGGTGTGTATCTCGTCACCCGTGCGGTCCAGGAAGCCGGTGTTGATGAACACCACGCGGTCGGCCGCGGCCTTGATGCACGCCTTCAGGTTCAGCGTGGTGCGCCGCTCCTCGTCCATGATGCCGACCTTCATGGTGGCCTGCGGGAGGCCGAGCACGTCCTCGACACGGCTGAACAGTTCGGCCGTGAACGCCACCTCGTCGGGGCCGTGCATCTTGGGCTTGACGATGTAGATGGAGCCGGTGCGGCTGTTCTTGAGGGGGCCGTTGGCTCCGTCGTTCTCCGAGCCGTCCTTCAGGCCGTGCATGGCGATCAGCCCGGTGAACAGCGCGTCCTGGATGCCCTCGGGAACTTCGGCGCCGTCGACCCCGTCGTTGTCGAAGGTGATCGCGTCGTTGGTCATCAGGTGCCCGACGTTGCGGACGAACAGCAGGCTGCGGCCGGGCAGGGTCAGCTCGGACTCGCCATCCGGGCCCGGTTTCGGCCGAGTGAACGTGCGGTCCTCGTTGAGCACGCGGGTGAACGACTTGCCGCCCTTGCTGACCTCCTCGGTGAGGTCGCCGCGGTTGAGGCCGAGCCAGTTGCGGTAGCCGAGCACCTTGTCGTCGGCGTCGACGGCGGCGACGGAGTCCTCGAAGTCCATGATCGTGGTGACGGCGGACTCCAGCACGACATCCTTGACGCCTGCCTTGTCGGTGGAGCCGACGGGCGAGTCCGGGTCGATCAGGATCTCGATGTGCAGGCCGTGGTGCACCAGCAGCACCGCGGTGGGGGCATCGGCCTCGCCGAGGTAGCCGGCGAATTCGGTGGGCTCGGCGAGGCCGACCGAGCGCTCGCGCGAGGAGTCATCGGATTCCGAGAGGTCGTCGAGCGTCACCAGAAGCTGACCGTCATCCACCTTGAAGCCGGTGGCGTCGACGTAGGAGCCGGACGCCAGCGGCACCGAATCGTCGAGGAACTTGCGGGCGTAGGCGATGACCTTGTCGCCGCGCACCCGGTTGTAGCCGCCGCTGCCCTTCTCGGCGCCATCGGTCTCGGGGATGACGTCGGTGCCGTAGAGCGCGTCGTACAGCGAACCCCACCGGGCGTTGGAGGCGTTCAACGCGAAGCGGGCGTTGAGGATCGGCACCACCAGCTGCGGGCCCGCGGTGCTGGTGATCTCGGTGTCGACGCCCGAGGTGGTGATGGTGAAGTCCTCGGGTTCGGGCTGCAGGTAGCCGATCTCGGTGAGGAACGCCTGGTACTCGGCGGGATCGAACGGTCCGATGACGCGCTGGCGGTGCCATTTGTCGATCTGCGCCTGCAGGTCGTCCCGGCGCGCGAGCAGATCCTGGTTCCGAGGCGCCAGGTCGGTGACGACCTTGTCGACGCCTGCCCAGAAGCTGTCGGCGTCTACGCCGGTGCCCGGCAACGCCTCATTTGTGATGAAGTCGTGCAGCACACGTGCCACGCGCAGGTTTCCGACTGTCACGCGATCGGTCATGGTTTCCTCTCTAAAGCGTCGATCAAGCTTACCCGTGAGTAAACGAGGGCCAATTGGCCTGTCGGACGCTGAGAATCGATCCGGCGGTCGGCGTGGTCCGCGTCACGACGCGGGCGCGCCCCCCGGCAGGGGAACGGTGGGCACCGTGGGCGTCCCGAGTCGACCCGCCAGCCAGGGCAGCGCAGCCGCGAAGACCTTGGCCGCGGTGCTCCAATCGTGGGCGCCGATCACCGGAGCCACCGCGCAGGGGATGCCGTTGCTGCTGGCCAGGGGGCACAGGTAGCCGGCGACGGCCGCGTGGTTCTCGTCGTCGATGTCGGCGGGATTCTGCGCGGCGGGAGGGTCCGAACCGGCGGGGTAGTAAGTGGTGGGACCGCCTCCCGAGACGCCGAACCAGCCGGCCAGCCCGGCGTAAGGACCGTGCGCCGCCATCACCGAGGCGGGGTCGAAGGCCGCGAACGCCGTGGCATCGCCGCCGAACAGGCGGGCGATGGTCTGCTTCTGCGAGCCCGCATTGGGACTCATCTCGCCATCGATGTCGACGAAGGCGCTGAAGAGTTCGGGGTGCATCACGGCGGTCGTCAGGGCGCAGGTGCCTCCAGTCGACCAGCCCACGATTCCCCAGTTCGCTCGATCGGGACTCACCCCGAAGTGTGAAACGACATAGGGGACAACGTCTTTGGTGAGATGATCCGCGGCGTTCCCGCGCACCCCGTTCACGCACTCGGTGTCGTTGGTGAACTCACCGCTGGTATCGGTGAAGACCAGTACCGGTGAGTTGCCGCCGTGGGCCGCCGCGAACCGGTCGGCGACGTCCTGCGCATCGCCGGTGCTCGGCCAGTCCGTCGGGTGACCGAACTCACTGTCGGCCATGATCACGGCGGGCAAATGAGGCGGTGGATCGCTGGCAAACCAGGACGGCGGGAGGTACACGAGTTCGTCACGGTGCCGGAACCCGGACGCGTCGGCGCCGATCTTCACCGTGACCAACGTGCCCTGCGTCGGTCTGTCGTGATTCCGCAACATGGCCATGGCACCGGCCTCGTCGGTCTCGCTGGGCAACGCGGCGCCCGACGCGCTCTGCCACGCCGAGCCCAGCGTCGGCAGGTACCCGGTCCAACCGTTGACGGCGAGCACCGCGCACAGCGCGCACAGTGGGACGGCCACCAGCGATGCGACCCGCCGCGACCAGCGGATACCCCGCCATCCCGCGATGGCCACCACCACGGCCACCCCCGTCGCGGCGATCCACAGCCACAGCACGACGGGTGCGGGATCGCCGGCCAGTGCCTCGTAGTCGATGAACCCGTACACGGCGGCGGCCAGTGCGACGCCCACGACGGCGGCGACGGGAAGCAGGCGCGTGCGCCATCTGCCGGTGCGCCAGCCGATCCCGACCACGAGGACGATCCCGGCAATCACCTGAACGACGATCGGCAACCAGCCACGGATCAGGGAGACGTCCACCAGTACATGTATCGCAAACTGACTCGTGAATCGGCTGGGCGTCGGCTCACCCGGAGTTGGGCGCCGCGGGCGCCGGACAATCGTTCTGCGCGGGAATGTCCTTGAAGCGATCGGAGATCCAGTCCAGTACGGCGGTCTGATCGCCGCCGAGCTGCGGCGCCGCGGAGGCGATCACGTCGCCCATCGCACAGGCCCGTGCCACCGCCGCGTCCGTCTGGTCCTGGGGGATCAAGCCGTCCGGGGCATCGGGCACGATCACCATCGGCACCGCCGTCGGGGCCTGGGGCAGTGACGTCTTCTGCAGATACCCGCGCAAGACCTGCGTCGCATCGTCGCTGTCGGGCTTGAGGTCGTCCTGGCCCAGCTGCTCGGCGACGCGCGACCGGTCCTGGTATGCGGAGCCCCAGCACGCCGACAGCGCATCCCAGTGATCCTTCGCGACGCCGTGCCGGTAGGCGTCGAGGTCGACGTCGTCGTACTCGGCCTTCAGGGACGCCAGGAACTGCTGCAGCGTCAACTGCTGGTCCCGCGTGAGGGTGCCATCGGCCGCGGCGTCGGCCAGCCCGTCGAGCGCGGCCGTCGGTGCGACCGCCGCAGCCCCGGCGAAGTCAAGGCCTGCGCGGTAGTCGGGGGTCAGCTCGTCGGCGGCCCACGCCGCCTGCCCGCCCTGTCCGACGCCGTAGGCGGCCCAGCTCGCCGATGCGGCGGGGACGAGCTTGCGGGCGGCGAGCACGGAGTCGATCAGGTTGTAGCCCTCGGTCGTCGAGTCGAGGAAGGGGTGGTAGACGCCGTCGATACCGAGCCCCTGGTAGTCCGACACGGTGACCATGTAGCCCGCGTCGACGAGGGCCGCGACGGTCGGTGCCGAGCCGAGCAGCGTGGGTGAGGCCGATGGCGCGCACTCGGGATGGATGCCGGTCGCGGGGTGCCCGAACGCGACGACCCGCCAGCCGCCGTCCGGTGGACTTCCCTTGGGCACGAACACCGTTCCCGACACCGTCTGATGGGTGCGGTCGACGCCGGAGGTGGATAGGTAGGTGATCCTCGCGGCCACCGAGGTGTCGGCGCGCAGCGCAGGATCGAGGTAGGGGAGGGTGTCCGCCGACAGCAGTGAGCCGGGCGCGTCTCCGCCGAAGTCGCCAACCATGGCAGCACCCCGCGGTGCCACCGCACGATCGGGGGTCTGGCCGCCGCATGCCGCGAGCAGCAGGGTGGCACAGGCGAGCGCCGACATCACGGCGCCGCGAGGCTCAACCCGCGGCAGCCTCCAACAATTCACCGCACCAGCCAATCAGGGCTGCCCGCAAGGGTGCTGCGCGTTCGGCGAGAGAATGCTGTGCGCGTACGTATTCGGCTCTGCCCGCGGGTGTTTCGATGGCGATCGGCGCGAAGCCGTAGGCCGCCAAGTCGTATGGGCTGGCGCGCATGTCGAGTTCGCGTGCATCGACGGCCAGGTCGAGGCAGTCCATCACCAGTTCGGAGGCCACCAGGGGGCCGAGCTTGAACGCCCACTTGTACAGATCCATGTTGGCGTGCACGCAGCCCGGCTGCTCGTTGGCCACCTGCGTCCGGCGGCTCAGCTCCTCGGCGTTGCGTGGCATGGCGTGCTCGGTGAAGAAGCGGTAGGCGTCGAAGTGGCTGCAGCGCAACGGCGTCGACTCGACCACGGCGTCCGTACCCGCCGCGCCCAGCCGCAGCGGAACCTGGCCGTGCCTGGTGTCGGTGGTGCGATAGACCATGGCCCACTCGTGCAGTCCGAAGCAGTTCAGCTTGGCAGGGCGGTCGGAGGTGGCCCGCAGCAGCTCGGCGATGAATGCCACGGTGTCGAGGCGGGTGAGCAGGTGCGCCCTGGCCACGGTGACGACGGAATCCCTTCGCACGTAACCGGTGCGGTCGAGGAAACGGTCTGCCGACACACCGCCGAGTGCGACGCCGTACCCGGGGTGCCAGCGACGGAGCTGGCGCGGCCGCAGGCTGTAGTAGCTGAACAGGAAGTCCCACACCGGATGTGCCTCACCGCGCCGGGCACGCGCAGTGTGCGGACCCAGCAGGACCTCCGCGCGCTCGACGTACCGCTGTTCGCGTGCGTTCCACTCGGCTTCGTCGAGGACTGGTCGCTCGACGGTGCGCGTGTCAGACACGGTGCGTTCCGTCGCGCACCGTCCCGACCAGATCCTCGACCAGATCCTCGAGCGTCACGACGGCGGTCACCCGCTCGTCGGTGGTGACGAGGGCCAGGTGGCTGTTGTCGCGGCGCAGGCGGGACAGCGCCTCGGGCACCGGCAGTGCGGCGGCCAGCCGGGGTAGCGCACGCACGATCGACGAATCGACCACGGCGTCAGGGTCGTTCATCAGCGGCAGCACGTCCTTGATGTGCAGGTAGCCCACGAAGGCGCCCGTGTTGTCCGTCACGGGGAACCGCGAGTATCCGGTGTCGACGAGCGCCCGCTCGATCGCGGCGACGGTGGGCCCGAGACCCGGTCCCGCGACGGGGACCGCCCTGATGTCACCGAGCGGGATGGCGACGTCGGCGACGACGTGGGTGCGGACCTGTAGAGCGCGGGTCAGCCTGCCGTGCTCCTCGGGGTCGAGCAGACCCTCCGACAGCGACTCGGCGATCATCTCCGACAGTTCGACCGTCGACACGGTCACGTCGAGCTCGTCCCTGGGCTCCACACCGAGCGCGCGCAGCGTCCTGTTGGCGCACCAGTTGTAGAAGGCGATGAACGGTTTGGCCAGTCGCATGTAGACCAGATACGGCGGGATGAGCAGCATCGCCGCCGACTCGGGTCCCGCGATCGCGATGTTCTTCGGCACCATCTCGCCCAGCAGTACGTGCAGGGTGACGACGACGCCCAGGGCGATCAGGAACGAGACGGTGTGCAGCACCGTGTCGGGAATTCCCACCGCGCCGAACGGTATCTCGAGGAGATGGGCGACCGCGGGCTCGCCGACGCGGCCCAGCAGGATCGAACAGATCGTGATTCCCAGCTGGGCGCCCGCCAGCATCAGGGACAACCGTTCGCCCGCCCTGATGACGGTGACGGCGCTCTTCTTGCCCTGTTCGGCGAGGGCCTCGAGGCGGTCGCGGCGCGCCGAGATGAGTGCGAACTCGGCACCCACGAAGAAGGCGTTGAGTGCGAGCAGCGCAACCGTCAGGAAGACGCCGAAGATGTCGGATCCCATTACTCCTCCTCCTCCTTCCCGGGTTTGCCTCGGCGGCCGAGTTCGGTCAGCTCGAGCAGGTCGATGCGTCGACCGTCCATCTGCATCACGGTGGCCTGCCAGTGCACGGGGTCGTCGAGTGGGCCGTCGGGGTCGAACTCGGTGAGCTCGACGGTTTCCCCTGGCTCGGGGATGTGGCCGAGTTGCTGCAGGACCAGCCCGCCGATCGTCTCGTACTCGCCTTCCGGCGGCCGGAACGGCGTCTCGGTCTCGACCTCGTCGATGCGCAGCAGACCCGAGATCTGCCAACCGTTGCGCACCTCGACGACGTCGGGGGTGGCGTCGTCGTGCTCGTCGCGGACGTCGCCGACGATCTCCTCGATGAGGTCCTCGACGGTGACCATGCCCGCCGTGCCGCCGTATTCGTCGACGACCAGTGCGGTCTGCAGTCCGTTGGCGCGGATCTGGGTCATCACGGCGTCGCCGTCGAGGCTCGACGGGACGGTGGCCACCGGCAGTGCGATCTCCGCCAGCCGCCTGGCGGACCGCTCGCCGACCGGCACCGCGAACACCTGCTTGATGTGCACGATCCCCACCGTTTCGTCCAGGTCGCCGTCGACGATCGGGAAGCGGGAGAAGCCCGTGTCCATGGCCTTCTGCACCAGGTCCGCGACGGTGTCGTCGGCGTGCAGCGACTCGATCTTGGACCGCGGGGTCATCAGCTCCTCCGCCGAGCGCTCACCGAACTGCAGGGAGCGGTCGACGAGGTCGGCGGTGCTCGCGTCCAGTGAGCCACTGCGCTTGGAGGTGCGCACCAGAGAGACGAGCTCCTGCGGTGAGCGAGCGGATCGCAGCTCTTCGGCCGGCTCGATGCCGAGCCTGCGAAGGACCCAGTTGGCCGTGCCGTTGGTCACCTTGATCGCCGGCGTGAGCATCCGCGAGAACCACCACTGCAGCGGTGCTGCCCAGCGCGCGGTGGGCACCGCCTTGGCGACGGCGAGGTTCTTGGGCACCAGCTCGCCGAAGATCATCGACACCGAGGTGGCAATCAGCAACGCCAGCGCCAGCGCGATGCCGTCGACCATCGTCGGCGGGACCTTGATCAGCGTGAGCGGGGCGTGCAGCAGCGTGGCAACGACCGGCTCGGCAAGGTAACCCGTGGCGAGTGTCGTGATGGAGATGCCGAGCTGCGCGCCCGACAGTTGGAAGGACAGCGAGCGGTGCGCCTTCTGGACGTATGCGTCCCGCCAGCCACCGTTCTTGGCGTTGGACTCGACGGTGCTGCGTTCCAGGGCGGTGAGGGAGAACTCCGCGGCGACGAACAGCGCCGTTCCTGCGGTGAGCAGCAGGAAGGCGATCAGACTCAGGGCCAGGCTCATCGGAGCCTCGCACAGTGGGCGCCGGGCACTCGGCCCGGCTGCCTACTGGAGGGTTCGGCGTCGGATGGCTCCGAGGAGGCCCGTTCAGGTTCCGGGGCCTCGGCGGGTGCCTGCGGCACGTGTTCCCTTTCGATCGGCGATGAGATGGGGTCAATCGTAGCCGAGTCGGGCCGGCACGCAGAGCAGTCGCCGCCGCGTCACCAGCCGGTCGGTAGCGGATGCCCCTCCGCGAAGCCCGCCGCGGACTGCACCCCGAGGACCACCTTGTCGTGCAGTTCTGGCAACGTCGCCGCGCCGACGTAGGTGCAGGTGCTCCGCACGCCGGAGGTGATGTGGTCGAGGAGGTCCTCGACGCCGCCGCGGGCCGGGTCGAGGCTCATCCGCGAGGTCGAGATGCCCTCTTCGAAGAGTGCCTTGCGGGCGCGGTCGAACTGGCTGTCGCCTGCGGTCCTGGCCGCCACCGCGCGCTTGGACGCCATGCCGTAGCTCTCCTTGTACAGCCGGTCGTCCCGGTCGTGCAGCAGGTCGCCCGGCGACTCGTACGTGCCTGCGAACCACGAGCCGATCATCACGTTGGAGGCGCCCGCGGCGAGCGCGAGTGCCACGTCGCGCGGGTGGCGCACGCCGCCGTCGGCCCAGACGTGGCCGCCGAGTTGCCTTGCCGCAGAAGCGCATTCGACCACAGCGGAGAACTGTGGGCGCCCGACACCCGTCATCATCCGGGTGGTGCACATGGCGCCGGGGCCGACGCCCACCTTGACGATCGAGGCGCCCGCGCTGATGAGGTCACGCGTGCCTTCGGCGGACACCACGTTGCCCGCCGCGAGCGGCAGGCCTAGGTCGAGGGACGACACAGCCTTGATGGCGTCGAGCATCTTGAGCTGATGACCGTGTGCGGTGTCCACCACCAGCAGGTCGGCACCCGCTTCGGCCAGCGCCTGTGCCTTGGCCGCGACGTCGCCGTTGATGCCGACCGCGGCGGCGATCCGCAGCCGGCCCGCGGCGTCGACGGCGGGCGAGTAGATGCCCGCGCGGATGGCGCCGGTGCGCGTCAGCACCCCGGCCAGTCTGCCGTCGGGTGCCGTCATCACCGCGACCCCGACGGGGCTGTGCTCGAGTTGGTCGAACACGGCATGCGGGTCGGTCCCCACCGGCGCGGTCACGAAGTCGGTGGCCGCCACGTCGCGGACCCGCGCGAAGCGGTCGACACCCTGGCACGCGGCCTCGGTGACCAGGCCGACGGGCTTGCCGTCCCGGTCGACCACGACCGCGGCGCCGTGCGCGCGCTTGTGGATCAGCGCGGTGGCGTCGGACACCGAATCGTCCGGCGACAGGGTGACCGGGGTGTCCACCACCAGGTCGCGGCTCTTCACGAACTCGACCATCTCGCGGACCGCGGAGGCGGGAAGATCCTGTGGCAGCACCACGATCCCGCCGCGGCGGGCCACCGTCTCGGCCATCCGGCGACCCGCGACGGCGGTCATGTTCGCGACGACCACGGGGATCGTGGTGCCGGAGCCGTCGACGGTCGAGAGGTCGACGTCGAACCGGGACGTGACGTCGGAGCGCCCCGGTACGACGAAGACGTCGTTGTAGGTCAGGTCGTAGGGCGGGTGGTGCCCGTCGAGAAAGCGCATGGCCCCAGCCTAGTTCGGTCGGGTCCCCCTGCCCGTGCAGGAAGTCAGGCAGGCGACTCGGTGCGATCGCCGCTCCACTGGGTGTGGAACTTCTTGCTCGGGTCCTCGTCGATACGCCCGTAGGTGTGCGCGCCGAAGAAGTCGCGCAGACCCTGCGTCAGCGCCGCGGGGAGCCGTTCGGTGCGCAGCGCGTCGTAGTAGGACAGGGCCGAGGCGAAGCCGGGGATCGGGATACCCAGTTCGGTGGCCGTCACGACGACGCGCCGCCAGCTGTCGATCCCGGCTTCGATGGCGTCACGGAAGTACGGCGCGGCGATGAGGGTGGCTAGTTGAGGGTCCGCGTCGAACGCCTCCTTGATGCGGTTGAGGAACTTGGCCCGGATGATGCAGCCGCCGCGCCAGATGGTGGCCATGTCGCCGAGCGTGATGTTCCAGTCGTACTCGGCGCTACCTGCCTGAATCTGGTTGAACCCCTGGGCGTACGCGATGATCTTGGACGCGTACAGCGCCTTGCTGACGTCGTCGATGAACTGCGCCGCGTCGGCAGGCTTGGCGCCCAGCTCGCCCGACGCCAGGCCGGTGGCGGCCTTGCGCTGCGCTACCGAGCCGGACAGCGCGCGGGCGAAGACGGCCTCGGCGATACCCGTCACCGGCACCCCGAGGTCCAGTGCGGACTTCACCGTCCAGCGTCCGGTGCCCTTCTGCTCGGCCTCATCGAGGATGACGTCGACGAGCGGCTTACCCGTCTTGGCGTCGACCTGCTTGAGCACCTCGGCGGTGATCTCGATGAGGTAGCTGTCCAGATCGCCCTTGTTCCACTCGGCGAAGATCTCGGCGATCTCGGGCGCGGTCTTGCCCAATCCGTCGCGCAGCAGCTGGTAGGCCTCGCCGATCAACTGCATGTCGGAGTACTCGATGCCGTTGTGCACCATCTTGACGAAGTGGCCCGAGCCGTCGGGACCGATGTGCGTGCAGCAGGGCACGCCGTCGACGTGGGCGGAGATCTCCTCGAGCAGCGGGCCGAGCGACTTGTACGACTCGGCGGGGCCGCCGGGCATGATCGACGGGCCCTTGAGCGCGCCTTCCTCGCCACCGGAGATGCCCGCGCCGACGAAGTGCAGGCCACGCTCGCGGATGGCCTTCTCGCGGCGGATGGTGTCGGTGTAGAGGGAGTTGCCGCCATCGATGATGATGTCGCCTTCCTCCATTGCGTCGGCGAGCTCGCTGATCACGGCGTCGGTGGGGTCGCCCGCCTTGACCATGATGATGACGCGACGCGGTTTCTCAAGGGCGGCAAGGAATTCCGGGATCGTCTCGCTGCGGACGAAGTTGCCCTCCGAGCCATGGGCCGCCAGCAGCGCGTCGGTCTTGGCGACCGTCCGGTTGTGCAGGGCGACGGTGTAGCCATGGTGCGCGAAATTGCGCGCGAGATTCGAACCCATCACGGCCAGGCCGGTGACGCCGATCTGTGCCGTGCCCTTGGTTGATTCCGACGAGCTCACAGGCAGCCTTTCGTTGTTTGGTTGTCGCACATGCCTTCTGAAGGTCGAATCTACGCGGTGAGCAGCCGCTGCAGCTCGGTGAGCCACGGCACCGCGAGCGCGATGGTGGGCACGACGAGCACGGCAGCCGCGGTGGCGTAGGCCGCCACCGCGAGGGGGACGCTGTTGGGCTTGCCGCCCAGGCGGCGCACGCGCGTGATGGTGTGTGGGCCGCCAGCGGCGAGAGCACCGGACGGCGCCCTGCTGGACGCGCACGCCACCAGCGCCCTGGCCAGGGGAGTGGGGCCCGCGGTGCGGACGGCGGCATCGTCGGCGAGCAGCTCGATGAGGAGGCGCACCGCGTCGAGCGCGTTCGCGCTGCGCACGAAGCGCGGGAAGGCCGCGTGCACGGCGGTGAACATCTCGAGCACCAGGTCGTGCCGCGCTCGCAGGTGAGCGTGCTCGTGGCTCAGGATCGCCGACATCTCGGTGCCGGACAGCGCGCTCAGCGTGCCCTCGCTCACGACGACCCGGCTGCGGACGCCGGGCAGGCAGTAGGCCAGGGGCTGGGCCACGTCAAGGATGCGGAGTCCGCTGGAGCGGCGCAGCGACGGGTCTTCCCGCACGTGCGGAGGACCGAAGGCAGCAGACCTGCCGAGCAGGTCGACGAGCATGCGGTGGTGGGCCCGTCGCCTACGGGTGGCGATCGCCACCTGGACCACGGCCACGATCAGACGGGCGCCGACCAGCAGCGTGAGGCCGAAGACGACGACGTAGCCCAGCCACAGAGGCCAGCCGAGCACCTCGATCTCACTGGTGAAGGTGGCAGTGGGTCTACCGTCCGGACCTGGGACGAAGAGCCTGCTGGCAATGGCGATGCCTGCGCTGAACGCGGACAGCACGGCCGCCAACGCGACGGACTGCCACAACACGACGGCGGCCCGCGGTGCACGCAGTGGCCAGGATGCTCGCGCCAACAACGCAGGCACTGGCCCAATGAGGAGTAGCGCGACTACGGAGAAGGCCAGCGCGGACACACTGTCAGTGTCCCTCAGGCGGTACCCGGATTGCTAGCGGACAACCCAGAACCGTCCTTTGCCTCGAGCTCGGCCAGCGCACGACGTAGCGCGGCGGCCTCGTCGGCGCCGACGCGTTCGACGAAGTGGACGAGGGCGGCCTCGCGGCTGCCGGAGTCCGATACCTGGTCGAGGGCGTCGACCATGAGGCCTGCGACGAGTTCGTCACGGCCGTGGGTGGGTGCGTAGCGGTGAGCCCGGTCGTCCCGGTGTTGCACGACGAGGTTCTTCTTCGCCAGCCGCTGAAGGACCGTCATGATCGTCGTGTAGGCCAGGTCTCGCCGCGCCGCCAGTGCTTCGTGCACCTGGCGGACGGTTTGGGGCTCACGCGATGACCACAGGTGGTCCATAACTTCGCGTTCTAGTTCCCCGAGTCGCGTCTGTTTGGCCATGTTTTTTCGTTCACTCTCCTGAGCAATGGAATCAGGGTACTACGGGATTACTACCGTGTGTCGTATCCGGTGTAGTCGCGCTCAGCGCTGTTCGCTCCTTGCGGGTTCAACCAGTTGGCGCGCGAGCTGCTTCCTGACCAGCGAAACCGCCGTTTTTCACATCATTGTGAGTCCAGTCACAAGCGGTTTGCCTGCCCGTCAGCCTCACTATAGTAAGGCTAACCTAACTGGAGGAGGTGCTCATGACAGTCGTCGTCGACGACCCCCTGATCGCACGGATGTCGATCAGCCGGACTCTGCCCCTTCACGAGTCCAGCCGCCGACTGCGGGAGCTGTATCCCGAGTGTCCGCGCGTCTACGGCGTCGCCGTCATGGGCGATTTGTCCCGCAGGCGCTGGTGGCCGCTGGCCGACGTGCTGGGCACCGATCGACTGCAGGCCATGTTCGATGCCGCTGCCGCCGAGACCGACAACTGCGCGGCCGTCGCACACCAGCTGGCCGCCACGCTGGCGCACGTCGTCATCGGACGCGTGGTGCCGCTCCTGGTCATCGAGGGCAGGGCGTGGGACACCGGGCTCGAGAACCTGTGGGTGCACGTCGACTCCGAGGGCGCCATCGACTGGGTCGGCGTCGTGGACCCGACCCTGCGCGCGTTGCCCGACGACGCGCACTTCAGGGACCGCGACGGGTGGCTTCCGCGCCACTGCGCCAGGGACCGGATCGTCGCGCTGCCGAACGAGGCCGCGCTCACGACGTGGGTCGCGCACCGCAGTCACCGCTCGCTCGAGCCGCTGTTCGACAAGCTGGTCGACGTCAGCCGCGGCGCGATGTCGGTGGCGGCGATGTGGCACGTCGTTGGTACCGCGGTCGTCAGCGCGGCAACACAGGTGCCGCTGCTCGCCGGGTCCAGCGAGCTGACGAGCATGCGCCGCGGACAGGCCGTTCTCGACGCGTTGGTCGGTTTCGGCGCACCCGTGCGAGGGATCAGCCGAACCTGCATGGGGAAGGTCTTGTTAAATTAGGGCAGCCTTGCCTATTGTTACAGGCGAGCAAGGCGAGAAGACGTCACGGAACCACCGGACCGCCGCGGAATACTGAGGGCTGCAGATATCCCCGGTCCACTCGAGGGCGGGCCCCGCACACGCTTCGTGTGCGGGGCCTGCCCGCTTTTCGTGGGGTGTCCCCGCGCGGCGGATCCGAGGCGTGTAGACACTTCGATGTGACGACTTGGATGCCCAGTGGCGTTGGCGGCGGTTTCGACGACGAGATCGGCCTCACCTACCTCGAGGTGACGCCAGATGGCGCGAAGGCCGAACTGCTCATCGACGAGCGGCACCTCCAGCCGCACGGCATCGTGCACGGTGGTGTGTACTGCGCGATCGTGGAGAGCGTGGCGAGCGTCTCCGCCGCGACGTGGCTGCAGTCCACCGGCGGTGGGAACAAGGTCGTCGGCGTCAACAACAACACCGACTTCCTCCGAGCCATCACCGCCGGCTTGGTCACCGCCACCGCCGAACCGATTCACCGCGGCCGGCGCCAGCAGCTGTGGCTCATCACCGTCACCGACACCAACGACAAGGTCGTCGCCCGCGGCCAGGTGCGGCTGCAGAACCTCCCGAACGAGGGCTGACCACAGGCGCATTCGCACGTGCGCTGCTGACTGACGCCCGCCATGGCAGGATCGCGTTCTATGCGCCTGTCACCGCACGAGCAGGACCGCCTGCTCATCTCCTACGCGGCCGAACTCGCCCGACGCCGACAGGCGCGCGGGTTGCGACTGAACCATCCTGAGGCGGTCGCGGTGATCACCGACCACCTTCTCGAAGGCGCCCGTGACGGCCGCACCGTCGCCGAGCTGATGAACAGCGGTCGCGAGGTGCTCAACCGTGACGAGGTCATGGAGGGCGTACCCGAGATGCTCTACGACGTCCAGGTGGAAGCCACGTTCCCCGACGGCACCAAGCTCGTCACCGTCCACCACCCGATTCCCTGAGGGCTTGATGATTCCTGGAGAAGTCGTCTTCGGCGACGGTGACATCGCCATCAACGAAGGTGCCGAGCGACTCGAGCTCACCGTCGTCAACACCGGCGACCGGCCCGTCCAGGTCGGCAGCCACGTGCACCTGCCACAAGCCAACGCGGCGTTGGAGTTCGACCGCGACGCCGCCCACGGTCACCGCCTCGACATCCCCGCCGGCACCGCAGTGCGCTTCGAACCCGGTATCGCCCAACATGTTTCGCTCGTTCCGCTGAGTGGCACCCGCGAGGTCTACGGGCTGTCCCTCACGCCCCCAGGAAAGTTGGACGAGAAGTGAGCGAGCTGTCCCGGTCGCGCTACGCCGCACTGTTCGGGCCCACCACGGGTGACCGGATCCGACTGGCCGACACCGACCTGTTCATCGAGATCACCGAGGACCGCAGCGGCGGCCCGGGACTCGCGGGCAACGAAGCCGTCTTCGGTGGCGGCAAGGTACTGCGCGAGTCGATGGGTCAGTCGCGGGCGACCCGCGCCGACGGTGCGCCCGACACCGTCATCACCGGCGTGGTGATCGTCGACCACTGGGGAATCATCAAGGCCGACGTCGGTATCCGCGACGGCCGCATCACCGCCATCGGCAAGGCGGGCAACCCGGACATCATGTCGGGCATCCATCCCGACCTGGTGGTGGGTCCGTCCACCGAGATCATCGCGGGCAACGGTCGCATCCTCACGGCAGGCGCCATCGACTGTCACGTCCACCTGATCTGCCCGCAGATCATGGAGGAGGCCCTCGGCGGCGGCATCACCACGATCGTCGCGGGGGGTACCGGTCCCGCCGAGGGAAGTAAGGCCACCACGGTCACGCCCGGTGCCTGGCATCTGGCGCGCATGCTCGAGGCTCTCGACCACTGGCCGCTCAACGTGGTGCTGCTCGGCAAGGGCAACACCGTGAGCGCCGAGGCCATGTGGGAGCAACTGCGGGCAGGCGCAGCGGGTTTCAAGCTCCACGAGGATTGGGGCACCACGCCCGCAGCCATCGACGCATGCCTGACCGTCGCCGACGTCGCGGGCGTCCAGGTCAATCTGCACTCCGACACCCTCAACGAGGCAGGCTTCGTCGAGGACACGCTGGCCGCCATCAACGGCCGCGCCATCCACGCGTATCACACCGAGGGGGCCGGAGGCGGGCACGCACCGGACATCATCACGGTGGTGTCGCAGCCCAACGTGCTGCCGAGTTCGACCAACCCGACGCGGCCGCACACCGTCAACACGCTCGACGAGCACCTCGACATGCTCATGGTGTGCCACCACCTGAACCCAAGCGTCCCAGAGGATCTGGCGTTCGCCGAGAGTCGGATCCGGCCGTCGACGATCGCCGCCGAGGACCTCCTGCACGACATCGGGGCGATCTCGATGATCGGCAGCGACGCGCAGGCGATGGGGCGCATCGGCGAAGTCGTGCTGCGCACGTGGCAGACCGCGCACGTGATGAAGAAACGCCGCGGTGCGCTGGAAGGCGACGGCGCAGCCGACAACAACCGGGTCCGCCGCTACGTCGCGAAGTACACGATCTGCCCGGCCGTCGCACACGGCATCGACCACGAGATCGGTTCCGTCGAGGTCGGCAAGCTCGCCGATCTCGTGCTGTGGGAGCCGGCCTTCTTCGGTGTGCGCCCGCATGCCGTCATCAAGGGCGGCATGATCGCCTGGGCCGCCATGGGGGACGCCAACGCCTCGATCCCGACGCCGCAGCCCGTCCTGCCGCGGCCGATGTTCGGGGC
This sequence comes from Mycobacterium sp., assembly GCA_025963385.1. Taxonomy (GTDB): domain Bacteria; phylum Actinomycetota; class Actinomycetes; order Mycobacteriales; family Mycobacteriaceae; genus Mycobacterium. The sequence continues at coordinate 16,737 of JAOPUT010000372.1, forward strand.
CGCGCCTGCCGCTGCCGCGGCGACGTCGGTCCACTTCGTCGCCCCCCAGGCCATCGAGGATGGCCTCGCTGACCGGCTCGCCGTCAATCGTCGGCTGGTCGCGGTCGGCGATGTTCGGCACGTCGGGAAGGCTCAGATGCCGCTCAACGACGCGCTTCCCAGCATCCAGGTCGACCCCGACACGTTCACCGTGACCATCGACGGCGACGTGTGGGCGGAGCAGCCTGCCACGGAGCTGCCGATGGCGCAGCGCTACTTCCTGTTCTGATGCCGAACCTGGCTGGCCTTTCCACCCTGTTGGCGCTGGCCGACTCTCGTCTGCCGACGGGTGGTCACGTCCATTCCGGAGGTGTCGAGGAGGCCGTGACCAGTGGGCTGGTGGTGGACCTGCCGACGCTGCGGGCGTTCCTCGTCCGACGCATCCGCACCAGTGGCCTGGTCACCGCATCGGTGGCCGCCGCCGTGCATGCAGGCACCATCGGCATCGCCGACGCGGAACGCGAAACCGACGCGCGGACACCGGCGCCCGCGGCCCGCAGCGCATCGCGAGCCCAGGGGAGAGGACTGGTTCGGCTGGCCCGCAAGGTGTGGCCGGAATCGGACTGGGACGCCGTCGGCGTCAAGCCCCACCTCGGAGTCGCGGCAGGCGCGGTCGGCGCAGCGAGCGGCCTGATGCCCGAACAGACCGCGATCTCGGTGGTCTACACGACGATGACGGGCTCCGCGACCGCCGCCCAGCGTCTGCTGGCGCTGGACCCCGGTGACGTCGCGGCTCTGACCTTCGAACTGTCCTCGCTGTGCGACCAGACCGCCGCCGAGGCGGCCAAGGAACTCGCCGACCTGTCCGATCCGCTGCTCGACGTGCTCGCCCAGCGTCACGTCGACCGCGACCGCCCCCTGTTCGTCTCCTGATCTCGCGAAAGGCCAACAATGCCACCACATCTGCTCGACGGTGAACCGCACTCCCACGTGGACCGTCCGCGCCGCGTCCGGAACGCGGGCGAACCGCTGCGCATCGGCATCGGCGGACCCGTCGGCTCCGGCAAGACCGCGCTGGTGGCCGCACTGTGCCGCCAGTTGCGCGACGAGTTGTCCCTCGCCGTGCTGACCAACGACATCTACACCACCGAGGACGCCGACTTCCTGCGCCGCAACGCAGTTCTCCCCGACGAGCGCATCGCCGCGGTGCAGACCGGCGGTTGCCCGCACACCGCCATCCGCGACGACATCACCGCCAACCTCGATGCGATCGACGACCTGATCGCCGACAACGAGAAGCTCGACCTGATCCTCGTCGAGTCCGGCGGCGACAACCTCACGGCCACGTTCTCCTCAGGCCTGGTGGACGTTCAGATCTTCGTGATCGACGTGGCCGGTGGGGACAAGGTGCCGCGCAAGGGTGGCCCAGGGGTGACGTTCTCGGATCTGCTGGTGATCAACAAGACCGACCTGGCTCCGATGGTGGGCGCCGACCTCGGCGTCATGCGCCGTGACGCTGCGATGGTCCGCGGTGACCGCCCCTTCGTGCTGATCTCCCTGACCGAGGATCCCGCGGCGTCCCTGGTCCTGGACTGGGTGCACCAACAGCTTCGCGTCCCGGTGTAAGGGACCGTCCCACAATGCTTTCCGACGTCCTGATCGTCGCTGCCCCGAATCGGGCCCCGCGCATCGAGTGTGCGGGCGGAGTGGCAGGCCGCCGTACCGCCGCCGACACCGTGCACCTCGTGTCGGCCGCGGCAACGCCGTTGGGCGGGGACACCATCAGGGTGCGCGTCGTCGTCGAACCGGGTGCCGTGCTCCGATTGCGCAGTGCCGCCGCGACGATGGCGATGCCGGGCACCGTCACGATGGAGTCGCGGTCGAGCTGGGAGCTCGAAGTCGAGGGGCTGCTCGACCTCGACCCGCAGCCGACGATCGTCGCGGGTGCCGCACGGCACGTGACGTCGACCCGGTTGAGCGTGAGCGGTGCAGGCAGCGTGCGGCTGCGCGAGCGCATTCAGATCGGCAGATCCCACGAACGCCAAGGCTTCTGGACCGGCGCCCTGCACGCCGACGTCGACGGAGCTCCGCTGCTGCGCCATCGGATCGAACTGGGCGCAGGCTCGGTCACCGACGACGAACTCGGCACCCCGCGGGCGTGCGTCAGCGAATTGCGTTATCCAGAAACCGCATTCGACGCCGCGGGGACCAAGCTCGAGTTGGCCGCAGGTGGCTGCCTGGCGACCTGGCAGGGCGACCGGCTGTAACCGACAAGCCCCGGGTCGCTTCGCTCCTGCCCGCCGTACGCCTAGCTGGCCGCCTTCTCCGTCTCCCGCACCGAGGCCGCAATGTCCTCGAGTTGCTCGATACGCGTCCGCGCGTAGGCCTGCTGCTCGGTGATGGTCAGCTGACCGCGGTCTCTGCCGAGGAACGTGACCGCCCACGACAGGAGGGTGGCGATCTTGGTCTTGAAGCCCACCAGGTAGATCAGGTGCAGACCCAGCCAGGCGAGCCAGGCGATGAAGCCACCGAACTCGAACTTGCCGACCTGCGCCACCGCGTTGTACTTCGACACCGTGGCCATCGAGCCCTTGTCGAAGTACTTGAACGGCTCGCGCGGCTTGGGCACGTTGCCATGCGCGCGCGCCGCGACCTCGTTCTGGATGATCTTCGCGACGTACTTGGCGCCCTGGATGGCACCCTGCGCCATGCCGGGCACGCCTTCGACGAAGGCCATGTCGCCGACGACGAAGACGTGCGGGTGACCGGGAATCGAGAGATCCGGGTTGACCTTCACCCGGCCAGCCCTGTCGATCTCGGTTTCGGACTGCGCGGCCAGATCCCGGCCGAGTGGGCTGGCCTGCACGCCTGCCGACCAGACCTTGCACGCCGACTCGATGCGGCGGATGGTGCCGTCCTGGTCCTTGACGGTGATGCCGTTGCGGTCGACGTCGGTGACCATGGCGTTGAGCTGCACCTCGACGCCCATCTTCTCGAGGCGCGCCTGCGCCTTCAGCCCGAGCTTCTTACCCATCGGGGGAAGCACGGCTGGCGCCGCGTCCAGGAGGATGACGTGCGCCTCGGTCGGATCGATCTGGCGGAAGCTGCCCTTGAGCGTCTGGTCGGCCAGCTCTTGGATCTGGCCGGCCATCTCGACACCGGTGGGGCCCGCGCCGACGACGACGAACGTCAGCAGCTTCGTGCGCCGCACCGGGTCGCTGGACCGCTCGGCTTGTTCGAACGCGCCGAGAATCCGGCCCCGCAGTTCGAGGGCATCGTCGATCGTCTTCATGCCCGGCGCGAACTCGGCGAAGTGGTCGTTGCCGAAGTAGGACTGCCCGGCACCCGCGGCGATGATCAGGGTGTCGTACGGCGTCACGTAGTCGTGTCCGAGCAGCTCCGAGGTGACGGTCTGGTTCTCGAGGTCGATGTGGGTGACGTCACCGAGGAGCACCTGCGCGTTCTCCTGCTTGCGCAGAATCAGCCGGGTGGGCGGGGCGATCTCGCCCTCGGAGATGATGCCGGTGGCCACCTGGTACAGCAGCGGCTGGAACAGGTGATGCGTCGTGCGGGCAATCAGCTTGATGTCGACGTCGGTCCTCTTCAGCTTCTGCGCAGCGTTGAGACCGCCGAACCCGGAACCGATGATGACGACCTTATGCCGATCCGTTGCCGTAGCTCCGGGGTGGCTCATTGCTGCTCCTCGCGTGCGAAAACCTACTCAGTACACCTCATAGGTTAGTCGGCGAGCTTCCACACAGCGCGGTGAGATCACCCACGCCGGCAGAAGTTCATCCCGGGTCGCTTCGCTCCTGCCCTCCGAGGTTCATCCGGCGAGGTACGGCTTCAGCTTCTCCGCCACCGCCGTGGCACCTCCCGGTTGATAGCCGTTCAAGCTCGTCACCGGGCTGATGATGACGCCGTCGACGCCCGCGTCGAAGACCTTGGTCTTGATCTGCTCTGCCACGGATTCGGCGCTACCGAAGACCGCCTGCTGGCGGAAGTCCTCGGGAATGGCGTCGGCCGTGACGTTCTCGTCGATGATCGCGATGGCGAGCATGCTGGTCTCCAAAGTGGCTGGGTCGCGGCCGATCTCCTCGCAGCGGTCCTTGATCACCTGGATCTTGCGGGGCAGCTCGTCGAACCCGGCGATGATGTTGAGATGGTCGAAGTGCTTGACCGCCAACGGGATCGTCTTCTTCTCGCCACTGCCGCCGATCATCAGCGGGATGTGTTTGCGGAAGCGGGGTTCGGCCATGGCTTCTTGCGCGCGGTAGTACTTGCCCGAGAAGGTCGGCCGCTCGCCCTCGAGCATCGGAAGGATGATCTGCAGCGCCTCGTCCAGCCGGTTGAAGCGGTCGGTGAAGGTGCCGAAGTCGTAGCCGAGCGAGTCGTGCTCCAGCTCGAACCAGCCCGTGCCGATGCCGAGGATGGCGCGGCCCTGGCTGATCACGTCGAGGGTGGTGATCGCCTTGGCGAGCAGGGTGGGGTTGCGGTACGTGTTGCCGGTGACGAGCGTGCCGAGCTGGACCTTCTCGGTCGCGACGGCCAGAGCGCCGAGCGTGGTGTAGGCCTCCAGCATTGGCTGGTCCGGGGTGCCGAGACCCGGCAGTTGGTAGAAGTGGTCCATCACGAAGACGGAGTCGAAGCCTGCGGCCTCGGCTTCCTGAGCCTGGGCGATGACAGTGGGGAAGAGTTCCTCGACCCCGGTGCCGTAGGAGAAGTTGGGGATCTGAAGTCCGAGTCGAATGGTCACGAAGCCGACCCTAGGCGCGACTAAACGGAACCGGTACCCCGTTTCGCTGTCCGCGAAGCCGGAATATTTGAGGCCGTCAGGCGAAGCTGGCGAGCGCGCCGTGACTGACGTGCAACGTCTGCCCGGTGATGTGCCTGGCGGCAGGCGTGGTGAGGAACAGGGCCAGGCGGGTGATTTCGGCGGCGACCGACGGAGAGGTCCTGGCAATGCCGTCGTATCCCGGCTCCGCGCCCCGGCCGGAGGCGACTGCGTTGAGCGTGATGCCGCGGATTCCGAAGTGACTCGCTTGTCCCGCGGTCCAATTCGACAGCGCGGCCTTGATCGCTGCCTCGGCGCTGCCCTCGGTGGAGTTGTCGCCGACGACGTTCACGATCGACCCGCCGGAGCGGAGGTGGTCGCCGAGAATCTGCACGGTGAGAACGGCCGACAGCACGGTGGCGTCCAGTGCGGCGCGCCACGCCGCGGCGCGCTCCGCCAGTGTGTAGGTGCGGGGGTCGCCGCCGTCCCCCCGGTGCGCGGGCACGTTGACGATGGTGTCGAGATGATGCGGGAACTGTGCGCGGGCCTCTTCGAGGCTGGCCGGGTCGGTGTTGTCGAAGACGATCGAGTCGACGTCGAGCTCCTTGGCCGCGACCTCGAGATCGTCGCGGCGCGAGCCCGCGATGACGACCTTGTGTCCCGCGTCGCGGAACCCTTCGGCGATGACGCGCCCGAGTTCGGTGTCACCACCGGTGAGCAGCACATCCATCACTACGACCTCCTCGTGTTCGACGCTGAACCCAGCGAGCCGCAGACCATGTTACTGGACAGTAGCTAGCCGACGAAACGCGCCACGCGGAGAACCGCGGACAGCCGACTAAGGGTCACCTAGGGTTTGGATCGTGACACGTTCCCGCATCGTCTTGGTTCTCGCGGCCCTCCTGCTCGTCGGGGTGACCGCCTGCGATTCGGGCTCGCAGAGCGCCGCCACCAGCAGCGGTTCAGCTCCGGCGGGCGGCTCGCTCACCGTCTTCGCGGCCGCCTCTCTGAAGAAGACGTTCACCGACATCGGTCAGCAGTTCCAGACCGACAACCCGGGATGGAAGGTCGACTTCACCTTCGCCGGTTCATCGGACCTCGTCACCCAGCTGACCCAGGGCGCCAAGGCCGACGCCTTCGCCTCGGCGGACACGAACAACATGGACAAGGCGAGTAAGGCCGGACTGCTTGCGGGTGCCGCCGTCGACTTCGCGTCCAACACGCTGGTGATCGTGACCGCGCCAGGGAACCCGAAGAAGGTGGCGTCGTTCGCCGACCTGGCCAAGCCGGACCTGTCCGTCGTCGTCTGCGCGGCGCAGGTGCCGTGCGGTTCCGCGACCAAGAAGGTCGAGGACGCCACCAAGGTGACGCTAAACCCGGTCAGCGAGGAGTCGTCGGTGACCGACGTGCTGACCAAGGTCACCAGCGGCCAGGCCGACGCAGGCGTCGTCTACGTGACCGATGCGCACGGGGTGGGGGACAAGGTCACCGAGGTCGACTTCCCGGAGTCCTCGGCTGCCGTCAACACCTACCCGATGGGCGTACTCAAGACGGCGGCCGACCCCGACGCGGCGAAGAAGTTCGTCGACCTGGTGACCGGCGAAGCGGGTCAGAAGATCCTGTCGCAGGCAGGCTTCGCCAAGCCTTGACCGGTTCGGGCGGTCTGCCGCGCTGGATCTACCTTCCCGCCGCCGTCGGCGCGGTCTTCGTGGTCCTTCCGCTCGTCGCGATGGCCGTCAAGGTCGAGTGGTCCCGGTTCTGGTCGTTGATCACCAGTACGTCGTCGGTGACCGCGCTGGAGCTCAGCTTCCGCACCTCCGCCGCGAGCACGGTGCTGTGCATTCTGCTCGGGGTCCCCATGGCAATGGTGTTGGCGCGCAGCGACTCCCGTGTGGTGCGCTGGGCACGTCCGTTCATCCTGCTGCCCCTGGTGCTGCCTCCGGTGGTCGGCGGTATCGCACTGCTGTACGCGTTCGGCAGGCTGGGGCTGCTCGGCAGGTACCTCGACGCCGCAGGCATCCAGATCGCGTTCAGCACGACGGCGGTGGTCCTGGCGCAGACCTTCGTGTCGCTGCCCTTCCTGGTGATCGCACTGGAGGGCGCGGCCCGCACCGCGGGGGCCGACTACGAGGTGGTGGCCGCGACTCTCGGGGCGCGGCCGAACGTCGTGTGGTGGCGGGTGACGCTGCCGCTGCTGGCGCCTGGACTGGCCTCCGGTGCGGTGCTCGCCTTCGCGCGGTCGCTTGGGGAGTTCGGCGCGACGCTGACGTTCGCCGGCTCGAGGGAGGGCGTGACGCGGACGCTGCCACTGGAGATCTACCTTCAGCGGGAGGTCGACGCGGACGCCGCCGTCGCGTTGTCGGTCCTGCTGGTCGTGGTGGCCGTCGTCGTGGTCGTAGGCCTCGGCAGTCGCAGGATCAAGGCGGGTGGCGCGAGTGACTGGCAGTAGACCGTGAGTGGGGTCGAGATGCGGGCCGTCGTCGAAAGTCGGGGCCTGGACGTCGAATTGACCGTCGCACCGGGGGAGGTGCTGGCGGTGCTCGGACCCAACGGTGCGGGCAAGTCCACGCTGCTCGGTGTCATCGCCGGGCTGGTGCGCCCCGACGCCGGGTGGGTGCGCGTCGGTGCACGGACGCTGACCGACGTCTCCACCGGCACGCAGGTCGGTACATTCGACCGTCGAGTCGGCTTGCTGATGCAGGATGCCCTGCTCTTTCCTCACCTGTCCGTCGCGGCCAACGTCGCGTTCGGCGCGCGCAATGGAAAGCGATTGGCGCGCAGGGCATCTCGCGCGGCCGCCGAGCGATGGCTTGCCGAGGTGGAGGTCGCCGACCTGGCCGACCGCAAACCGCGCCAACTGTCCGGCGGACAGGCCCAGCGCGTCGCGCTGGCCCGTGCGCTGGCCGCCGACCCCGACGTCCTGCTGCTCGACGAACCGTTGGCCGGTCTCGACGTAAGTGTCGCCGCCGCGATGCGCAAGGTGCTGCGGAACGTCCTGGTGCGCGACGGCCGCTCGTCGGTACTCGTCACACACGACCTGCTCGACGTGGTGACCCTGGCGGACCAGGTGATCGTCCTCGAGTCGGGCCGGGTGGTGGAATCCGGTACGACGGCGACGGTGCTGGCTGCGCCGCGCAGCAGCTTCGGGGCACGATTCGCGGGCATCAACCTGGTGAGCGGACGGGCCGGAGCCGGCGCCACGCTGGTGACCGGCTGGCAACAGATCTGGCACGGCGGCTTCGACGACGGCGTCACCGAGGGCGATCCCGTCGTCGGCACCTTCCATCCCTCGGCGGTGGCCGTGTACCGCGACAAGCCGCAGGGGAGTCCGCGCAACACCGTGGAGGTCGTGATCGCGGAGCTCGACAGCCGCGGCCCGGCCATCAGGGTCCGGGCCGACGAACAACCCGACGGCTCGCCCGGGCTGTCGGCCGACATCACCGCGGAGTCCGCCGCGGATCTTCGGCTCGGCCCTGGCGAGCGCGTCTACTTCACGGTCAAGAGTCAGGAAGTCTCGATTCATCCGGCGCGGTAACGGTCGCCGCGGTCATCACGATCAACCAGAGACAGCCACCCGCGCACCGCGCGGGTGCCTCGCTGTGCCTGCACGGCTCCAGCAATCGGCGCAATATGCTCCCGCCACGCTCTTTGCGGTGACAGCAATCTCCAAGTTCGACACTCTAAGAGCAACTCACACTTGCGTCACGGCCGTAACACGGTAGTTTCTTCCCCATGCAGCACCCTCCACGACGCGGGAACATCCCGAAGGCGTTGGCCACGGCCGTCGTCACGGGCGTCACCGCTTTGACGTTCGCCCTTCCCGGTCCCGTCGCCTTCGCCGATCCCGTTCCGCCCCCGCCCGCGCCTGCACCGGCGCCGGCCCCGGTCGATCCGAATGCGCCGCCACCGCCGCCTGCCGATCCGAACGCGCCGCCACCGCCGCCTGCCGACCCGAACGCGCCGCCGCCACCGGTCGCCGATCCCAACGCGCCGCCGCCCGACCCAGCCGCTCCGCCTGCGCCGCCGCCGGAGCCCGGTCGCGTCGACAACGCCGCGGGCGGCTTGAGTTTCGTCGTGCCCGCCGGGTGGAAGGTCTCCGACAACACCCAGCTCTCGTATGGCCAAGCGCTGTTGACCAAGATTCCCGAGAGCGGGGCTGAGGCGCCGTCCGACACCAGCGTGCTGCTGGGCCGACTCGACCTGAAGCTGTTCGCGGGCGCCGAGACGGACAACGCGAAGGCCGCCACCCGACTGGCGTCGGACATGGGTGAGTTCTTCATGCCGTTCGCTGGCACTCGGCAGAATCAGCAGGCGGGCCCGCTCAACGCGGCAGGAATGCCGGGCGCCTTCTCCTCCTACGAGGTGAAGTTCACCGACACCACCAAGCCCAACGGGCAGATCTGGGCGGGCGTCGTCGGTCAGGCTCCCGAACCCGGCTCGCCCCGGAGTCAGCGGGCCCCGGAGCGCTGGTTCGTAGTGTGGCTCGGTTCGGCGAACCATCCCGTCGATGCCGCCGCTGCGACCACGTTGGCGCAGTCGATCCGGCCATTCACACCGCCTCCGCCGCCCCCGCCGCCGGCGCCGGACCCGAACGCGCCGCCGCCGGATCCCAACGCACCGCCGGCACGGCCCGGCGTCGGCGTACCGGTTCCCGTCACGGATGCCCCTCCGGGGATGATGCCGGCGGGCTGACCGTCGCCGCGCACCAAATCGATTGACGAACGTGCACCCTTCGCCCGCCTGATCGTTACCGTGCGCGGGTACACCGGAACCTGACCCAGCGGCCCCGCTGGTTCGGCCGGGCGATAGGCAGGAGTTCACCATGGACATGAACGTGATTGCGGCAACCGAGTTTCTGGCTGCGCGATCCACCACCCTCACCAGTGTGGGCTGGATCGGCTACATCATCATCGGGGCCTTGGCGGGCTGGATCGCGGGCAAGATCGTCAAGGGCGGTGGCTCGGGAATCCTGATGAACATCGTCATCGGCATCATCGGCGCCCTCATCGGCGGTTTCCTGCTGAGCTTCTTCGTGGACACCGCGGCGGGCGGATGGTGGTTCACGCTCTTCACGGCGATCCTCGGCTCGGTGATCCTGCTGGCGATCGTCGGCGCCGTCCGGAAGAGGTAGCCGCAGCGGTTACATCGCCGCCAGCACGCCACGCATCGCCGCGGCGAACGTACCTTGGCCGCCCGTGCGGTACAGGGGACTGCGGCCGTCGCTGAGCAGGATGCGAAGTCGCGCCACGCCGCGCGTCCGCACCGGGAGCGGTCCGAGCAGTCGCGCCAACACGTCTTCGACCACGTCGGCCGATTGCCTGACGGCCTCGACGCGGATCGGCACCCGCGTCGTGCGGGCCTCCTTCGGCAGTAGGCCCGAGTCACGCAGCAGATGCGTCAGCGCGGTCGCCATGTCCTCCCGTTCGCGCCGCGACGCGAGTCGGAGGTAGTGGGCGGCCAGCGGCGTCCCGGCTTCGACCGCAGCGCCTCGTTCGATCTGCTGGTCGTAGCGCGCGGCGAAGAGTCGTGCCCACAAACGTCTCGAGAATGGCACGTCGGCCAGCCTGATCTGCTGGCCATCCCGCTTGAGGGCCCCGGCCGTCGCAGTGCCCATGACATAGCCCGGGATGCCGTTGCGTGGTGTCATCGTCCTCTCCTCGCGTCGTGACCTACGTAAACGCTATACCGGTCATGAGTGACTAGTCAACCCTGGATACCGGTCACGGAGGGTCTATTCTGATGGCATGACGTCAACTCAATGGGCCGGGGACATCGAGGCCAAGCCGGCGCCGGATCCATTGCGCCGCGTGCAGGCATTCATCAACACCGTCGACATGGAATCCGGTCAGGATCGGCTGGCCGCCGCCGACGACGCCCGCCCGTGGCTGATCGACAATGAACTGCTCGCCGCCGATGCCACGCCGGACCGGGACGACCTGCGGCTGATCGCGGGTGTTCGAGAAGGTCTGCGCGCCATGGTGATACACAACTCGGGGGGGCCCGTCCCCGATCCGGCGGTGATGGCACCGGTGCGCGCCGTCGCACAGTCGAGTGCCGTCCGGGCGGTGGTCGACGACAGCGGGCGTGTGTCGCTGGTGCCCGACGACGACTCGGTGCGCGCCAGACTGCTGGCGCTCCTCCTGGTCGTCAAGGATGCGCAGCTCGACGGCACCTGGACCCACATGAAGGCCTGCGCGAACGACGACTGCCTCTGGGCGTTCTACGACCGCTCGCGCAACCACGGCGGGACGTGGTGTGACATGGCGTCGTGTGGCAACAAGCTGAAGAACCGCGACTTCCGGGCCAGGCGCCGCTTGCCTCGGTGACCTACGTCGAGAGGTGCCAGACCAGGGCGGCGGCCAGGGCGCCGAGCCCGTTGAGCGACCAGTGCAGGGCGATCGGCGCGATGAGGCTGCCGCTGCGTCTGCGCAGCCACGTGAAGACGAAACCCGCCGCACCGGTGGCGATCACGGCCATCACGACGCCCGCGACCATGCCGAGGACGCCCGCGCCGAACAGGTCGGTGAAGCCGACGTTGCTACTGGTCAGGCCGAACGACGTGGCGATGTGCCACATGCCGAACAGCAGTGACCCGGCCGCCGCGACACCGCGGAATCCCCAGGCCCGATCGAGCGCGCCGTGCAGGACGCCGCGAAACGCCAATTCCTCGGGGATGACGGTCTGCAGCGGAATGATGATCATCGACGCCAGCAGCGCGCCGGACATGGTCGCGTAGTGGTCGTTCATGAACATCGGCCGCGTCCACGGCAGCAGCGCGCCCGCGACGATGACCGTCCCGACCAGCGCGACCGCGCCGAGCGCGTACCAGGCGCCCGAGCGCCAGTGGTCGCGGCCGAGTCCCAACTCGCTCCAGCCGAGTCCGCGGGACCGCACCAGAAGCACCAGCCCGATCGCCGCCGCAGGAACCACGACGACGTTCGCCCACGGGGTGGTGAAGTGCGCGAGCAGATTTGTCAGGACCAGGACCACGACGACGACACCGATGTCGACGTAGACCCGGAAGTGATGCAGAGCCGACAGCTGACCGATCAGCGGATGAGGTGGCGCTTCGGCCGCGGCGAGGTCAGACATAACCGGGCAAGTCTACGTGGAACCGACGTAATTCCAGGTCAATGGCTGGATGAGGGACTCGGGGCGTACCACGACCCGGGTGACCGGAAGGTGAATATTGGCGCGGGCGTCGGCGCTCACCCGGTCGCGGGGGTTGGATGGAGCTCGTGATGACTGCATGGAGTTCCGCCGACCCCGATCCGCTGAGCGACGCGACGATCGCCAGACTCGACCGGTGGTGGCGAGCGGCGAACTACTTGTCCGTCGGGCAGATCTATCTGCTGAACAACCCGCTGCTGCGTACTCCGCTGGCGCGCGACGACGTGAAACCGCGACTGCTCGGCCACTGGGGCACCACCCCTGGACTCAACTTCCTCTATGCCCACCTCAACAGGGCGATCAAGGCCCGTGAGCAGTCGACGATCTACGTCACCGGACCCGGTCACGGTGGTCCAGGCCTGGTGGCCAACGCCTACCTCGACGGGACGTACTCGGAGGTCTACTCCCACATCACCGAGGACGTCGACGGGTTGCGGCAACTGTTCCGGCAGTTCTCGTTCCCCGGCGGCATCCCGTCCCACGTCGCCCCCGAGACGCCGGGGTCGATCCATGAGGGCGGCGAACTCGGTTACGCGCTCTCGCACGCCTACGGCGCCGCGTTCGACAACCCCGACCTGCTGGTCGCCGCGGTCGTCGGTGACGGCGAGGCAGAGACCGGCGCACTCGCGACGAGTTGGCACTCCAACAAGTTCACCAACTCCGCCAAGGACGGCGTCGTCCTGCCGATCCTGCACCTCAACGGCTACAAGATCGCCAACCCGACGGTGCTCGCGCGCATCCCGGAAGAGGAACTGCGCGCCCTGATGGTCGGCTACGGCCACAACCCGTACTTCTTCGAAGTGGCCGACGACTCCGCCGACCACGCCACCGATCACGCCGACGCCCACCGCCGGTTCGCCGAACTGCTCGACACCGTGCTCAACGAGATCGCCGAGATCAAGGCGCGAGCCGCAGACGGCGACGAGGAACGGCCGCGCTGGCCGATGATCGTCTTCCGCACGCCGAAGGGGTGGACCGGACCGGCGTACATCGACGGTAAGAAGACCACCGGATCCTGGCGCGCACACCAGGTTCCGCTCGCCAACGCCAGGGACACCCCCGAGCATCTCCAGGTGCTCGCGGAGTGGTTGGCCTCCTACCGGCCCGACGAGCTGTTCGACGAGAACGGCACGCTGCTCGCCGACATCGCCGAGTTGGCACCTGCAGGCACCCTGCGAATGAGCGACAACCCGCATACCAACGGCGGTCTGCTGCTCAAGGATCTGCGACTGCCCGACTTCCGTGACTACGGCGTGGACGTGACCGCTCCCGGCGCCACGGTCGCCGAGGCCACCAAGGTGCTCGGCGGCTGGCTCACCGACGTGGTGCGCCTCAACCCCGACAACTTCCGCATCTTCGGGCCCGACGAGACCGCGTCCAACCGACTGCAGAACGTGTTCGAGGCGACCGACAAGCAATGGAACGCCGAGTATCTCTCGCCCGAGGTCGACGACCACCTCGCCCGCGCGGGGCGCGTCGTCGAGATGCTCTCCGAACACCAGTGCCAGGGCTGGCTCGAAGGTTACCTGCTGACCGGGCGTCACGGCCTGTTCAACTGCTATGAGGCCTTCATCCACATCATCGACTCGATGTTCAACCAGCACGCCAAGTGGCTCAAGGTCACCGACCACATCCCGTGGCGGCGGCCCATCGCGAGCCTGAACTACCTTCTGTCCAGCCACGTCTGGCGTCAGGACCACAACGGGTTCAGTCATCAGGATCCCGGGTTCATCGACCACGTCGTCAACAAGAGTGCCTCCGTGGTGCGCGTTTACCTGCCACCGGATGCGAACACCCTGCTGTCGACCTACGACCACTGCCTGCGTTCCCGCCAGTACGTCAACGTCGTCGTCGCGGGTAAGCAGCCCGCCCCCAACTTCCTGACCATGGCGCAGGCCGTCGCGCACTGCACCAGGGGCCTCGGCATCTGGGAGTGGGCGGGCACCGAACGTCTAGGCGAGGAACCCGACGTCGTCATCGGCACCGCGGGCGACGTCCCGACAGTCGAGGGACTGGCCGCCGTGGACCTGCTCAAGCAGCACCTCCCCGGACTGAAGATCCGGTTCGTCAACGTCGTCGACCTGATGCGACTGCAGGACGAGACCGCGCACCCACACGGCTTGTCCAACAAGGCTTTCGACATGGTCTTCACGCCGGACAAACCGGTCATCTTCGCTTACCACGGCTATCCGTGGCTGATTCACCGGTTGATCTACCGCCGGACGGGCAGCAACAACTTCCACGTCAGGGGTTACAAGGAGGAAGGCACCACGACCACCCCATTCGACATGGTGATGTTGAACGACCTCGACCGCTTCCACCTGGTGATCGACGTGATCGACCGCGTGCCGTCACTGCAGACCACCTACGCGACCCTGCGGCAGGAGATGGTCGACCGCAGGCTCGAGGCGCGCGAGTACACCCGCGAGCACGGTGACGACATCCCCGAGGTCAAGAACTGGGTCTGGCCGGATGCCCGCGGCGCCGTCTCCGCGTCGTCGATCGCCGCGACCGCAGCGACCGGCGGTGACAACGAATAGCGGGGCCCGCTGCTCTTCGCGCAAGCGCTCATCGGGGGTCGGCACACACCGGCCCCAGCCGCTGAACGATACTGATCCGCATGCTTGACAGGTGTCAGCTTCTGGCGTCGGTAAGGGTGCTGGACGTGGGCGGTCCGGGGTCCGACGGCGTCAGCAGGCTCCTTGCCGATCTCGGTGCCGACGTGCTCAAGGTCGAGACGCCGGGCGGCGTCCGCCACCGCACCGCCAAGCCCACGGTGGCCGGGGCGTCCATCGCCTTCGGGTTGGACAACGCGAACAAGCGCAGCACCGTGCTCGACCCGGGCGCCCGCGACCGCTTCCTCGAACTCGCCGCAGGCGCGGACATCCTGATCGACGGTGGGGGACCTGGCGGTGTCTCGGCGTTCGGGACCACCGCGGCCGACCTGGCGGACCGGCATGCCCACCTGGTGGTGCTCGAGGTCACCGACTTCGGCGCGTCCGGCCCGCGAGCGCAGTGGCAGGGCACCGACGCCGTGTTCTACGCGATGAGCACGGCACTGTCGCGGTCCGGCCCCACCGCCGGTCGCCCCGTCCTGCCTCCGTACGGGATCGCCTCGGCCACCGCGGCAGTCCAGGCCGCCTGGGTCGCACTAGTGGCGTACTACCACCGATTGCGTTGCGGCCGAGGCGATTACATCGACTTCTCGCGCTTCGAGGCCGTCGTCCAGTGCCTTGACCCACCTTTTGGTTCGGAGGGCCAGGCCGCCGTCGGGCAGAAGCAATCCGGTGAGTTGTGGCGCGGGCGCCCTCGCAACCAGCAGATCTACCCGACGTTTCCCTGCGGCGACGGCTTCGTCAGGATCTGTCTGCTGTCGGCGCGGCAGTGGCGCGGTATGCGGGCGTGGCTCGGGGAACCCGAGGAGTTCTCCGATCCCAAGTTCGAGACGATCGCGGCCCGCTACTTCGCCGCAAAGGAACTCAACGCCGCGATCGCCGAGCTGTTCGCCGCGCAGACGATGGACGCCCTCGTCGCCGAGGGCCAGCGTCGCGGCGTCCCCATCGCCGCCGTGCTCAGCCCCGCCGAAGCACTTGCCTCAGAACACTTTCGCGCCGTCGGCGCGCTCACCGAAACCCCTGTTGCGCCCGGCGCCACGCTGTCCGTCCCGGCGGGCCCGTTCGTGATCGACGGCCGCCGGGCAGGGATCGCATTTCCCGTCGCGCGCCCCGACGACAGCGGCTGGCCCGGTGCATCGCGCGCACCGGCCGAACCCCGGGCCGATTCGGACGGGCGGCCGTTCGCCGGGCTGCGCATCCTCGACCTGGGTGTCATCGTCGCCGGCGGTGAGCTCGGCCGGTTGTTCGCCGACCTCGGCGCCGAGGTGATCAAGGTGGAGAGCGCCGCGTATCCCGACGGGCTGCGGCAGACCCCGCCCGGCCAGCCGATGAGCAGGTCATGGGCGCTGACCCACCGCAACGAGTTCAGCCTCGGGCTCGACCTCCGGAGCCAGGACGGTGCGTCGATCTTCCGCAGGCTGGTCTCGACGTCGGACGCCGTCTTCGCCAACTTCAAACCGGGAACGCTTGCCTCCCTGGGGTTCTCCTACGACGAACTCAGCATCTTGAACCCCCGCATTGTGCTCGCCGAGAGCAGCGCCTTCGGTGCGACGGGGCCGTGGAGCGACCGGATGGGCTACGGCCCGCTGGTGCGCGCCACCACCGGCATCAGCAGGTTGTGGGCTTCGGCCGACGCCGACGATGCGGGGTTCTACGACTCGACCACGATCTTCCCCGACCACGTCGTCGCCAGAATCACTGCGATCGCCACCCTCGCGGCGCTCATCCACCGGGCCGACACGGACACGGGTGCCCACGTTCACATCTCCCAGGCCGAGGCCGCCGTCAACCAGCTCGCCTCGTCCTACGTCGCCGATGCCGCCCGCGCCGCCGGGCTCGACGTCGTCGACGACGACGCGGTGCACGCCGTCTACCCGTGCGCGGGGGACGACGAGTGGTGCGTGATCTCCGTGCGCTCGGACGACGACCGCGTCGCACTGGCCAAGGTGCTCGGGGTGGCCGAACTGGCAAGCAGCAGAACGGAATTCGTCGATCAGGTGGCTGAGTGGACGGCCGTTCGCGACAAGGCCGACGTCGTCGCGGCCGTGCAGGACGCCGGTGTGCCCGCCGGTCCGATGAATCGCGCCGTCGACGTTCTCGCCGACCCGCAGCTCGTCTTCCGCCGCCTCTACACCGACATGGTGCATCCCCTGTTCGCGGCGCCGATGCCGACCGAGACCCACCCGGCGCCGTTCCGGGGGATCGCCGATGCGCCGCTCCGCCCAGCGCCGATGCCGGGGGAGCACACCCGGGAGATCGTCGAGCGGGTCCTCGGATTCGACGGCGATGAAACCGAACGCTTGATCTCCGAGAACGTGCTGTTCACATGGACCGAAGCAGAGGCAGGGAGCGCCCGATGACGAGTGGTACCGATTTCGACGGCGGCAGGATCTTCGTCGACGGGCGATTCCGCAAGGCAGGCGAGGTGGAACCGGTGATCGAGGCCGCCACCGGCGAGCCGCTCGGCGATGGCTCGTCGGCCACCGAAGCCGAGATC
>JAOPUT010000302.1 GCA_025963385.1 Mycobacterium sp.
ATTTCGACGACTTCCCGCTGTCACAGTCCGAGGAGCTCGACTCCGACGAGATTCGCAATGACGACGGCGACGACGTCGCCGACCCGCCGGAGCGGTGGATCCCGGCCAAGGACGACGAAACCCTCGATGAGCGACTCTCCGAAGAGGAACCGGACGTCAGCGAGGACGATGTGGACGACGACGAGGTGTCCGAGGCCCACGACTCCGAAGAGGGCGGCGGCCTGAACCTCGAGAGCGACGACGAACTGGACCGCATCGATCCCGAACAGCACGGGCGCGAGGCGGGTCAGATCGACGGCACCCCCGAGGATGGCGAGTCGTTCTTCGACATCGTCGAATGATCGGTCGAACGATCGGCGTCGAGTGAGCTAGCTCGGGTCGGCCGCCTGCAGCACCATGACCGAGCGCGCCTCGACCGTCAGCTGGGCACCCGCGGCGATCGGCCGCGAGCCCTCCATCACGGCACCGTCGACGGTGTAGATCACCGGTTTCCAGGCGGCGCCCATCTCCTTCGGCGGGAGCGTGAAGTCGATCGGCTCGAAGTGCGCGTTGAAGCACAGCACGAACGAGTCGTCGGTGACACGCTGTCCGCGCGGATCGAGATCGGGGATGCCCTGGCCGTTGAGGTAGACCGTGATCGACTTCCCGAAGCCCGAGCCCCAGTCCTCGTCGCTCATCTCCGAACCGTCGGGCGCGAACCACGAGATGTCGGGCAGACGTTCTGAACCGCGACGACGCACCGGCAACCCGTCGAAGAACCGGCGCCTGCGGAAGATCGGGTGCGCCGCCCGGAGCGCGGCGACCGACTGGGTGAACTCGATCAACGCCGTGTCCGCGTTGGCCCAGTCGATCCAGGTGATCTCGTTGTCCTGGCAGTAGCCGTTGTTGTTGCCGCCCTGGGTGCGGCCGAGTTCGTCGCCGTGACAGATCATTGGCACGCCCTGGCTGAGCAGGGTCGTGGTGATGAAGTTGCGCTCCTGCTGGGCGCGTAGCGCCAGGATCTCGGGGTCGTCCGTCGGACCCTCCACCCCGCAGTTCCACGACCGGTTGTGGCTCTCGCCGTCGTTGTTGTCCTCACCGTTGGCTTCATTGTGTTTCTCGTTGTAGGACACCAGGTCTCGCAACGTGAAGCCGTCGTGGGCGATGACGAAGTTGATCGATGCGACCGGCCTGCGGGCGGTGTGCTCGTAGAGGTCCGCGGATCCGGTGAGCCGGGACGCGAACTCGTCGAGCGTGGCAGGCTCGCCGCGCCAGAAGTCGCGAACCGTGTCGCGGTACTTGCCGTTCCACTCGGTCCACTGCGGAGGGAAGTTGCCGACCTGGTAGCCGCCGGGACCGACGTCCCACGGCTCGGCGATCAGCTTCACCTGGCTCACGGTCGGATCCTGCTGCACCAGTTCGAAGAAGGTCGACAGCTTGTCGACGTCGTAGAACTCGCGGGCCAGGGTGGACGCCAGGTCGAAGCGGAACCCGTCGACGTGCATCTCGGTCACCCAGTACCGCAGCGAGTCCATGATCAGCTGCAGCGCGTGCGGGCTGCCTGCGTTCAGGCTGTTGCCGGTGCCGGTGTAGTCCATGTAGTAGCGCTTGTCGTCGTCGACCAGCCGGTAGTAGGCCGGGTTGTCGATGCCGCGCATGGACACCGTCGGGCCCATGTGGTTGCCCTCGGCGGTGTGGTTGTAGACCACGTCGAGGATGACCTCGATGTCCGCCTCGTGCAGGGCGCGGACCATCGCCTTGAACTCCTGCACCTGGCCGCCGGGCGTCTGGCTGGCGCCGTACTTGGAGTCCGGCGCGAAGAAGCCGATCGTGTTGTAGCCCCAGTAGTTGGACAGTCCCTTGTCGATCAGCGTGGAGTCGTTGGCGAAGTGATGCACCGGCATCAGCTCGATCGCGGTGATCCCCATCCCCTTGAGGTGCTCGATGATCGCCGGGTGGGCGATCGCGGCGTAGGTACCGCGACTGCGCTCGGGGATGTCGGGGTGCGTCTGGGTGAGGCCCTTGACGTGCGCCTCGTAGATGATCGAATCGGCGTACTCGTGCTGTGGCGGGCGGTCGGTGCCCCAGTCGAAGAACGGGTTGATGACGACGGACTTGGGCATGCTGGGCGCCGAGTCTTCGTCGTTGCGGCTGTCGGGGTCACCGAAGTCGTAGCCGAACAGCGACTGGTCCCACTTGAAGGTGCCGTCGATGGCCTTGGCGTACGGGTCGAGCAGCAGCTTGTTCGGGTTGCAGCGCAGCCCGTTGGCCGGGTCGTACGGGCCGTGCACGCGGTAGCCGTAGCGCTGACCGGGCTCGACGTCGGGCACGAAGCCGTGCCACACGAAACCGTCGACCTCGGGCAGGTTGAGGCGGGTCTCGGTGCCGTCGGCTTCGAACAGGCACAGCTCGACGGACTCGGCGATCTCGCTGAAGACCGCGAAGTTACTGCCCGACCCGTCGTAGGTGGCGCCCAGCGGGTAGGCCTTGCCTGGCCACATCTCCCACTGGATGTTGTCCTTGGTTGGGGCGTCGGGCTGTGTTGCCGGGATGACGGCAGGTGAAGCCGTGTCCTTGGAACTGGTGGCGCGGGTCAAGAGGCACCCTTCTGGTGAACTGAAAGTGGATCAAGTTGACGATACGGCGCGTCTGGGTGCGGAAGCATGGCGGGCGAGACGCGCGCAAGGAAGGTATGCCGGTTGGCCACCAGCTCTGAACTGCCCCGATATCGGAGGTGGCAAACTGACGCACGCGACGGTGTGGTCACCATCACCCCGAACCGCCCGGTCAGCGGCGCTACAAGATGGTGACGCCCGAGGCGCGTAGCGACGCGACGGCCTCCTCGGTGGTCGTCGGCGACACCCCAGCGGTCAGGTTCAGCAGCACCCGGGTGGTGAAGCCCGCGGCGACCGCGTCTGCGGCCGTGGCCTTGACGCAGTAGTCGGTGGCGATGCCTGCGACGTCCACCGTGTCGACGTCGTGCTCACGTAGCCAGTCGGCCAGCGTCGTGCCGTCCTCGGACGAGCCCTCGAACCCGCTGTAGGCGGCCGAGGACTCACCCTTGGTGAAGACGGCTTCGACGGCAGCCGGGTCGAACGCCGGGTGGAAGTCCACACCCTCGGTGCCGACGACGCAGTGCGGCGGCCAGGAGTCGCGGAAGTCGGGTTCGTCGGAGAAGTGCGACCCCGGATCGATGTGGAAGTCCATGGTGGCCACGACGTGGTCGTAGTCGTGTCCCGCCAGCAGCTCGGTGAGCCCCGCAGCGACGGCGGCGCCGCCCTCGACGGCCAGCGAGCCGCCCTCGCAGAAGTCCTTCTGTACGTCTACGACGATCAGCGCGCGCATGGCGCCAGGGTATCGCCGGTCAGCCGCCGAAGAGCAGGTACAGCCCGGTGAACGTGTAGCCGACCATCACCAGCATCATCGCGAGCTGGCCGGTCACCTGATGGCCCTTCGGGAGCACCCGCAGGGCGCGGTCGTGTGCGGCGAAGACCGCGGCGATGTGCCCGCCCACGACGCAGCACACCTTGAGCGTCGCGAGCACCGTCGGATGCGTGGACAGCAGGTAGGACGGCGCGACGTCACCGAGCCAGCCGGTGCCGAACGGGTCGGCCAGCCGAAGCACGGTCTGCTGTCCACGCTCGACGAGATACGTCAGATAGTGGGCGAACACGTAGCCGATCACGATCGGGATAAGTGAGTGCGCCATCAGTCCCGGCAGTTCGCGGCGGCGTTGGGCGTCGACGCCACCGGTGGTACGGGCGGCCAACCAGAACGTCGTCGCCACCACGCTCGCGAACACCAACAGCCCGGTGCTGCGCACCAGCACGGCGACCGCCATTGAACTGCCCGAAAGATCGTCAACGAGGTTGCGCCACTGCGGCATTGCCGAGAAGCTGTCGAACGCCGTCGAACCAAGAAGCACCGCGAGCACCGCGACCGTGCCTGCGCGGACCGGCATCGACGGCAGATGATCGAA
>JAOPUT010000382.1 GCA_025963385.1 Mycobacterium sp.
CGTTCCTATGGTGATTTCAGTTTGCTATGGGGCAAGGGAATCGAGGCACCATGTACGCGACGCGACTCGTGATCGCGGGCGCGGCGACCGCCGTCGTCTGCACGTACTGCTCCGGTCTGGCGGCACCACCGGTGCGAACGACCGCCGCCGTCGTCGACACCGCGTCGATCGTTCAGTCACCGTCGACCATCGGGATCGCCGACTCCGATCTCTACGGCATGTCCGAAGCCGACATCGACACCACGCTCGACACGCTGCAGTCGATCGGCGTGCAGGACATCCGCATCTTCGTCCCGTGGGCGTTCGTCGAGCCGGTCCAAGGGGTCTACAACTGGTCGTATCTCGACGAGGTGGTCGATGCCGCGACGGCGCGCAACATGGGCGTGCTGGCGGAGGTGAGCGCAACGCCGGCGTGGGACACTCCCAGCGGGACGATCCCCGGGGCGGGTACGCCGAACCCCACCGACTACGCCTCCTTCCTCACGCAGGTGGCCACTCGATACGGCACCGACATCTCGTCGTACGAGATCTGGAACGAGCCCAATTACGTGGCGTCCTATGACCCGATCGACCCGGCGACCTACACGGCGCTGCTGAAGGCCGCGTATCCCGCGATCAAGGCGGTCGATCCCAGCGCAACGGTGGTCGCCGGAGCGCTGGGCAGTGTCGTGAGTTTCGGGAACCTGACCCTCGATCCGGTGACCTTCGTTCAGGACATGCTCGCCGACGGTGCAGCGGGGTTCTTCGACGCGCTGTCGTTTCACCCGTATCAGGAGAGCCTCGAATTCTCCCAGGGCGCAACGGTTCCGAATTCACCGCTGAATCAACTGAACGCAATCGAGCAATTGCTGGTCGCCAATGGACTGAGCAGCGACAAGGTCTGGCTGACCGAGTACGGGTTGTCCACCGCCGACGTGAGCCAGCAGACGCAGGCGAACTACATTCAGGATCTGCTCGATGCGTGGCAGAGCATCTCCTACGCCGGACCGGTGTTCATCTACACCGCGCAGGACGGCACCAGCACCGATCCCACTGGGACCTACGGCATCTACGAATCCGACTGGACGCCGAAGCTTGCCGTTGCGGTGATCCAGCAGGAGATCGCGAAGCTCGCGACTGCCGTCGCGACCAACCCGATCGTCACACTCGGCCAACAGCTCGCGAATGCATTCGCGCAGGCCATGCAGGCCGTGCAGGCCTTCGTACAACAGATCGCCAACGCCCTGGCGCAAGCCTTCGCGAATGCCATTGCCTCCCTTGGCACTACCGCCGCTGCGACGACCGCAGCGGCGGCAGCCCCCGTGGTCAAGGCCGCCACCCTGGCGGTGACGACCACCGACGTGGCGGCAGACACGCCGACGCACACCAGGTTCAACCGAACCCCGCACGCCGGCGAACCCACCCACGACAAGTCCACCCACGGCAGGCCCAAGCATGAAGGCGCCAAGCCCGATCACACGGCACGGCCACACCCAACCCACGTCCACGACGGGCACGCGGCGTCGTACAAGCGTTGACATTGCGCTGACGGCTGTGAAATCACGTTATCCACAGCCCTGTGCGCAATCTCGACACCAGCGCCCGAATCTGTCGTGGGGCACGGCGACGATCGCGACATGGGGGACGTCTTCGTCGGCAGTGAGCGACTCGCGCAGGGTTCGATCACTCGCGGCCAATTGCGCTGGAACTTCGAGTCGATCTTTCCCGACGTCTACGCACCGAAGGACGCAGCCCCGATGTTGCAGACCCGCATCGGAGGAGCTTGGTTGTGGTCAGGCCGCCAAGCAATCATCGCTGGGCGAGCTGCCGCCGCAATGCACGGCGCGGCGTGGGTCGACGCCGCGACGCCAATAGAACTCATCGGATCATGCTCGCGGTCACCAGAGGGCGTCATCCTTCGCAACGAGCGGATCGTCCACGACGAGATCGTCGAACTCGACGGCCTACCGGTGACGAGCCTCGCGCGTACGGCGCTGGATCTGGCACGCCACCTGCCACGTGATCAAGCAGTTCGGCAACTGGACGCCTTGGCGCATGCCACCGGCGCACGCGCCGAAGACGCACTGGCCGTGGCTGAACGCTATCCGCGGGCCCGTGGTCTTCGCCGCGCCGAGATCGCCCTCGAACTCATGGACCCCGGTGGACAGTCTCCGAAGGAAACGTGGCTACGGCTGGTGCTCATCGATGCCGGGTTTCCGCGACCGAGAACCCAGATACGGCTGGCTGACCGTGGCAACGTCGCCTTCCTCGACATGGGCTGGGACGACCCGATGATCGGCGTCGACTACGACGGAGAACAGCACAGAACGGATCGTCGGCGATACGTACACGACATCGGGCGAAACGAACTCATCGAACGCATGGGATGGTTGGACCTGCACGTCGTGGCGGAACATTCGCCGAGATTCATCATTTGGCGAGCAGCCGAAGCCTTCCGCCGCCGGGGTTACCCGTTGACATTGCGCTCGGTCGTGAATCAGTGCCGACCACAGCCCTGAGCGCAATCTCAACGGAAGCCGAACGCTAGAGCGGATCCCTGGCGACGGGGCACGACATGCAGCGCGGACCGCCGCGGCCGGTGCCCAGCTCGGACGCCGAGATCGGCAGCACCTCGATACCCGAATCCGCCAGTCGGGCATTGGTTTCCGTGTTGCGTTCGTAGGCGACCACCACACCCGGCGCCAGGGCCAACGTGTTGTTGCCGTCGTCCCACTGCTCGCGCTCGGCGGTGATGGGGTCCAGGCCCGTGTCGATGACACGCAGCTTCTCGATGCCCATCGCATCGGCCGCGGCGTCGACGAAGGGCGCCGCGCTGGCGATGGTCACCCCGTCCGACTTCTGCCGGATGGTGAACGCCGACAACGAATCCACGATGTTGGGGTACATCACGACGGCGTCGACGTCGACCATCGTGCACACCGTGTCGAGGTGCATCTGCGCACGCTCCTGCGCGATCGGTACGGCCAGCACCGTGTGCGCCAGCCCATCGTCGAAGAGGCTGCGCGCCAACGCCTCTGCACCCGCCGGCGTGGTGCGCTCCCCCACCCCGACCGCCACCACGCCGGGCGCCAGGAGCAGCACGTCGCCGCCCTCGACGGGCGCGGACCGCGATTCGTAGGCCCGTCGCACCCCGAGGAAGCGGGGGTGATGCGCGTAGATCAAGTCGGTCAACGACGTCTCGCGAATGCGCGCCGGCAGCGCCAGCGACGTGATCGCCACCCGCGGGCCGATCCAGAACGACGAGTCGCGGGTGAACAACAAATTCGGCAGCGGGTCGATGACGAAGTCGGCATCGTGGTGCATGCGCTGCACCAGCGACAGCTCGCCGCCCAGGAACGGCAACTCGCTGAAGGTCATGCCCGCCATCAGGATGCGCGCCAGCGGTTCAACGTCGAGTGTCCGGAGATAGGTCGAGAGTTCTTGCGCCAGAGGCAGTCCCAGCCGACGACTGTCCACCGCCGCCGCGATCCCCTGCATCCGCGCCGCACCGCTGGCGAGGGCTTCGGTCAGCAGGTCGGCGAGCAACAGCACCTCGATGCCACGCGACCGCAACAGCGCCGCGAACGCGTCGTGCTCCTGCTGCGCCCGCGCCACCCACGGCATTCCGTCGAACAGCAACCGGTCGTTGTTGCGCGGCGTGAGTCGCTGCAGTTCGGGTCCCGGTCGGTGCAGAATGACGATCCGCAGCGGTCCTACCTCCGAATTGGCGCCCAGCGTCGTGCTCGTCATGCCTAGCACCGTATCCCGAATCGCCACCTCAACTATTGTTGAGGTCATGGACATGCTCGAGCTGACACCCGGCGAGATGAGCCATCGCAGCGGCGTGGCGGTCTCGGCACTGCACTTCTACGAACGCGAAGGCCTGATCGTCAGCAGACGCACATCGGGCAACCAACGCCGATACGCCCGAGAGACTCTGCGCCGCGTGGCGTTCATCCGGATGTCGCAGCGACTCGGCATCCCACTCGCACGCATCCGCGAGGCCCTCGCGACGCTACCCGGCAATCGCGTCCCCACCAGCAAGGACTGGGCGCGCCTCTCGGCCGGCTGGCGCACCGACCTCGACGAGCGGATCCTGCATCTGCAACGCCTGCGCGACAACCTGGCCGGTTGCATCGGCTGCGGGTGCCTGAGCCTCAAGACCTGCCTGCTCACCAACCCCGGCGACGTCCTCGCCGAGAGCGGGCCCGGCGCGGCCAAACTGTAGCCTCGAACGTTTGTGCGATAAACTGGCGATCGTGGCAGGGATCGATCTGGCGATTCAGGAAACGCTCTTCGACCACGACGAGCGGCGCGAGCTCGGCAACGGCGCATGGATCGACGTCCGCGCCGGCTGGTTGACCGGCGGGCAGGAGCGAAGCGACCGGGGAATTGGCACAGTCGCCGACGACCTGTTCGACGCGCTGATCACCGCAGTCCCGTGGCGTGCCGAGCGCCGCCAGATGTACGACCGCGTGCTCGACGTGCCGCGCCTGGTCAGCTTCCACGACCTGCTCTCCGAGCCCGCGCCGCACCCCGCGATCGCGCGGCTACGCGTCCGGCTCAACGACATCTACGCCCGCGAGTTGGGCGAACCGTTCACCTCGGTGGGCCTCTGCCTGTACCGCGACGGCAGCGACAGCGTCGCCTGGCACGGCGACAACATCGGCCGCAGCAGCGCCGAGGACACCATGGTCGCGATCCTCAGCCTCGGCGCGACCAGGGCGTTCGCGCTCCGCCCACGCGGCGGGGGCCGGTCCCTGCGGCTGCCGCAGAGCCATGGCGACCTGCTGGTGATGGGCGGTTCGTGTCAGCGCACGTGGGAGCACGCCGTGCCGAAGACGGCCAAGCCGACGGGCCCGCGGATCAGCATCCAGTTCCGCCCGCGCGACGTCCGTTAGCCGCCACGTACGGCCTTGACGGCCGCCGTCAGCAGGTCGCGCGCCCGCTGGGTGTCGACCGGTGCGACGGGCTTGTTCGGCTCGACCAGCGGATTCGCCGTCACGATCACCCGGAACGTGGAGAAGCTCGCCAGGTAGTTGTAGATCTCGCCGCTTGCGGGCTTGCCTGCGACCACCGTCTGCACCACCCGGTGCGTGCCGAGGGTCTTGACGCCATCGATCGTCGGGGATTCGACGACTTCGACCAGGCCCCGCACCCCACTGCCGGCGAACGCCACCTTCTTGCACGCGTCGCCGGGGTCGGGGAACTGCAGTGCCTCGGACGTCTCGAGGGCGATCGTGATGAAGCGGTTGCCGTCCCCCTCGGCCGTCGTCGCGGCCATGTTGCCCTTCAGTCCCGGCGGCACCGTCAGGCCCACCGCCACCTTCGAGCAGTCCGGCGGATCGAACACCGTGCCCTGCGGAAGTGGTTGCTGCGCAAGCAGACGCGGGTCGATCCCGGTCGGGGCGACGGTGCTGACCTTGAACTCCGGCCCGAAACTCGTCTTCACGTCGAGGACCTTGGAGATGTCGGCCTTGGAGTCGTCCTGGTTCGGTGTGCCGGAGCAGGCGGCCAACACGATCGCGACGGTGAGGGCGAGCAGCGTCCTGAGCATCGCCGCCAATCTACCTGCCCTCGACCCTCACCCGCGGATCGCCGCGACCGTCTTCACGAGGAGGTCGGACGCAGCGCCCGGTCCGAGCGACGGGTCGGCCGAACCGGGATCGGTCACCACCGTGACGTAGGCGGCGTGATCGCCGAGGTACGCGATGAACGTCTCAGCGTGCGAATGGGTTTCGATGCCGCCCTCGACGGTGGTGGTGGCATCGGCGGTCATGCCCATGGTCTGTGCGCCGTCGATCACGGGCGCGGTGACGAGGTCGGCCACCCCGGCGGTGTGGCCTGCCGACACGGTCCACGTCGGGCACGAACCCACCAGCGCGGCGTCCAAGGCCACGGTCGCGTCGGCCACGACCGCGTAGACGATCCCACCGGGGCCGGACGCCGACCACCCGTGCACGGCACCGGTGCCGGCCGGATCGGCGAGCGCTCCGCACGGCGCCGGGTCCGTCGTCCACGCCGGACCGTAGCCCCAGAGCGCCACCGGCGCCGCCCTCGACGGCAGGGCAGAGAACTCGTAACCCGTTGGCAGATCGGGCCGCACGCGCTCGACCCGCGCGGGGTTCACTCCCGCGGGCGGTGTCGACGACGAACCCGCGGCGTCGGGCGGTGCCTGGGTGACGGGCCGACCGCACGCAGCACACAGTGCCACGGCGGCGCAGAACGCGAACACGCGCATGAAGCCTTGGTATCACGGCTACGCTGACGTGCGCCGACATCGCGGCTGGGCGCGCCGAGAGGACATCAGATGTGTACCCGAGTCTTGTGGAATGGCAATGACATCGCGGTCCTCACCGGTCGGACGATGGACTGGCCGGAGTCGACGCAGCCGCTCATCGTCGCCTTCCCCCGCGGCAGGGCGCGTGACGGCGGGACGATGCTCGGTGACGTCGTCGTCCCCGAGAACCCGCTGCGCTGGACTAGCACGTACGCCAGCCTGGCGACGACGGTGTACGGGATCGGCACGGTCGACGGGTTCAACGAACGCGGTCTGGCCGCCCATGGGCTGTACCTGGAGGCGACGGAAGTCGGCGAGCGCCACCCGGAACTCGCGGGACTGCACATCGGGATGTGGACGCAGTACCTCCTCGATCAGGCGGCCACGGTCTCCGAGGCGCTGGCGCTCATGGCGGGCGTGCAGCTGGTGATGGTGAGTGCCCACGGGTTCGAGGCGACGATCCACCTCGCCATCGAGGACGCCGGGGGCGACTCGGCGATTCTCGAGTTCGCCGACGGCGAGCTCGTCGTGCACCACGGACGCGAGTTCACCCTGATGACCAACGACCCGACCTACGACGAGCAGCTCAAGTTGCTTGCCGCGCAGAACTTCTCGCATCCCAGTAGCGAGATGACCCTGCCAGGAAACGTGAACGCCGTCGACAGGTTCCAGCGGGCCGCCTACTACTCGGCCCTGCTGCCCGAGCCCGTCGACGAGCGCCAGGCCGTCGCGGCCGTCATGGCGATCATGCGCAACGTCTCGGTGCCGTTCGGGGCCCCCTACGCCGAATTCGGGGTCTACAACACCGAGTACCGCTCGGTCTGCGACCTCACCAATCGCACCTACTTCTTCGAGTTGACCACCAGCCCGAGCCTCATCTGGGCCGAACTCGACGGCCTCGACCTCGCCGAAGGGGCCCCTGCGACCGCGGTCGATCCGTACGACGCGTCGCTGGCGGGCAACGTGACGGCTCGCTTCGCGGCGCGCGAGATCGGATTCTGACGGCGGCCGCCATTTGGCGTGTACCTTCAGTTTGCCGACGATCAGGAGACTTCATGGGAACGCACAGCATGACGACGGGCGCTGCGATCGCGATGGTCGCTCTGGGACTGGCGCTCTCCGGTTGCGGGTCGGATTCCAAGACCGAGGCCACCTCGTCGTCGTCGACGTCGAGCAAGTCCTCCAGCAGCAGCGCATCGACCAGCAGTGCCGCGCCGACGTCGGCGGAGGCGGCGGGCGCCAACCCGACCATCGCCGACTACATCAAGGAGAACGGCATCGCCGAGACCCCCATCAAGCGCGGGGATCCCGGTACGCCGACGATCAATCTGCCGGTGCCACAGGGGTGGGCGGACGCGGGCGCCAAGGCCCCGCAAGGCTCCTACGGCGCCATCGTCTTCACCGATCCCACCATGGCGGCCGATCCCCCCTCGATCGTCGCGATCATGTCCAAGCTGACCGGCAACGTCGACCCAGCGCAGATCTTCAAGTACGCACCGGGTGAGCTGAAGAACCTCCCCGGCTACGAGAGCGCAGGCGACGGCGGCGGCGCCAAGCTCGGCGGTTTCGACGCCTTCCAGGTCGGCGCCACCTACGTCAAGGGCGGCGCCAAGCGGCTCATCGCCCAGAAGACCGTCGTCATCCCGGCCGCCGACGGCAACGGAATCTTCGTGCTCCAACTCAACGCGGGCGGCACCGAGGACCAGATCGGGCCGTTGATGGACGCCACCTCGATCATCGACGAACAGACGACCATCACGCCCTGACGCCTCTCCAACGACCTTCCGAGCGCTCGCAATCACGTTCCGCCGCACAGTCACAGCACAGCGAATCCGAGGAGAGGTGTCATGACCTCCGCCCCACCGCCTGACTTTGGCGAACCTCCTCCCCCGCGGCGCGGGCAGACCCGCGAGGAGCGCGGCCGCGACGTCAGCGAGGCACAGGCCGAGCTCGAGGCGCAACGGTCGAAGTGGCAGCGGTTCCTCCACATGATGAGCCCGCGCCTGGTGTGGTCCATGGCCGAGGGCTATCCGGTGGTGCTCAAGCAGTTCATCCAGTTCTGCCTGATCCTCATCTATCCGGCGTGGGTGTTCGCCGTCTTGGTGGGCGGTCTCTTTCAGCTGCTGTTCTACGTGACCGTCTACCCCGTGCTGTGGCTGCTCTTCTGGCCGGCACGGGCGTACCAGAAGAAGAACCACCCCGAGGAGTACGCGGCCAATCGGGCCAAGTACGAGAACAAGAAGTGGTACGAGCCCTAGTGGGCCTCTTCGGCCGCTCCGGCGGCGCAACGGTGACGGTGACGCCCGAGGTCGTGCGGCCGCGGCAGACCGTCACCGCCACCATCGAGACTGACGAACCCATCGACAAGGTCGCGACGGCAACGCTGGAGTGGGGTTACGACAACTTCTACCGGTACCACTGGGCGGGGAAGGTCGACTCCGTCGCCGCGGCGGACAACGACTCCTGGCTGACCATGGACCAGGTCGGCACCAACTATGGCGGCGAACGCGTCACCGACGACTGGGTCTGTGTCACCCGGGTCGAGTTGCCCGTGGCCACGAGTGAGTTCACCGGCGCTTCGGTGACGTTCAAGATTCCGTCGTGGGCACCCGGTTCGTCGTCAGAGGTCGCCCGGTGGGGCTGCCGGCTCAGAATCGAGCGGGGTGGCCGCGACGTCGACGAGCGTGGTGAGTTCACCGTCGTCATCGGTAGCGCCGACGTCGATGCGGTGGAGGAACCGATGGAGCGCTTCTGGGGAGCCGGGGAGACCGAGATCGACATAGCGCTGCCCTCACCTCTCTACCGGGCGGGCGAGACCATCAACGGCACTGTCGTCCTAAGGCCGACGATGGACCTGCCGAACGGTGACGTCGCCGTGTACTGGCAGCGCTTTCGCGAATCCCATCCTCTGGTGCGCACCCCCGCCGATCCCGGCCCGGTCGACGGCCGAATCGTGCAGTTGGGCAAGAAGATTCCGCTGACTGCCGGCACCCAGCTGACGCTGCCGTTCGCGCTGACACTGCCCGAGGACGCGGCGCCGACCGCGTCGGCGGTGCACTCGTCGCTGTCCTGGTTCGTCGCGGCCCGGATGATGTACGCGGGTTTCGACGGCCATCAGATCGAGCGGGTCCGCCGTCCGATCACCGTCGTCAACGCGCCGTGAGCGTCATGCCCTCGAGATCGCCGACGCCTCAGCGATCTGCTCGGCGGTCGGCCGCACCCCCGTGTAGCGCTCGAACTGCTCGGCAGCCTGCAGGGCGATGACCTCGGCGCCGGTCACGACGTGCACCCCCGCCGCGCGCGCCGCCTTGATCAGCGGCGTCTCCGACGGCAGCGCCACCACGTCGAACACCGCCTCGGCGCGCGCGATCGTGGCCTCATCGAACGCCTGCTCGGACGCCTCCGACGCACCCGCCATGCCGATCGGCGTCACGTTGACGATCACGGCCGCCGTGTGGGAGCCGACCTCGGTCGCGTAGTCGTAGCCGAGCTGGTCGGCCAGCGCACGGCCGCTCTCCTCATTGCGCGCGACGACGATGCCAGAGGCGAAGCCGCGGTCGCGGAACGCCGCGCCGACCGCGCTCGCCATGCCGCCGCTCCCGCGGATCAGCACCCTGCCGCTCGGGTGGAGCCCGTGTTCGTCGATGAGGCGCTGCACGGCAAGGTAGTCGGTGTTGGACGCCCTGAGATACCCGTCGTCGTTCACGATGGTGTTCACGGAGCGGATGGCCCGCGCCGACGACTCGACGTCGTCGACGAGCGCGAGGACGTCCTTCTTGAACGGCATCGACACCGAGCACCCGCGAATGCCAAGGGCCCGCACCCCACCTATCGCGGCATCGATGTCGGTGGTGGTGAACGCCTTGTAGATGAAGTCGAGGCCGAGCACGTCGTACAGGTGGTTGTGGAATCGCGTCCCGATGTTGCTGGGCCTGGCGGCCAGCGAGATGCACAACCGGGTGTCCTTGTTCAGTGGCGGACGCATGTCAGCCCACCGCCCGGATCACCTGACGCGCGACCGATCGAATCTCCCGGTACAGCTCGGGCGACAAGGAGAGGTCGCGCATCAAGGGCACGTCGAAGGCCGTCGTCACGACCCCCATGTCGTCGCGGTGCCATTGAGCGCCATACCTGTCGAGGATTGTCCGCATCGGAAGATTGTCCGCCAGCACCCTGGCCGTGAACCGCCGGATCCCCTCACTGCGTGCGACGACCGCGAGCGCCTCCATCAGGAAGCTGCCGATGCCACGGCCCTGGTAGTCGTCGCCGACGATGAACGCCACCTCCGCCGCGGTCGGAGTGGTCTCGCGGACGTACCTGGCATCGGCCACGATCGGCGCGTCGATCGCCTTGTCCTCGGTCAGCACCCACACGAAGTGATCGACGTAGTCGACCTCGAACAGGTAGGCCATCAGCGACGGCGTCGGTGTCCGCGGGGTCTGGAAACGCTTGTAGAACGTCTCGCTGGAGAACTCGACGGGTCCGTGCACGGCGCGCTCGTTGTCCCCGGGAAGTACGGGCCGCAGGTGCAGCTCCGTCCCGTCGCGCAGTGTCACCGGAATGGGCGTCACATGGGTCGCGAGACGCTGCCGCGCCGTGCGGACGAGCTTGCCCATCATCGCGGGCACGTCGAAGATGGCCGCGATGGCCTCCCTGCCGCCCACCCAGCCGGTGAGCGGCTCGGTCACGATGACCGTCGCCGTCCGTGGCGCGTCCCGGAGGAGGGCGATCTCGCCGACGATGAGACCCGGCGTCACCTCGACCTTGATGGCCTCGCCGTCGAGCCCGAGGTGCACGACGCGCACCCGCCCCGAACCGATCAGCAGGAAGGAGTCGGCGTGCTCGCCCTGGCGCATGAGCACCTGCCCGGGAGGAGCGGTCAGCGCAGTCAGGAGCGCGGCTACCGGCGCCAGTTCGGCGGGCTGGCAGCCAGCAAAGAACTCGAGGGCAGCCAGTTCGTCGGCGCTGACGGTATTGGGTCCCGCCACGTGGACGACGTTACGTCATGCCGCGCCGGGATCAGTCGATTCAGACGCCATCCATGGGCGGTCCGTTCAGGTCGCTGACCTGTTTGTCGGCGACCGCCGTGGCCACTGCCGTCCCGTCACGGACGACTCCGACGATCGACACTTCGTCGTTGACCTCGAAAGTCGTTCCGGCGCCTCCGATCAGGGACCCGTGCTTGGTGATCGCATTCGTCTCGGAGTTGATGACGTAGGTTCGCGCGAAGCCGTCGATGCTCAACGCCGTCACCGAGGTCGGCGACACGGCGACGAGCTTGCCCTCCTGGCTCACCGACTGTTGCACGTCGGAAACCGCGTGCGCGGACGCGCGGGCAGGGGTCGGGCTGCCGTCGATCACGTGGACGGCGATGGCCGCAGTGATCGCAGCGAATGCGATGACGAATGACGCTGCGACGACGAAGTGGGTCGCGCAAGACTTTCCACGGTTCTGCTTCAGATGTCTCGAGGCCATGCTCGGCTCTCACTTTCAGCTTGGCTGAGGGCCGATTACCCCGTGGCTAACTGCGAGAAACGCGCATCCACACCGGGATCATCACCCAGAACGCTGCGAACGCGGCCAGGGCGACGAAGCCCGCCGTGATTCCCGCCGATCGCCCGGCAACGGCGTAGAAGATGATCACCGTCATGCCGACGAGCGCGAGTCCGAGGAGTATCAGGCCGGCGTAAGCCAGCCGATGGGCCGCCGAGACCAGGGTTCGGAGGCGCCGCTGCCGGAACAGGATGCGGTGTATTCCGACGGGAGCGATCAGCAGCACCGAAGCCGCCACCGCGCAGGACACGGTGGCCAGGAACACCACCCGCATCTGGCCGTCGAGGAGGTCGAACCGCTGCTGAAACGGCAGCGTGAGGAGAAATCCCGTCAGCAGTTGAACGCCGGTCTGCACTACTCGGAGTTCCTGGAGCAGGCTCGACCAGTTGCGGTCGAGGCGCTCGGTCTCGGTCTCCGATCGCGCACGCCGATCCCAGTCCTCGTCGGACTCGGGATGGTCGACGTCCATTCCGCCACCGCCTTCATCTTGTCGATGCCGGTGGATTGCCCGTGGACTCTTACGGCAAACACAGCTATGACTAGGCAAAACACCATTGTTCGACCGGGACATTCGTACTACGCTCAAGTACGGGTTGAGTTAGCAGCCATCCGAAGATCACAACGAAACGTCATCGACGCCCGGCACGCACTGCGAGCGGCGGCTTTAGGCAACAGGGCCCTCTCTCTTGACGTAAGTCTCACGACGAGCACTTAGACCAGTGGAGATCACCGTGTCCCTTGCCCCAGGCCCACACCAAGACAAACCTCTTCCCCAACGCCAACGCGCGCACTTCGCCACGTCGACGGTGCGCTCCTCGATCGTGCTTGTCAGCGCCGACGGCGAGATCGACGCCGCCAACGCTCTGACCCTCAGCAAGTACGTCGAAGCGGAGTTGGAGACCACCAGTCGCCTGATCGTCGATCTGCGCGAACTGAATTTCTTTGGCACCCAAGGCTTTTCGATTTTGCACCGAATCAACGTCATGTGCTCCCGGTACTCCGTGAATTGGGTGATGCTGACGGGCAGCGAGGTCGACCGGGTGCTGCACATCTGCGATCCCGACGGCGGACTCCCGGTGGCGTCCTCGGTGGAGGCCGCGATCAACGCCGTCACCCGGCCGCCCCGCAACCACCTCCGGTTGGTGACGAACCGCTAGTTCGCTCCTGGCACGCCGGTCCTCGCCGCGACCGATCGCGTCGCGCCCTTCTGCAACACGTCGATGACGACGTCCTCGTCGCGGTACGTACCGATGCCGACCATGTCGGCCGTCACGCGGATGATGGCGTTCGCCTCGTCGCCCGACAGCGGATAGTCGGTGGGGTGCCGCCAGTGGGCGGCGACGACGGTGGTGCCGACGGCGAGGCGCGCACACTCG
>JAOPUT010000386.1 GCA_025963385.1 Mycobacterium sp.
GGCATCCAGATCAGGCCTCTCGTCATGACATCCGGCGAGGAGATCCAGAACCAAGTCTTCTTCGACGAGGTGCGGGTGCCCAAGACCAACGTGATCGGTGAGATCGACGACGGCTGGACCGTCGCCAAGTACCTGCTCGAGTTCGAGCGCGGCGGTGGCGCCAGCGCGCCCGCCCTGCAGGTGATGGCCGAGGAGGTGACCGCAGCGGCGGCCACCCAGCCCGGCGCCGACGGGGATCGACTGATCGACGATCCGGGGTTCGCCCGGAAACTGGCCGACGCCCGGATCCGCACCGACGTCCTGGAGATCCTCGAATACCGGGTGCTGGCAGCGCTCGCGGGCGGCGGCCATCCTGGACCGGCGTCCTCGATGCTCAAGATCCTCACCACCGAACTCAGTCAAACCCTCACCGAGCTGGCCCTGGAAGCAGCCGGACCACGCGGCCGGGCCTACCAGCCGCATGCGACCCGGCCCGGCGGCCCCATCGCCGAGTACGAGCCACCAGCCGACGGCTACGTCAGCGGCGAACCGTGGCAGGCGGTCGCACCCCTGCGGTACTTCAATGATCGGGCGGGTTCGATCTACGCTGGCAGTAACGAGATCCAGCGAAACATCCTCGCCAAGGCAGCGCTGGGCCTCTGATGGACTTCAAGCTCTCGGACGAGCAGGAGATGCTCCGCAACGGTCTCACCAAGTTCCTCGCCACGCGCTATGGACTGGAGCGGAGCCGCGCCGCGGCCAAGACCGGGGCAGGTTGGCAGCCCGACGTCTGGCGCGCGTTCGCCGACGAACTGGGAATCCTCGGCGCCGCATTGCCCGAGCACGTAGGAGGCAGCGGCGGCGGACCGGTCGAGGTCATGGTGATCGCGGAGGCGCTCGGCCACGCACTGGTCGTGGAGCCCTACGTCGACACGGCCGTGGTCGCCGCGGGCCTCCTGCTGAGGGCCGGCGGTGACGATGTCAACGCGTTAGTCGAGCGCATCGCCAGCGGACAGGCGATCGTCGCCCTGGCCGCCGCCGAGGAACAGTCCGGCGACCGGTGGCTCGACGTGGCGACCACCGCACACCGCGACGGCGCGGGGTGGGTGCTGACGGGCGCCAAGACGATGGTGATCAGCGGTCCGTTGGCCACCCACCTGCTCGTCACCGCGCGGTCCGAGAACGGCGTGTCGTTGTTCCTCGTCGACGTCGGCGAGGTGGGCGCCGGACTCGAGATGCACGGCTACCGGACGGTCGACGATCGCCGCGCGGCGGATCTGGTCATGATCGATCTGCGGCTCCCCGCCGATGCGCTTCTCGGCCGCGAGGGCCAGGCCTGGCCCTCACTTGCGCACGCCCGCGACGAGGGCGCCGCCGCGGTGTGCTCCGAAGCCGTTGGCGCCATGCGACGGGTGCTCGCCGACACCGTCGAATACTGCAAGCAGCGTCAGCAGTTCGGTCAGCCGATCAGCAGCTTCCAGGCCCTTCAGCACCGCATGGTCGACATGCACATGGAACTCGAACAGGCAGTCGCGGCGGTCTACCTCGCGGTCCTGAATCTGCAGGCCGACGCCGCAACGCGGGCTCGGGCGGTGTCGGCGGCCAAGGCGACCATCGGCAGGGCCGCCCGGTTCATCGGTCAGAACGCCGTCCAGTTGCACGGCGGCATGGGCATGACCGAGGAACTCGCGATCGGGCACTACTTCAAGCGGCTCACCGCCGCCCAGTACGAATTCGGATCCACCGATCACCACGTCGCGCGGTACGCGCAACTGACCCGAGGGTGAGCTCGAGGGGGTGGCTGCTCTTTGCCGCCATGAGCGTCATCTGGGGTATCCCCTACCTGTTGATCAAGATCGCCGTCGAGGGTGTCTCGGCACCCGTTCTCGTCTTCGCGCGGACGGCCATCGGCGCTGCCGTGCTCGTGCCGCTCGCGCTGTCCCGCATCGCATGGACTCCCGTCGTCGAACACTGGAAGGCGGTGCTGGCGTTCGCCTTCTTCGAGATCGTCGCGGCGTGGCTGCTGCTGTCCGACGCCGAGCGACACCTCTCGAGTTCGCTGACCGGTCTCATCATCGCGGCGGCGCCCATCATCGCCGCGGTGCTGGACAGGCTCACCGGCGGTGAGCGCAGGCTGGGCGCCAAGCGGATCGCCGGGCTCGGCGTCGGATTCGGGGGCGTTGCCGTGTTGGCGGGGCCGGAGATGACGGGTGGCAGCGCCTGGCCCGTCACCGAAGTGCTCTTGGTGGCAACGTGTTACGCGATCGCGCCGCTCATCGCCGCCCGCTACCTGGCCGACGTCCCGACACTGCCCCTGACCGCAGCATGCCTTGGCGTCGCGGCGCTCGTGTACGTCGGGCCCGCTGCCGCGACGTGGCCGACGGAGATGCCCTCGACGCGGGTCCTGGCCGCACTGGCCGGCCTTGCCGTGATCTGCACGGCATTGGCGTTCATCGTCTTCTTCGCGCTCATCCGCGAAGTCGGCGCCGCTCGGGCGCTGGTGTTCACCTACGTCAATCCCGTGGTGGCACTGGCCGCGGGAGTGATCGTCCTGAACGAACCCCTCACGCCGTGGAATCTGGCCGGCCTCGGCTTGATCCTCGGTGGTCTGGTATTGGCCACCAGACGACCGGGCCCCATGACGGAGCCAACGCAGGCCGCATCGCGCTGAACCGCTCTGGACACTTGTCCGATGAGCTACCCCCGGGGGGCCCATCAGAACTCCGTCGTGGACGCCGAAACCATGCCCTGACCTGCAAAGTGATTGCTCCACAGTCGAGTACGTCGCACGATTGCCAACCCACCTCGGGTCCGATAACCTGGACACATGTCCAGTTCAGTGGTGGTGCATGTCACCCGACGGCGCGACCCACACGCGCAGCGGGTACTGGCATGCCAGCGCGTCTTCGGCGCCGCCGCGGCCATGCTCGACGAGTCAGGTCGGCCCGAACCCTCGGTGCCGACACTCGCTGCGCGCGCCGGGATCGCGCCCGCGGCACTGCGCGCGCACTTCCCCTCGATGGACGTGATGTACGCCGAGCTGTATCTGAACCGAGTCGTCCAGCTGCCGCTCGTCGTGGACCGGACGGCCGGCATCCACGACCGGGTGAGCGGCCAATTGCGGGCGGTGACGCTCGTCGTCGCCGATGAACCCCAGCTCGCGCACGCGTGCACGCGTGCGCTGCTCCGCACCGACGACAGCGCGGTGACGGACGTCCAGACCCGGATCGCTGCCGAGGTGCGCCGCCGACTGTCCGCAGCGCTGGGCACCGGTGCGTGGCCAGAAGTGCTCACCACCTTGGAGACGTTGTTCTGGGGTGCGCTGCTCCAGGTGCGGTCGCGTGCCATGACCTACCGCGCCATGGCCGATCGGCTCGACACCATGCTGTCGCTGATCCTGCCGGAGGACTGACCGTCATCGACCAATCACGAAGGAGGACAAAGGGTATGGGCCTACGAGGTGAGGCGGCGATCGTCGGCTACACGGAGTTGCCGTCGACCAAGCGTCCGAGCGGACCGCTCGAGTTCAACCTCGAACAGTGGGCCCGGTTGGCCGCGTCGACACTCGCCGACGCCGGACTGGACGCCTCCGACGTCGACGGCATCTGCACCGGGCACCTGCAGGAGTCGCAGATCTTCGTGCCGTCGACGATCATCGAATACCTCGGCATCCGAGCCAATTTCGCCGAGCTCGTCGATCTCGGTGGCGCCAGTTCCGCGGCGATGGTGTGGCGCGCGGCCGCCGCGATCGAACTCGGCATCTGCAACGCCGTTCTGTGCGTGGTGCCTGCGACGCCGCTGACGCCGGTCTCCGAGGACAAGCCCGTCGACTTCGGCGACATGCTGTACTTCGGCGCCTCCAGCAATCGGTATGGCTCACCCCAGGCCGAATTCGAGATCCCTTACGGCAATCTCGGCCAGAACGGACCGTACGGCCAGGTCGCCACGCTCTACGCCGCGACATACGGATACGACGAGAAGGCGATGGCCAAGATCAGCGTCGATCAGCGGGTCAATGCCAATCACACGCCGGGAGCCATCTTTTCGGACGTTCCGATCACCGTCGACGACGTGCTGGCCAGCCCGGTGATCGCCTCGCCGCTGCACATGCTCGAGATCGTCATGCCGGTGCTCGGCGGCGCAGCGGTGCTCGTCGCGAACGCAGATCTGGCGCGGCGCAGCCGCAACCGCCCGGTGTGGGTCAAGGGTTTCGGCGAGCGCGTGCCCTACAAGACGCCGACATACGCGGAGGACCTCTTGCAGACTCCCATGATCAGGGCGGCGAAGTCCGCCTTCGGCATGGCGGGGCTGGCGCCGTCGGACATGGACATGGTGTCCATCTACGACTGTTACACGATCACCGCGCTGCTGAGCCTCGAAGATGCCGGCTTCTGCGACAAGGGCGCCGGACTCCAGTTCGTCGCGGATCACGATCTGACGTTCCGCGGCGACTTCCCGATGAACACCGCGGGAGGACAGCTCGGCTACGGACAGGCAGGCACCGCGGGGGGAATGCACCACGTGTGCGATGCCACCCGGCAGATCATGGGTCGGGCGGCCGACGCCCAGGTCGGCGACTGCAACCGCGCGTTCGTCTCGGGCAACGGCGGCATCCTGTCCGAACAGACGACACTCGTCCTGGAGGGTGACTGAGTCGTGAACGCGATGTCCAAGCCGATGCCGAGCCCGACGCCCACCACCCAGCCGTTCTGGGATGCCTTGCGCGAGCACAAGATCCGCATTCAGTATTCGCCATCGGCAGGTCGATACGTGTTCTACCCGCGGGTGCTCGCCCCGGGGACCCTGGCCGACGACCTGGAGTGGCGCGAGATCAGCGGTGCCGGCTCGCTGTACACCTACACCGTCAGCCACCGACCCGTCTCACCACACTTCGTCGACGACGTGCCGCAGATCCTGGCGGTGGTCCAGTGGGACGAGGGGCCGCGGTTCTCCACGGAGATCGTCAACGCCGCGCCCGATGCCATCCGGGTCGGCGCCAGGGTTCGGCCGGTCTTCACCGACTACCCGGACCGCGGCGTCACAATGTTGCGGTACGAGCCTGCGGACTGAGTCACCCGTCGACGTACAGCGTCGCGTCGCACGCGGCTTCGGTGCGGGCGATCAGCGCGGCGTTGGGTTCGTCGACGAGGTCGACCCACCGTTCGGCCTCGACGTGGCTGCGGCCGCCTGCGACGTGGCGGGCGATCAGCCGCCGCCTGCGCACCTCGGGTGGGCAGTCGAGGTAGTAGAGCCGGTCGATCTCGCCGCGCACCAGACCCCAGGTGCCGTCTGCCAGAGCCAGGTAGTTGCCCTCGGTGATCACCACGCTGGCGCTGGCCGGGACGACGAGTCCCGCGGCGACGGATTCCTCGAGCGTGCGGTCGAAGTCGGGCACGTAGACGTCTTCGGTCGCGGCGTTGACGCGGCGCAGCGTGGCGACGTAGCCGTCGACGTCGAAGGTGTCCGGTGCGCCCTTGCGTTCTCGACGGCCCAACCGGTCGAGCTGCCGGTTGGACAGGTGAAAACCGTCCATCGGCACGAAGGCGGCACCGCTCTCGAGCTGCGCGAGTAGTCGTCGTGCGAAGGTGGACTTGCCGGTCCCTGGAGGTCCGGCGATACCGACGGTCAGCCTGCTCGACTTGGCGAGCCGCTCGTCGATCTCGGCGAGGACCAGGTCGAGCGCTGCATCGGCGGTCAGTCCTTCGGGCACGCCTGCGAATCTAGCTGGCGACAGCCCCTCGACTCTGCGGTGAGGTCTCAAGAACTCGAGTTGGACTCGACGAATTGCGCCCTCACCGCAGTCTCGACGGAGGCGGACGGCGATCAGGCTTTGGCGAGTTGCTTCTGCTCGTAGATCCGTGCCCACTCCTTGCGCGGCTTGATCGACACGTCGACGTCGGTTGCCTTGGCGCGCAATGCACCTGCGGTCGCCTGGTCCTTCGGGGTCAGCTTGAACGGGTCCCAGCCGAAGAACCGGCAGGAGTTCTCCCATGTGATCTTGTTGATGTCCGAGTCGCTGGCGCCTGCGGCGTCGAGTTCGGCGAGCACCTGTTCGGGCGCGTCGGGCCAGAAGCAGTCCGAGTGC
This sequence comes from Mycobacterium sp., assembly GCA_025963385.1. Lineage (GTDB taxonomy): Bacteria > Actinomycetota > Actinomycetes > Mycobacteriales > Mycobacteriaceae > Mycobacterium. The sequence continues at coordinate 6,065 of JAOPUT010000386.1, forward strand.
GGATAGTCGCACTCCCACGCGATGATGTCGATGCCGATCTCGTGGCGCAGCTTCAGCGATGTCTTGTCGGTGACGTAGCACGCCAGGGAGTGCTCGCGGAACACGTCGCTCGGCAGCTTGTCCCCGAAGTCGCGACGGAGCCACTTCTGGTTGGTGTAGTGGCGGTCGCTGCGATCCAAATAGAAAGGTATCCAACCGATTCCACCTTCGGAGAAGGCGAACTTGAGGTGAGGATACTTGCGCATCGCCGGGCCCCACAACAGGTCCTGCGCGCACATCGCCGAGACCTGGGTGGCCAGGATGATGAGGTTGTCGATCGGCGCGTTCGGCGCCATGCTGATCGCCCCGAAACCGGTGCCGATGTGCAGGCACATCACCACGTTCTCGTCGGACAGGGTCTGGAACACCGGGCCCCAGTACTCATCGTCGTGGTAGCTCGGCAGCCCCTCGAGGTGCGGTAGTTCCGGCATCGTCACCGCGCGGCAGCCCTTGGCCGCAACCCGGCGGATCTCGGCGCACATCGCCTCGGGATTCCACGTCGGCAGCACGGCGATCGGGATGAAACGGTCGGGGTAGCTACCCGCCCATTCGTCGATGTGCCAGTCGTTGTAGGCCGACACCATCACCAGCGTGACGTCCTCGCGGTGCATGTTGAGGTGTCGGGCCGAGAAACCGGTGAAGGTCGGGAAGCACATCGAGGCCAGGATGCCGTTGCGGTCCATGTCGCGCACGCGCTCGTGCACGTCGTACACGCCAGGGCGCATCTCGGCGAAGCCCGCGGGGTCGCGACCCCACTCCTCGGGGGGCCACGACACCACCGCGTTGAGCCCGCTGACGCCCTGCGGTCTGCCCTGGTACATCCACTGGTCGACGCCCTTGTCGTCGGTGACGACGATGGGCGCCTCCGACTTGTACTTGGCGGGTACGTGGTTCAGGAACATGTCCGGCGGTTCCACGACGTGGTCGTCGATGCTGACCAGGATCAGGTCGTCCTTATTCATCAATGCTCCTCGTGTGCGCGGCCTTCATGCTTCAACTAGTACCCTCGGATTTCGTGACCGTCTCTGCACCTTCGGACAGAGGTTTGACCGAAGCGGCCAAGCTCGCCAGGCCGGTGATCGAACTGCGCCGCGGCGGCCGCGCTTTGGCGGGCAGCTACCTGTACGAGGGCGACGGGCTGATCACCGGCTGGCACTCGCACGAGGTGCACCAGATCGAGTACGCGATGCACGGCGTCGTCGAGGTCGAGACTGACTCCGCGCACTACCTGCTTCCTCCACAGCAGGCGGCGTGGATTCCCGTTGGCCTGGAACACCAGGCCGTGATGAATCCCGACGTCAAGACCGTTGCGGTGATGTTCGACCCCGGGCTGATCTCCGATGCCGATGGTCGGGCCCGCATCATCGCAGTGTCGCCATTGGTGCGGGAGATGATGATCTACGCGCTCCGGTGGCCGATCGACCGCGCGGATGGCGATGCGGTGTCCGACGGCTTCTTCCGGACGCTGGCCCAACTCGTGTCCGAGGCGTTGGATCACGAAGCGCCGCTGAGCCTGCCGACGACGGCACACCCCATCGTCGCGGCCGCACTCGCCTACACGAAGGCACATCTCGACTCGGTGACGGCAGAGGACGTGAGCCGCGCGGTCTCGGTATCCGAGCGCACGCTGCGTCGCCTGTTTCAGGACACCCTTGGATTGTCCTGGCGCACATATCTTCTGCACGCCCGGATGATGCGGGCGATGGCATTGCTCGCGGGCAGGGGACAGTCGGTCCAAGCGACGTCGTCGGCGGTGGGCTTCGAGAACCTGAGTTCCTTCACCAGGTGCTTCACCCAGTTCTGCGGCGAGACGCCGAGCACGTATCGCAAAAGGGTTGCCGGCGTCCGGGTGTGACGTCGGCTCAGTCGTCGCCGACCGGCCGAAACAAGCCTTCGCGCAGCAGCGAGTCCACTGAGTTCTGCCACCGCTGGAGCTGGGCCGGGGTGGTCAACGGTTCGGGCAGGTGCCGATCGACGTGGGCGCGCAGGCTGACCGCACCCAGCGCGAGCACCAATCCGTTGATGGCGGCCCACGTCAGATCGACGCCGGGTCGGGTCTCACCCCGTTCGGCGCGCAGGCGCCAACGCGCCATGCCGAGGTCCATCAGGGTGTCGAAGAGCGTGCCGCCGAGAGGACTGCCGTCGACGAGCGCGCGACCCACGTAGCCCGCGACCTCGGGTCGTTCGGCGATGATCCGGGTGATCCTGTTGCCGATGTCCTCGATCGAGTCCGCGGGAAGCTCGGGTATCGGCTGCGACATCGTCGAGATCACCATGGCCAGGACGTAGTCGTCGACGGCTTTGATCAGGCCGCTCTTCGTCGCGAAGTGGTGCTGTACCAGCCCTAGGGAAACTCCAGCCGCTGAGGCGACCGCACGCAACGTCGTCGCCGCGGTCCCGTGGACGGCGAAGCTCGTCAGTGCTGCGCCGCGGATCCGCTCGACGGTCGAGAGTGCATCTGCGGGGGTGTTGTCGGGCTGCATTGCGATGGCTTCCACTGGCCAAGGGTAGCAATACAGCTGTATTGTCCTGTGCAATACAGCTGTATTGTCCGGCTGGGACAGAAGCGGAGGGTCAACGCCATGCATCAACGTGAACACGGCGACACGGCGGCTTCGATGGTCATCGACGGCCCCGTGACCTTTGCGTGCGCCACCGACCCCGACCGGTGGACGACGACGCCGGACGAGGGCGCCAAGGCTCTCTGCCGCGCGTGCCCGGTCCGCTGGACGTGCGCAAGGGAAGCGTGCCAGACACCGAACGCCGAGGGCGTGTGGGCGGGAGTCTTGATCCCCGAGGCGGGTCGCGGCCGTCGGTTCGCGTTGAAGCAATTGCGATCCCTGGCCGAGCGCTACGGGAGGTAGCTCCCCTCGGCGTAGATATCCTTTCGGCGCAATGGCTGCCGCGCGGATCGACCTCATCCACGAACTGGTGGCGTCGGCGGCGGCAACCGCGCCGGACCGCAGCGCGATCATCTCCCCCGATGGCACCGGCATCACCTTTGCCGAGTTCGACCGCCAGGTCGGTGCGGTGGCCGCATGGGTGAGTGGACGGACCCGCCGCGGAGACCGGGTGGCGGTGATCGCCGACAACAGCGCCTCCTACGCCAGGCTCTACTACGGGGTCCCCCGAAGTGGCCGCATCCTCACGCTGATCAACCAGCGCCTGAGCCCCGCCGAACAGATGAGCCAGCTGTCATCCGCCGAGCCGAGAATCCTTCTCGGCGACGCTCGCTACCTCGCGGCGCTTCCCGACGTGACACGTGGGATCCCGGCGTTGGATCACGTCGTCGGGTTCGACGACCCGGAATGGATACGCGCAGAGCGTGATTCGGCTCGACGTGAGGAGGGCGTCGGTCCCGACGAACCCGCGTGGCTGCTGTTCACCAGCGGCTCCACCGGAACACCGAAGGGCGTCCTGCACACGCACCGGTCCATCACCGCCGCGGTGTGGGGCACGGTCGCGGGCCGGTCGGTGCAGTCGGGCGGCGTGTACCTGCTGCCCTTTCCGATGTGTCACGTCGCGGGCTACAACATGCTGGTACACCACGCCGTGGCGTCGACGGTGGTGCCGGTGGCGGCCTTCCGGCCCGAGACGTTCGCCGCGGCGGTCAACGATTACGGGGTCACCTCGTGCTCGCTGGCCCCGACGATGCTGCACGCGCTGCTCGCGCACCTCGAGGACACCGGCACCGAGCTCCCCACGTTGCGCGACGTCGCCTACGGGTCGGCCGCGATACCCGCCGAGCTGCTTCGACGGGCACTCGCCCGTCTCGACGTCGGCTTCCATCAGGGTTACGGCATGACGGAGACCGGCGGGAACGTCACCTTCCTCGGTCCCGCCGAGCACCGCGCGGGCGCGGCCGGGGACGCCTCCATCCTCGCCACCGCGGGTCGGCCCCACGCGGACGTGGAGGTCCGTATCGCCGACGAGGAGCACGGTGCCGGCGAAATCCTGATCCGCGGCGCCCAGGTGGCCGCCGCGTACTGGCCGGGCGACACCCCGACGACCATCGACGGTTGGTTGGCCACCGGCGACGTCGGCCGCATCGACGACACCGGCCGACTGGTCGTGCTCGACCGGCGAAAGGACGTCATCATCACCGGTGGCGAGAACGTGTCGTCGCGTGAGGTCGAAGACGCGCTGTCGAGCCATCCCGGCGTCGACCAGGTCGCCGTGGTCGGCGTTCCCGACGCCTACTGGGGCGAGGCCATCTGCGCCGTCGTCGTGCCGACGGCGGGACCGCATCCTTCGGCCGAGGCCCTGATCGCCCACGTCCGTGCTCATCTCGCGGGCTTCAAACGCCCACGGCACGTCCTGTTCGTGAACGCGCTTCCGCAGACCAGCAACGGCAAGGTCGTCAAGGATGCCGTTCGGCAGTACGCCAGGGCGCTGTTGCCAGCCCGCTGACGCAGCCCGATTTCCGCGCTGTTTCAGCGCGCAGCGGAGTCTCCCGTTACGCTGACCCGGTCAGCTACCAAACGGGGAGGTTTGATTGCTATGGCACTTCGTGGCGAAAGTTATGTGGCGGCGGCGGTGAACGCGGTCGGGGGGCGCCGATTCCGCGATCGGATCGTCCACCAGGCCGCCCAATACTGGGAATCTGCTGGGAAACCCAATTGGGAGTCGAACTCGCACTGGCGTGACGCGATGGGCGACGACGCCTGGCTTGAGGTGGGCAACGACCACTGGGCGATCTTCTCGCAGTTTGCCAAATCCCTCGCTTCGGGCACGGATCTCGGCACGGTGCTGGAATGGGGCTGCGGCGGCGGCGCCAACGCGGTCGCCTTCGCCCCACACGCGGAGAGGTTCGTCGGAGCCGACATCTCCGACGCGAGCCTGGTCGAATGCGAGCGACAGGTCAGAGCGACGTGCACGACCCCGGTGGAGATGCGGCGCATCGACCTGACGCACCCCGAACAGGCGGCCGAGGGCCTGACGGGGTCGTGCTCGACGTTCCTCTGCCTGTACGTGGTCGAGGTGACGAGCGGTCCCGACGAGGTGGAGCGGATCCTGCGGATCGCCGAGCAGACCTTGATCCCGGGCGGCATCGCCTTCGTCCAGATGAAGTACCACACCGATGACCGCCGCACGCACGGCCGACCCGGGCTGCGGTACTCCCGCAACCTTGCGTTGACGACGACCTTCGCCATCGACGAGTTCTGGGAACTGGCACGACGCTGCGGTCTGGAGCCGAAGCTGATCACCCTGGTCCCGCAGAACCGTCTCGACGTGCGCTACGCCTACTTCGCGTTGGTCAAACCGTAGGGCCGGCAGGCACATTCCGATCTTCTGCCTCGGTCCCCGCTGAGCATCAGGCATCGAGCAGCACGGGGAAGACCTCGTACGTCCCGCTGAATCCCTTGAACTCGACGACCTCCGCACCCGTCACGGTGATGCCGTCGGCCGGCGCGATCGATTCGCGGACGACGTCGCTGATCAGGATTTCGCCTCCGTCGGCGTGACCGGCGATCCGGGCTGCCATCGCCACGTTGAGACCGAAGAGGTCGTCACCGCGTCTCACCGACGAGCCCATGTGAATGCCCATGCGCACCTTGATGTTCTGCCAGCGATCGGGATTCCCGGCGAGCTCACGCTGCACGTCGATGCAGCAGCGCAGCGCACTGTCGGGATCGGCGAAGGCGAGCATGAAACCGTCACCCTGGTTCTTGACGACGTGACCGTGGTGGTCGTCGACCGACGCCCTGACGAGTTGCTCGTGGCTCTGCAGCAGCTTCACCCACTCGCGATCGCCGAGCGACTCGTTGCGCTCGGTGGAGCCTTCGATGTCGGAGAACACCACGACGACGTTTCCGTCGGCCGCCAGCCGGGCCAGGTCGGGCCGCTCGACGCTCGCCCACCCCGCCAGATCCTCGATGGAGTTGCGCACGGTGGCACCGATTCCCTTGGTGCGCAACATCTCCGCCGTCTTCCACGTCTTCCTGATCGCGAACGGTGCGAGTCCGCGACGTCGGCGCCGGGTGCGCGGCCGCTCGTCAAGCGCGCGGTCCAGCTGGCCGCGGGTGTCGGCGAGCTTGCGCGAGGCGACCACCAGAAGCACGCCCAGGGTGATGGCGGCGGCGAGCGCGACGCCCAGCAGGATCCACGGAACGAGTTGGGTCACCGCGCGATGGTAGCCGTCCTGGCTACGACGACACGGCGCAGCTTCCGCGGTCGGCCTTGATCGGACCCGACGCCGATGGGCGCACGTCGAAGTCGAAGATCGCGGTCGGTAGATACAGCGAGCAGCAGGCGTTCGGGATGTCGACGACGCCGCTGACCCGTCCCTCGATGGGCGCCGCCCCGAGAAGCAGATACGCCTGCGCCCCCGAATAACCGAACTTCTCCAGGTACGCAACGGCGTTCATGCAGGCGTTGCGGTAGGCCACCGTGGCATCGTTGTACAACTGGGTGTCGGTGTCGTGATCGACCCCGATGCCGATGAAGGTGATGAACTCCGAGTAACGAGGCTCGACGTTGCCCGGCATGAAGATCGGGTTCGTCGTGACCCCGTAGGTCTCCATCCCGCCCTTGATCAGGTCGACGTGGAAGTCGATGAAACCACCCATCTCGATGGCGCCACAGAAGGTGATCTCGCCGTCACCCTGGCTGAAGTGCAGGTCGCCTCCAGAGAACAGAGCGCCGGGAACGTGGACCGGATAGAAGACCCGTGAACCTCTGGTGAAGTTCTTGATGTCGTGGTTACCGCCGTTCTCCCTCGCAGGTACGGTGCGGGCGCCGTCCCGACCGATCGCCGCGAGGGTCGCGCCGGTCGCCGTGCCGCCGAGTACCGATTCCTCCAGCGGAGGCAGGGCGAGCGCCGGGATCCGATCCGGCGCCGTCTCGATGAGCGCCCGTTCCCGAGAGTTCCACCGTGCCAACAGTTCTGGGGAAGGCGCAGTACCGAAGAGGCCCGGATGCGTGATACCGGTGAACTCGACGCCAGGGATGTGGCGCGACGAGCACCTCTGGCCTGAGAAGTCCCAGATCGCCTTGTACGCGTCGGGAAAGTAGTCGGTGAGGAAGCCACCGCCGTTGGCCTTCGCGAAGATCCCGGTGTAGCCCCAGCCCTGACCGGGAACGTCGCCGACCTCCTGCGGCACCGGTCCCAGGTCGAGGATGTCGACGACCAGGAGATCACCGGGTTCGGCGCCCTCGACGTAGATCGGTCCGGACAGCATGTGAGCGTGGGACAGGTCCACGTCGCGAACGTCGTTGGCGGAGTCGTTGTTTCCGATCTGGCCGTCCGTCCACTCGCGACACTCGACTCGGATGGACTGTCCCGGCTTGACGTGGGTCGCGGGCGGAACGTCGGGATGCCAGCGGTTGTGACCGGGCACCTGCTGGTCGCGCATCGAACGGGCCTGGTCGACGGAGAAGACGACGTCGGGCATGACGGACTCCTTGCAGCAGTCAGGGGCGGGGCAACTTGGCGTGTCGGGGGTCTCGGGTGACTGGCGTCGGGCGGCGCGAACGTCCCGGCACGGAGGAGACGACCGCTGGGTGGTCCGCACTGCGTGCACTGCCGTCGAGCGCACGCCGCAGCCGAGGATCGAGTGTCCGTAGCGCGGGTGAGCCGAACGATCGGCGGGCCTCTCGGCCGCACTCCGGGCACGCTGCGACGCCCCCGGCCTCGGCCATCGGGCGCACCAGGTCGAACACTCCGCAGGAAGTGCACTGATAACCGTATGTCGGCAAGTCTCACACCTCCGCGACCGCTTTGGGGATCGCCTCCATTCCAGCACGCCAGGCGGGCGGCCGCATCTTCAGATCGTAACCACCTGAGACACAGGGCTATTCGTGAGAGTGGTGAGCTCGCACGTGCTTGCCCTCCTTCTCCCCCGCCCGTCCGTTGGCACGGTGCTCCGTCGCACGCACCTTCATTGACTTCGGCGCCGACGCGTTCCGTTCAGACGTCCGGTGTCGCTCGGGTGTCGCTGCCGTTTGTCGCTCGGGTGTCGTTGCCGTTGCTCGCTCGGGTGTCGCTGCCGTTGCCGTCATGCCGGCCGGGGTCGCCGGGCGCGGTTGCGTGGCGGCCCGCAGATCCGCGGCGGCGGCGTTGACGGCGTCGGCGACGACGCCACCTGCCTGCGCCACTGCCACACCCGCCGCTGAGACCCCTGCCGCCAGTGCAGCGCCGGGATCGCCGGTGTTCGCGAGTTCGGTGGCGGCGACGTTCGCCGTGTGGACCACTCCGGCCAGAAGTAGCTCACCGGCCTGGAAGGCGACGGCGTCGGTGATGCTGATCGCCGCGACCGCAGCGACCTCGAGGACGCCCTGCGCCCCTGTGGGTAGATCCGACGGCGGAAACGTCGCGGGCTCGTCGAGGGCCTGCAGGATCTTCGTGCGTGCGGTCTCGACGGCAGGGCCGAGTTCACCGGGCCGCAGGGCGGCTTCGCCGACGTTGATCGCCTGGACCACCGCGACCTCGAGCGTCTTGCCGATCGACTTCGGTACGACGATGAAGACGTCGGGGGTGATGATGCCCGTCGTCGCGGCGTCCGCGGGAGCGGTCACCGATTCCGCGGCGGCACCGAGGGCCCTTAGCAGCGATCCGGACTGCAGGGCTCCGGCAAAGGCGATCGGCGCCTGCGCAGCGCCGAGCGGAACGGTGGTGACGAGTTGGACGATGGAGGGGCAGATCAGCGAACAGAACACCAGCTGATTGCGCAGGAATCCGAGCGGGATCGCGCCGAGGGGCACCGCATCGGCCGCCAGTCGGACCGCAGGGGCTCCGCGAGGTTCCTGCGACGGCACCGGTGGCGAAATGACGGCGGCGCCAAGGCTTGCGATGGCGACCACCGTCGCGAACGAACGTACGGGCACACCCATGTCGGCCCCCTTCATGGCGTGATACGGCCTATGCCAATGACCACGATCAGAAGACGCCGGGGGTTCAATTCCGAGGGTGATCACCTCACACCGCGGATCAACCGTCCCGGTCGCGCGCCAGTGTCGACGCCGTGGCGCCGGGTCACCACCCCGCTGACCACCGTCGCGTCGTACCCCCTCGCCCCCTGGATCAGGCGGCGTCCGCCTGCTGGCAGGTCGTACGCCATTCGAGGGACGTCCAGCTGCAGCGCGTCCATGTCGATCACGTTGACGTCGGCCTTCTTGCCGACGGCCAGCACTCCGCGGTCGCCGAGGCCGAACAGCGTGGCCGTGTCCAGAGTCTGCTTGCGCACCATGTGCTCGAGGGAGAACCGCGGCCCGCGGCTGCGGTCGCGGGCCCAGTGCGTCAGCAGGTAGGTCGGGTACGACGCGTCGCAGATGAGACCGCAGTGCGCACCGCCGTCGGACAGACCGGAGACCGCCGCGGGGTGCGAGATCATGTCGTAGATCGCATCGTGGTTGCCCTCGGCGTAGTTGAAGAACGGCATCATCAGCATCGCCGTCGCGCCGCCCTCCAGCATCAGGTCGTACAGCGTGGCCAGCGGGTCGCCACCGCGCTCCTGCGCGATCGCCGCCACCGTGCGATCGGGGGTCGGCTCGTAGTCCGGCGGGTTCCCGATGGCGTACAGGTTGTGCAGACCGTGCTGGATCATCGCGAACATCGCGTCGAATTGCACCGCGGGGTCAACGGGCAGGTCCGCTTCGCCGAGGATCGTTGCGCGCACGCCGGGTTCGGCAAGCCGTTCGGCGAGTTCGTCGCGTGACAGTTCGGCCTTGAGCTTTCGGAACGTGGGCCGATGATCGAACGCGTGATAGCCGGGGAAGCCGAACAGCATGCCGAACGGCCGGGCCGCGAACTGCGCGTACACCGGGATGCCGTTGGCCACCGCCTCCCCCGCGAGGTCGAGTTGCTTGCGCCACAGATCCGGCGCGGACTGAGTCTGGATCATGGTGAACGACACGGTCCGCTGCGTCTCGTCCGCCAGTCGGGTCATCCAATCGAGTTCGCGGATCGCCGCGGCGTCGTCCTCCCCGATGGCGCCGGCAGGAGCGAGCTCGAAGACGGCCTGGCCGCCCGCGGCCATCGCCCGGCCGAGGCCGAACAGTTCGCGCTCGGCGGCGTACGTCCCGGGTACCGGCTCCCCGTCGAGCGCGCGGTGGCCCTCCGTGCGCGACGTCGAGAACCCCAGCGCGCCTGCCTCGACCGCCTCGCGGACGATGCGGGCCATGGCCGCGATGTCGTCGTCATCGGCGTCCTCGTTGCGCGCACCGCGCTCGCCCATCGCGTAGCCGCGCACCGCGCCATGTGCCACTTGAGTGCCGAAATCGACTGCGAGATGGCGCTTCTCGATGGCGTCGAGGTATTCGGGGAAGCTCTCCCACTGCCAGGTGATGCCCTCGGCCAACGCTGAACCGGGAATGTCCTCGACGCCCTCCATGAGCTCGATGAGCCATTGCTCGCGCCCCGGCCGCACCGGCGCGAATCCCACGCCGCAATTGCCACTCACCACCGTCGTCACACCGTGCAGACTCGACGGCTCCAGCGTCTCGTCCCAGCTGACCTGGCCGTCGTAGTGCGTGTGGACGTCGACGAATCCGGGAGTGACGACACGGCCCGTCGCGTCGATGGTCCGTTCGGCGACACCGTCGAGTCCGGCGTCGTCGCCCTCGCGCCGTCGCACCTCGACGATGCGCCCGTCCTTGACGCCGATGTCCGCGCGGTACCGCTTGTCGCCGGTGCCGTCGACGACGGTCCCCCCGGTGATCGTCAGGTCATACATGGCATTCATCACTACTCCGCGCGGGCGATCCGCGGGCTCGAACTGCACAGCCGTCGAGCACGGTGCGGCGATACTGGGGGCAATGACTCGGAACACCTCGTGCTGATAGGACTAGTGGCGGCCCTTCTCGCCTGTTTCGGCTACGGCACGGCATCGGTCCTGCAGGCGTATGGCGCGCGCAGTGCTGCCGCCGCCGACGCTGCCGACGGCAAGACGGATTCGGCGACCGCGGGTGGCGCCCCGTCGCTCGGCGCCACCATCCGTGCAGCGCTGACCCCGGCGTTCCTCGCCGGGATGGCGCTCGATGCCGTGGGCTTCGTGGGCAGCGTGGTGTCGGCGCGGCTGATCCCGCTGTTCCTGTCGCAGACGATCATGAGCGCCAACCTCGTCGTGACGGCCGTGCTGGGCGTCATCGTGCTCGGGGTGCGCCTGCGGCCACGTGACTGGGCGGCGATCGCGACCGTCGTGGTGTCGCTGTGCGTGCTGGGGTTCACCTCGGGCCACATCGGCGAGGACACCACGGGGCCCGCGGTGCACTGGGGCGTGCTGGCGTTCTCGATCGTCACCGCCGTCGCCGGGATCGGCCTGCTGCGAATGCTCGGTGCCCGCGGTGCCGTGGCCGCCGGTCTGGTCGCGGGTGTCCTGTTCGGAGCGATGGCGGTCGCGGTGCGGGTCGTCGACGGAGTGGACCCGCTCAAGCCCGCGGTGTTGCTCGCCGACCCAGCGGCGTGGGCCGTGGCCGTCGCCGGGGTCGGCGGGTTCTATCTGTTCACCGTTGCGCTGCAGATCGGTTCGGTCACCGGCGCGTCTGCGGCGCTCGTCGTCGGGGAAACCGTGGTGCCCGGCATCACGGGTGTGGTGCTGCTCGGTGACACCTCGGCGCCAGGGCTGGGCTGGCTGGTGGTGGTGGCCTTCATCGGCGCCGTGTCGGGTGCGGTGGCGGTGGCATTGTTCGGCGCGGCCGAGAACGCGCCGACCCCCGAACCGAGTCGTTGATCTCCAGCGCGGATCTCTCGCGCGACTTGTGTGCAATTACGCGCGGTGAGCGCGCGTTTCTGCACACAAATCGCCGCGACGCGTCCGTACGGCGCCTGCAACTCGTTCCAATTGACGTTTCCGTCGAAAGGCGTCGGGTACTCCTTGCCCAAGGACAAGGAGGTCTCGAAATGCCCGTTTGGGGATGGATTCTCATCGCAGCGATAATCGTGGTCGCGGTGGTGGCGGTGATCGTCGCTGGTTCACGCAGCAATCGAAAACGCACCGACGCTTTGAAGCAAAGGTTTGGCCCCGAGTACGAACGCACGGTTGCCGAAACAGGTGACCAGATCGCCGCGGAGAAGGAACTCTCCGCGCGTGAGCACCTGCACGACAAACTCGAGATCGTGCCGTTGAGCGCGGAGTCACACGGCAACTACGCACACTCGTGGAGGGTCGTACAGACGGCCTTCGTCGACGACCCGAAGGGCGCGTTGGCGGACGCGGACCTGCTCGTCACGCGGGTCATGTCCGAACGCGGCTACCCGGTCGACGACTTCGACCGACGCGCCGCCGACATCTCCGTCGACCATCCGACGGTGGTCGAGAACTACCGTGCCGCCCACGGCATCTACCTGTCACAGGACGCGGGCGCCGTCGACACCGAGGCGCAGCGGCAGGCGTTCGTGCACTACCGCGTGCTGTTCGCCAAGCTGCTCGAAACCCATGAGGACACCGACAATTCACAGGAGGCACACGCATGACCACGCAGCCGCACTTCACCGACGCCAACGGATCCACCGGCGACCGGGATCAGTACCCGGCCGACTCACGCACGGCGCCAACACAACCCACCGACCGCGACGAGTACACCGACGTTCCGGCGAGCGCGCCGCGCGAGGATCTGCGCCAGGCCGAACCGGAACAACCCCGTGCTACCGAGCGCGACGAGTACACCGACGTCCCGGCGAGCGCGCCACCCGCCGCACCGCGCGAGGATTTGGCGCAGTCCGAACAGACACCTGGCGCGGTGCCTCAATCATCGGTGCCTCAATCATCGGTGCCTCAATCATCGACGGCGGAGTCACTATTCGCTTCTAACGAGCTGACCGGACTGCGTTCGCGCTGGAATGACGTGCAGGCCGGCTTCGTCGACGACCCACGAAAGTGCGTGCAGACCGCCGACGGGCTGGTCTCGGACGTCGTGCAGCAGCTGACGGACGGCTTCTCGCATGCCCGCTCGCAACTGGAGGAGCAGTGGGCCCGTGGTGAGGACGTGTCGACCGAGGACCTCCGGCTGGCACTCAAGCGGTACCGGGACTTCTTCGACCGCCTGCTGGCGGTCTGACCGCCCCCAGTGAGACCGCGGCCGCCGATCCCGCCGATCGGCGGCCGCCCCCGACCTCGGCGACGACTTCCTTCGATCGGATGCTCACGCGTCACAGGAACGTCAGGTATTGCGCGTCGCCCATCCGCCGTCGTTGTCGACGAGGGTGCGAAGATCCCGGTCCCACGCGCGGTAGCGCAGGCGGTCGAGTCCGCGCCGCAGGACGGCCAATGCACACAGACCCGCGGCCAGCGCGGCGAGCCAGACGACCGCTCCCGCGCCGACGGAGTCCGCACGGGCATCCGAGTCGTTCCGCGGCGGCGACGTCGCCTTGCCTTCGTCGGTCACCCAGATGCGGACGTGGTCGCCGGACTTTACGGCATGGTCCATCCGGATGAGCTTGTCGTGAGTCTCGTTGCGGCTGAACCACTGCACGTGCGCGGAGTAGGCCGCGCCGGGGCCCTGCGCGGTGGGCCTGCCGGCCTCGAGGGCAACGGCTTCGACAAGGTGCCGGGTCGCGGTCTCCTTGGCGAACGCCGCCGAAGACGTGGTGTAGACGCTCTGCGCGACATCTACGGCTGGGTGGACGGCGAATGCCAGCAGGACGATGCACGCGACGACGGCGTAGGCCTCGATCCGGTCGACGGTGCGAACGATGGGACCGCGTCGCAGCGCTCCCCGTAACCACCACCGGCGCGTGCCCGCGGTCACCGAGATTCGCCCGTCGACCGAGGATCGATTGTTACGCGCATGTTTCCATGGTGGTCCTCGATTTGTCGTCCCACCAAGTCCGGACGGGGCGAGATCGGTCACACGCGCGATTCGGCGGGGGATGTTCACCGGCGGTTCAGCGGCGGTTCAGTGGCTCAGGAGCACAGCATGAACGAGTGTGGGCCACCATTCAGAGGTGGAAGCCAACCGTCTGAACCCCGAAGGGGACATCCCCGACACGGGCATCCCCGGGGCGCTGGCCGCCGACATGACCATGGCCGAGCAGTGGGACTGGCACCGGTCCTATCTGCGCAGGCACCCGGTGTCACGCCGCAACTTCCTGTCGGGTTCGGCCGCGGCGGCGGCGGTCGCCGTGCTCGGCCAGGCGCCGTTCGGCGCCCGCGCCTACGCCACGGACTCCCCGCTCACCGTCGCCAACCGCCGGGTGGGATACGGCGCCGACGCCCCCAGCCAGCTGCGCTTCGCCGCACAGCTGTCCCGTGGACCGATGAACACCAAGGTCTACCTCGATCACGGGCCCACCCCACAGCTTGGCGCGTCGACCGAGGCGGAGGTTCGCCATCTGATCACCCAGATCCCGGACAGCCGCGGCGGAGTCCTGGCCGCCGAGCAGTTCTACGCGCACGTCCCGGTCGATCACCTGGCCGGACACGCCCCGCACTTCTACCAGTGGCGCACCGAGGACGGTTTCGTCAGCGACGTCCGCTCGGCCTTCACCGCGATGCCGTCCCTGCGTGAGTCCCTGACACCCTTCCGGTTCACGATGATCGGCGACCAGGGCACCGACGACACCCCCGTGCTGCCGCCCGGTCTGCCCGCCGGCATCTACGACGACGGCTACTACGCCGACGACGATGATCCAACGGTGCCCCATACGGCCAACGTGCTGAACCAGATCATCGCCGCACATCCGGACTTTCACGTGCTCGCCGGTGACATCGCCTACGCCGACCCGAGCGGCGCAGGCAAGAAACCGACCTTCGTGCCGTCGAGGGACGACCCGCCGAGCGGCTTCGACAAGTTCAACCCGTTCGTCTGGGACGTCTACCTCGGGTCGATCGAAGCCAGCGCCTCGACCACGCCGTGGATGTTCGCGACCGGCAACCACGACATGGAAGCGGCCTACCCGGTGCACGGCTATGGCGGCCACCTGGCGCGGATGGACTTCCCCGGCAACGGTCCGGCCGGGTGCCCATCCGTCTACTCGTTCACCTACGGCAACGTTGCCGTGCTGTCGCTGGACGCCAACGACGTCAGCTACGAGATCAGGGCCAACACCGGATATTCGGGCGGCACGCAAACCACCTGGGTGGAAAGGACATTGGCCTCGCACCGCGCCGATCCCGCCATCGACTTCATCGTGTGCTTCTTCCACCACTGCGCCTACTCGACGACGTATCAGCACGCCAGCGACGGAGGTGTACGGGCCGCCTGGACCGCCCTGTTCGATCGCCATCGGGTCGATCTGGTGCTGCAGGGACACAACCACGTCTTCGAGCGCACCGACCCCATCCGCGCGGGCGCTCCGACCACCGTAGCCGCCGACAACGGGATCGTGTACCCCGACACCGACGGCACCGTCTATTACACGGTGGGGTGCGGCGGCCGGCCGCGCTACCAGTTCCAGCACGGCGAAGCCGAGAGCTACCGCGGCCACGAAATCGCCGACACGTACGTTCCCAACAGTTACGTCTGGGCGTCCGAGACCGGCGTCAAGCAGAACGAGGCGGTTGCGTGGTCACGCGTGCGGTTCGCGAACTACGCCTTTCTGCGGGTCGACGTGCGACCGGGCACCCTGGTCAGCGAGATGGACGTGACCGCCGTCGACGAATACGGCCGCGAGTTCGACAAGCTCACCTACCGAAGGCCGGTCCGTAGTTGATTCACGAGGTTTCGCGGCACGGGGTGTGCTGGACTGGGTAAACCCTCTCCTGGCGACCGAACGAATGGTGGTCGTCCTCGACCGAAGGAGACCGCCTTGTTGGGGCTGCCCGACGAAGTTCGCGCCTGCCTGTTCGATCTCGACGGCGTACTGACCGATACGGCCAGCGTGCATCGGAAGGCGTGGAAGGAGATGTTCGACGAGTTCCTCCAACGGTGGTCGAAGCGTTCGGACGCGCGGTTCGTGCCGTTCGACGACGACGCCGACTACTCGTCCTACGTCGACGGCAAGACGCGAGCGGACGGTGTGCGGTCCTTCCTCGACAGCCGCGGTATCTCCCTGCCCGAGGGCGATCCCGACGACGACACCGACACCGAGACCGTCAACGGCTTGGGCAACCGCAAGAACGACGCGTTCCTGAAGAGCGTCCACAGGGACGGCGTCAAGGTCTTCGACGGGTCCCGTCGCTACCTCCAGGCCTGTGCCGACGCAGGGCTCCGCATCGCCGTGGTCTCGTCGTCGGCCAACACCCGGGAAGTGCTCGAGTCGACGGGGCTCGATCAGTACGTCGAACAGCGCGTCGACGGTGTCACGATGCGCGAGGAGCACATCGCGGGCAAGCCTGCACCCGATTCCTACCTGGCAGCCGCCAAGCGACTCGGGGTGAAGGCCGGCGAGGCGGCGGTGTTCGAGGACGCCCTGTCGGGTGTCGAGGCCGGCCACGGCGGTCACTTCGGCGTGGTGGTGGGCGTCGACAGGGTCGGCCATGCCGACGCACTGCGCGAGCACGGCGCCGACGTCGTCGTGAGCGACCTCGCCGATCTGCTCGGTGACCGATGATCACCGCCGACACGTTTCCCGTCGAGCCGTGGCAGATCCGCGAGACCACCCTCGACCTCGATCTGCTGGCACAGTCCGAATCGGTCTTCGCGCTGTCCAACGGGCACATCGGCCTGCGCGGAAACCTCGACGAGGGCGAGCCGCACGGCATGCCAGGCACCTATCTGAACTCGTTCTTCGAAGTCAGGCCATTGCCCTACGCCGAGGCGGGCTACGGCTATCCCGAAGAGGGCCAGACCCTGGTCGACGTCACGAACGGCAAGATCCTGCGGCTGCTCGTCGACGACGAACCGTTCGACGTCCGCTACGGTCAGCTGCAGCACCACGAACGGGTGCTCGACTTCCGGGCCGGCACGCTGACTCGCAGTGTTCGATGGCGCTCGCCGGCCGGAGGACAGGTCGCGATCACGTCGACCCGGCTGGTCTCCCTGGCTCAGCGCGGGGTGGCCGCCATCGAGTACGTCGTCGAGGCCGTCGGCGAATTCGTCCGGCTCACAGTGCAATCCGAGCTGGTCGCCAACGAAGACCAGCCGCAACTCTCGAAGGACCCCCGCGCCGCGGCGATCCTGACGAAGCCATTGGAGGCCGTCGCGCACGAAGTCGGCGAGAGGCGCGCGGTGCTGATCCACCGCACCCGATACAGCGATCTCACGATGGCCGCGGCGATGGACCACGACGTCGAGGTACCGGGCCGCGTCGAGGTCGAGACCGACGCGTTCGAGGACCTCGCCCGCACCACGGTGATCTGTGGTCTACGCCCGGGGCAAAAGCTGCGCATCGTTAAGTATCTCGCCTACGGCTGGTCCAGCCTCCGGTCACGGCCTGCGCTACACGATCAGGTGGCGGGTGCGCTGAAGGGCGCCCGCTACACCGGGTGGCAGGGACTGCTCGATTCCCAACGCGCCTACCTCGACGAGTTCTGGGACAACGCCGACGTCGAAGTGGAGGGCGATCCCGAATCCCAGCAGGCGGTGCGCTTCGGTCTGTTCCACGTCCTGCAGGCCAGTGCCCGTGCCGAGCGACGCGCGATCCCCGGCAAGGGACTCACCGGTACCGGCTACGACGGCCACGCCTTCTGGGACACCGAGGGATTCGTGCTGCCCGTGCTGACCTACACCCAGCCCTCCGCGGCCGCCGACGCGCTGCGCTGGCGGGCGTCGATCCTGGAACTGGCGCGGCAGCGGGCCCAGGAACTGGACCTGAAAGGCGCCAGCTTCCCTTGGCGGACCATCCGCGGTCAGGAGTGCTCCGCGTACTGGCCCGCGGGCACCGCCGCCTGGCACGTCAATGCCGACATCGCGGCCGCGTTCGAGCGCTATCGAGTCGTCACCGGCGATGAAACGCTGGAGGCGGAGTGCGGCCTGGAGGTGCTGGTCGAAACCTCCAGGCTGTGGATGTCGCTCGGGCATCACGACCGGTACGGCGTGTGGCATCTCGACGGCGTCACCGGACCCGACGAGTACACGGCGGTGGTGCGGGACAACGTGTTCACCAACCTGATGGCGGCGGCGAACCTCCGAGCCGCGGCGGCAGCCTGCGGGCGCCATCCGGAGGCAGCGCGCGCACTGGGGGTCACCACCGAGGAGACGGCGGCCTGGCGGGACGCCGCCGATGCCGTCGCACTGCCCTACGACGACGGTCTCGGCGTGCACCAGCAGTGCGAAGGTTTCACCACGCTGCGGGAGTGGAACTTCGACCCAGAGCCCACCCCGGACACCTTCCCCCTGCTACTGCACGAGTCGTACGTACGGCTCTACCCGGCGCAGGTGTGCAAGCAGGCCGATCTGGTCTTGGCCATGCACTGGCAGGGGCATGCCTTCACCGCTGAGCAGAAGGCCCGCAACGTCGACTACTACGAGTCGCGCACCGTGCGCGACTCGTCGCTGTCGGCGGCCACCCAGGCCGTGCTGTGTGCCGAAGTCGGCCATCTGGAGTTGGCCCACGACTACGCCTACGAGGCGGCGCTCATCGATTTGCACGATCTTCACCACAACAGTCGTGACGGTCTGCACATGGCGTCGCTGGCTGGCGCCTGGACCGCACTGGTCTCCGGGTTCGGCGGGATGCGTGACGACGAAGGCGTCCTGGCGCTGGATCCCCAACTTCCCGAAGAGATCAACCGGTTGCGATTCCGCCTGCGCTGGCACGGTTTTCGCGTCACGGTCGACATCGACCACCATGAGGTCGAATACACCCTGCGCCGCTGCGACGAGGGGGACGGCGGGCCAGCGAGCCTCGTCATCCGCCACGCGGGTGACGATCTCGAGCTCACGACGTCCGCCACCGCCGCCGTGGCACTGAAGGTGCGGGAACCGCTGCTCCCCGCGCCCCGGCAGCCACCGGGATGCGCCCCGGCCCGTCGGGGCCGCTGACGCAGGAGTGTGTCGAGCTGCGAAGCGGGTACTTGACGGTCGTGAACACATCCGGGTTGGTCGTGATCGGCAGTGGACCCGCGGGCATCGGCGCCGCGGAATCGTTTCGTCGCCACGAGCCGGACGCGCCGATCCTCGTCATCAGTACCGATCCGTGCCTTCCCTACGAGCGGCCGCCGCTGAGCAAGGACTACCTGCGCGGCGAGACCGACGACGTGTCGTTGCATCCCGAGAGCTGGTTCACCGAGCACGCGATCGAGCTGCGCATGGGACGGGCGGTGACGGCGATCGACGTTGCCGAGCACGCGGTCATCGTCGACGACGAGCGAATCCCGTACGGCGCCTTGGTATTCGCGGCCGGCGCCGCGCCGTCGACGCTTCCGGTTCCCGGCGGCGAGCGGGCACTGTCCCTTCGAGCACTTTCCGACGCGCGCCGGCTACGCGACGCGGCGGCCGACGCCGCGTCGGCGGTCGTGATCGGGGCCGGTTTCATCGGCTGTGAGGCCGCCGCATCGCTGTCGCTGCGCGGCCTGGCGGTGACGCTGATCGCCCCTGACCGGGTACCGCAGCAGGAGCGACTCGGCACCGAGGCCGGCGAACGGCTGCTCGACCTCGTCCGGCAGTCTGGCGTGCGGTACGTCGCCGAGACGTCGGTGAGCGAGATCGACGAGGGCCGGGTGCGGTTGGACGACGGCACGACGGTCGACGCCGATCTGGTGCTGGCCGCGACCGGCGTCAGCCCGTGCAGCGAGCTGGCGTCGAATGCTGGACTGGCGGTACAGGATTCGCGCGTGGTGGTGGGTGCCGACATGCGGTCGTCGGCGCCCGACGTGTACGCCGCCGGCGACGTCGCCTTCGCGTTCAACACCGGCTGCGGACGTCATCTGGCCGTCGAGCACTGGCAGGACGCCCTCGATCACGGAGCCATCGCAGGCGCCCAGGCCGCAGGCGCGGCGGACACCTGGCACGCCGTGCCCGGGTTCTGGTCGTCGATCGGAGAGTCCACCATCAAGTACCACGCCTGGGGTGACGGTTTCCAGAGCAGCCGAATGGTGGATCACGGCAACGGCTTCACCGTCTGGTACGAAACCGACGGCAGGGCGGTCGGGGTGCTCACCCTCGACGCCGACGACGACTACGACCTCGGCGAGAAGCTGATCGCAGCAGGCAGGCCCGCGCCGGTCGCGACGTGATGGCGTGGCCGTCCCGCCGGCTACGACATGACCTACGCGTGCGGGATGCTCGCCAGCACGATGTCGACGCCTGCCTCGATCACGTCGTCGTCGGGCAGCGTCCCAAACATCACTGACGGGCAGGCGATCACGCCGGTGAGCATGGACACCGCAGCGTCGAGCGCGGGGCCGCTGAAGTGCTCGCCGAGCATCTCGTACATCTGGTGCTGGCCGTCGGTGTTTACCTTGTCCCTGATCTGACGCATCTGTTCGACCGAGGCCCACTCCGCCATCCCGGTCAGCACGCGGTCGAGGCGAAGGTCTGTGATCGCCCGCCGGAAGACCTTCAGTTCGGCGATGACGTCGGCCCGAAGATCTCCGGTGCGCGCGGTGTGTGGCATGTCGCCGAGTGTCTCGATCGCCATGGCGATGAGGTCGATGCGCGCCGGCCAGTGCGTGTAGAGCGTCGTCTTGGAGTAACCGGCCAATTCGGCGACTCTGGCATGGGTGACGGCCTCCGAGCCCTCGCCGGTCAGCACGGCCAGTGCGGCGCGGGCGACGTCGGCGCGAGTGCGTGATACCCGCGCATCCTCGCCGCCCTCGCCTGACTTCGCGCTCTCCGCCGGAGTCATCTCCGTCCGTCACCCGCCTCGCCCATTCGGTCGTCTCCATGCGCCGACTCCGACAGCAAGTTAGCTGATGAACATCCAAGCCAGTACTGATCAACAACGTCACTATTGAACGTTTAGACCAATAGTGTACGGGGCATCTGCGATTTCGAACGCCAGCGCTGCTTCTCACGTTGCCGCGCGACCCACCACTCACGCGAAGGATCACCCATGTCAGCCATTCTCTTCGGATCGATCAGCACCCTCGCCGACACCTCTGAGCTGCAGCGACGAGCCTTCAACGAGGCCTTCGCCGCGCACGGACTCGACTGGGAATGGTCACGCGAGGACTACACGTCGATGCTGGACTCCAACGGTGGGGCGCAGCGGATCAGCGACTACGCGACCTCCCGTGGCGACGACGTCGACGCCGACGGGGTACACGCCACCAAGTCCGAGATCTTTCGGGAGCTGCTCACGACCTCGGGGATCTCGACGCGTCCGGGCGTCACCGCCACCGTCGAGCAGGCCAAGAAGAACGGCGTCAAACTCGGCTTCGTCACCACCACCTCGCGTGAGAACGTCGAGGCCATCCTGAGCGTCCTGGGCGCCGAACTCGGCGACGACACCTTCGACCTCGTGGTGGACCGCAGCGCGGTCGCCGCACCGAAGCCCGACGCCGCGGTCTACGCGTTCGCCTTGGACCAACTCGGCGAGGACCACGGCCACGCGGTGGCGATCGAGGACAACGTCGGGGGCGTGTCCGCGGCAGCCGCGGCCGGGGTGGCGTGCATCGCGTTCCCCAACGCCAATACCGCGGGCGGCGACTTCAGCGCAGCCACCGAGGTCGTCGACTCACTCGATCCCGAGAAGATCGTGGACCGGATCTCGTTCTGACACTTGCACCGCACGAACATCGCCGGCCAGCCAGGAGAAACCCATGAGCAATCTGCAAGCCCGAGTCACCGCCGCCGACAACAACCTTCACGTCGAAGGCCATGAACTCATCGAGTACGACCTGACCTACGTCGACGGCGTCTTCGACGTCGCCAACACCGAACTCGCCGACGCCTATCGCCCCTACGGCCGGGCGCTCATGGTGATCGACGAGACCGTGTACGACTTGTACGCCACCGCCATCACCACCTACTTCGACCACCACCGAATCGCGCTGGTGGTCTTGCCCGTCCAGATCCGAGAGACCGCCAAGACCCTGGAGACCTTCGAGCAGATCGTCACCCAGTTCGACGCGTTCGGACTGGTGCGCACCGAGCCCGTGCTGGTCGTCGGCGGCGGACTCACCACGGACGTCGCCGGATTCGCCTGTGCCAGTTACCGACGCAACACTCCCTACATCCGAATTCCCACCACGCTGATCGGACTGATCGACGCCAGCGTCTCGATCAAGGTCGCCGTCAACCACGGCAAGCACAAGAACCGGCTCGGCGCCTACCACGCCTCTCGCCAAGTCTTGCTGGACTTCTCCTTCCTGGCCACCTTGCCCGAGGACCAGGTGCGCAACGGCATGGCAGAACTGATCAAGATCTCGGTCGTCGGCAACTCCGAGATCTTCGAGCTGCTGGAAGCCCACGGCGCCGAACTGCTTCAGACCCGTTTCGGACACCTGAACGGCACGCCCGAATTGCGTTCGATCGCAGACCGACTCACCCGCCAGGCGATCACCACCATGCTCGAGCTCGAGGCACCGAATCTGCACGAGATCGACCTGGACCGGGTCATCGCCTTCGGCCACACCTGGAGCCCGACCCTGGAACTGACCCCACCCCAGCCGTTCTTCCACGGCCACGCCATCAACATCGACATGGCGCTGTCCACCACACTTGCCGAGCAACGTGGCCACCTGACCACCGCCGACCGTGACCGCGTGCTGGGTGTGATGAGTTCCCTGGGCCTGGCTCTCGACACCGAGTACCTGACGCCGGAACTCGTCGAACGGGCCACCCAAGCGATCCTCAGGACACGCGACGGGCTGCTGCGCGCTGCGGTCCCCGACCCCATCGGGCGGTGCCGCTTCCTCAACGACGTCACCACCGACGAACTGTGCGACACCCTGACGCTGCACAAGAAGATCTGTCTCGACTACCCCCGCGGCGGGGACGGCATCGACGTGTTCACCATCGAGGCGGCGTCGTGACCGACGTGGCGGTCGTGGACAACAGCGCGCCGCTTGCTCCGCGCCCCGTTACGCCCACCACCATCCTGGCGGCCGAACTCGCGTCCTTGGTCCGCGATTTCGGCGCCGTCGACGGAGTCGACCCAGCGCTGCTGGAACGGTTGGGGCGCGCTCGCGATCTGGCCGGTGGGCTGGACCCGTACCTCGCCGAGTGCACCACCCCGGAGTCGCAGGCACTCGCCGAACTCTCTCGGCGTACTCGGCAGACGGACTGGAGCGCCGAGCACCACGGTGGGCCGCGGCTGGAGCAGGAGATGCTCTCGGGACACGTCGAGGGCCAGGTGCTCAAGTTCCTCCTGTACCTGGCGCAGGCCACCAGGGTGCTGGAGATCGGAATGTTCACGGGCTACTCCGCACTGGCGATGGCCGAGGCGCTCCCCGAGGGGGGCACGGTCACGGCATGCGAGATCGACCAGGGCGTCGCCTCTTTCGCCAGGGGATGTTTCGACGCATCCCCGGTCGGTGACAGGATCACCGTCGAGGTCGGCCCTGCGATCGACACCCTGCGGCGGATGGCAGAGCACGGTCGCGACGAGTTCGACTTCGTCTTCATCGACGCCGACAAGGCCGGTTATCTGGACTATCTCGACTTCCTCCTGGAGAGTCGGCTGTTGGCGCCGCGTGCGGTCATTGCCGTGGACAACACGCTCATGCAGGGGCAGCCCTACGCAGACACCGAACTGACCGCCAACGGTGCGGCGATCGCCGGCTTCAACGATGCGGTGGCGCACGACGACCGCGTCGAGCAGGTCCTGCTCCCCCTGCGCGACGGGTTGACCCTGATCCGTCGGGTCGAGAGGTGACGGCCCCGGCCGCGACGACCTCTCTTGCTGCGGCCACCACCTCACGTGTCGCCGGCGCCAACGTGAGGCGCACCATCGCCGTGCTTGTCGGGTTGACCCTGACGCTCCCAGTCGATCTGGCCGTCGTCGGCGCGGCGCTACTTCGACGCGCATCGAATCCCTTGCAGCATCTCGACATCGGTGGTCGACGGACCGTTCTGATCAACGGAGCGAAGATGACCAAGGCACTCACGTTGGCCCGGGCCTTCCACGCTGCCGGGCACCGGGTGGTCATGGTGGAATCGGACAAGTACCGGTTCACGGGGCACCGATTCTCGCGTGCCGTCGACGCGTTCCACCGTGTCCCAGAACCTGGAACACCCGGCTACGGACAGGCACTACGCGACGTCGTTCGCGATGAAGGCGTCGACGTCTTCGTTCCCGTGTCCAGTCCGGCGGGCAGCGTTCCCGACGCCGAGGCCGGACGACTTCTCGCCGGACTCTGCGAGGTGCTGCACCTCGACCCCGACACTGCGCGGATGCTCGACGACAAGGCTAGCTTCAGCGCTGCCGCAGCCGAACTCGGGCTGCGGGTGCCCGACTTCCTGCGCATCACCGACGCCCAGCAGGTCATCGGCTTCGACTTTCCCGCGGGTCGCAGCTACATCCTCAAGCGCATCGCCTACAACCCGGTGGGACGCATGGACCTCACCCGATTGTCGCGAGACACCCCGCAGCGCAATGCGGCCTTTGCCCGGTCCCTTCACATCACCGCTCAGGATCCCTGGATTCTGCAGGAGTTCATCGAAGGCCGTGAGTACTGCACGCACGGCACCGTCCGCGACGGAACGCTGCAGGTGTACGGATGCTGCGAGTCCTCGGCGTTTCAGATCAACTACAGCCATGTCCACAAGCCCGAGATCCGATCCTGGGTCGAGGAATTCGTCGGTGCGCTCGAATTGACCGGGCAGGTGTCCTTCGACTTCATCCAGGCCGCCGACGGACACGCCTACGCAATCGAATGCAATCCGCGCACCCACTCGGCGATCACGATGTTCTACGACCATCCCGAGGTTGCGGCGGCCTACCTGCTCGACGACCATCCGGTGATCACCCCGCGCCTGTCCGCCAAGCCCACGCACTGGCTGTACCACGAGATGTGGAAGCTGTTGACGGAGGCGGGTCGCAAACGCAGGATCGCGGAGATACTCACCGGCAAGGATGCGATCTTCGAATGGTGGGATCCGTTGCCGTACTTGATGGTTCACCACCTGCACATACCCTCGCTGCTGTGGCGCAATCTGCGGCGCCGGCAGGGTTGGACGCGCATCGACTTCAACATCGGCAAGCTCGTCGAGAACGGCGGCGACTGATGACGCGGCGGACGGTGCTACACCTCGTCGGCTCGCCCGTCGACGAGTTCCACGCCGAGCTGTCCCGTCTCTACGCAGGTGCCTGCCTGGACGCAGTCGCCGATCCAGAGCACTACGACACGCGAGTGGCCTACGTGTCTCCCGACCGGTCATGGCGGTTTCCCGACGGACTCGACGCCGCAGCTCTGCGCCGGGCGCCGTCCATGACCGCTGCCGAAGCCGTCGGGCACATAGCCGGCTCAGGCATCGACGTCATGGTGCCGCAGATGTTCTGCCTGCCTGGGATGACCGCCTACCGGGCGCTGTTCGACGTCCTCGCCATTCCCTACGTCGGGAATCCGCCCGACGTCATGGCCACCGCCGCGGACAAGGCCAAGACCAGGGCGATCGTCGGGGGCGCAGGCGTGGCCGTCCCGGCGGGGCGGGTGGTGTCACGCGGCGAGCGCCTGTCGGCAGCCCTGCCGGTGGTCGTCAAGCCGGTGGGCGCCGACAATTCCGTGGGGGTGTCGCTGGTGCGTGACCCCGACCAGTACGACGCGGCCATTCGGCTGGCGACTGCCCACGGCGGTACGGCGTTGGTCGAGTCCTACGTCGAACTCGGTCGCGAAGTGCGTTGCGGCATCGTCGTTCGCGATGGCGAGTTGGTGTGCCTTCCGCTGGAGGAGTACGCGGTGGACCCCGTCACCAAGCCCATCCGCGGCCGTAACGACAAACTCGCCCGTACCGGTGACGGCGACCTGTACCTGGTGGCCAAGGACGACTCGCGGGCCTGGATCGTGCCACCGGACGACCCGGTCACCGCCCGTGTCTGGGAGGCGGCCCGAGCCAGTCACCTGGCGTTGGGATGCAGGCACTACAGCCTGTTCGACTTCCGGATCGACCCGGAGGGCAATCCGTGGTTCCTGGAGGCGGGTCCCTACAATTCGTTCGCGCCCACCAGCGTCATTGCGGTGATGGCTGCGGCGGCGGGTATCGGTGTCCCCGAATTGTTCTCTGGGGCAATGGAAGAGCTCGCGAGGGAAGAGGTCCAGTGCGCTGTCTCCCGATGACGCCGGTGGGCGCGCAGGTGACCGGGTTGCGGGTGGGTCCGCTCGAGGATAGCCAGGTGCGCGTGGTGCGGGCATTGCTCGCCGAGCACGGCGTGCTCGTCATGCGCGGGCAAGTCGTCGACGACGAGGCGTTCACGATGTTCCTCCGCAGCTTCGGAGAGCTGGCCTTCACCGTGGGTGAGACCCCAGTTCCCGGTCGGCCGGACTTGAACCTGATCACGAACGTCGGCCGGAGCGACCCGCCGCGCTCGACCTTCCACACGGACACCAGCTATGTCCGAAATCCGCCCGCCTACACGGCGTTACGCGCCGTGGCGGTGCCCGATCGCGGTGGACAGACGCTCTTCACCAACCAGTACCTGGCCCACGACTCACTGCCTGCAACACTTCGCCGCCAGCTCGAGGGACGGACCATC
>JAOPUT010000410.1 GCA_025963385.1 Mycobacterium sp.
GGTCGCCACGGCCGCCACGCGTTTCGCCGCCGGCGTGTCGACCGGTTCGTCCTTCGCGTCGGCGTCAACGGCCAACGTCGACACCGCTTCCTGGGTCTGAGCGGTCTGCGCCGCGGCGAGCGGTAGCGGCGGGAGCGGCGGGATCAGCCAACCGAAAAAGGTGTTGAACTCCGCGATACCGGTGTTGATCACGGCGTTGACGGAGGTCTGGCCGACGGTGATCAGTCCGTTGACGTAGGACGCCGGGTTGAGCGGGTCGTTGACCACTGGCACGACCAGGCCGTAGACGATGCTGTCCGAGATCGGGACGATCAGGTTGTAGTAGAAGATGTTGATCTGATTGGCGATCACGGAGCCGTACGGGATGAAGCCGAGGGCGTAGTCGGCCAGCTGCACCCCGTAGGTCACCCAGGACTGGATGAACTGGTAGCCCGAGACGATCGCGTCGGATGCGGCGTTGAGGGGGACCGGAGCGGCAACCGCCTGGGCCGCCACCGCCGCACTCGCCTCGGGATCGATCCGCGCGATCGCGGCCTTCGCCGCGGCGAGGTGCTCGGGATTCGGTGGGGTGGTGACGAGGGTGCGCACCGACGCGGCCAGATCGATCCGCGGTGCGACCCGCACCTCGGTCGCGCGGACCTGCGCGGATGGCGTGGTCGGCGCCGGGACGGGCGGAGGAATCGCGATCACGCCCACGGCGATCGCCGAGATGCCCGCGATCAGATGGGACCGGACGGAAATGCCCATGCTCGAATCTCCTAGCGGCCGCGATACCCGACGGCGATGAACTTACGCGGGTGTCAGACGCCTGGTTGGGACATGGCGCGCCCCCCGTGTCGGCGCGCTGGTACTACTGTGACTTCTATGTCGGGCGCATTGGTTTGGGATCGTGGGACGCGCGGATGATTTCGGACGGCCTCGGGGTTACAGGGGAGTGGCTCTGAACCCCCAGCGCGGCGCCGATCTGCCCAGCCCCGTGGTCCCATCCAAGCCTGTGACGTCGGATCGGAGTGCGCCGCCGAGTTCGGCTGCCCTGCGCCGTGTGTTGCGCCGTGCCCGTGACGGGGTCGCGCTGAACGTGGAGGAAGCGGCGATCGCGATGACGGCGCGTGGCGCCGACCTCGAGGACCTGACCGCCAGTGCGGGCCGGGTACGCGACGCGGGCCTGACGGCGGCGGGTCGAGTCGGTGCGACGGGCAAGCTGCCGGTCAGCTACTCCCGCAAGGTCTTCATCCCGGTCACCCACCTGTGCCGCGACACCTGCCACTACTGCACCTTCGTCACGGTTCCCGGACGCCTGCGCGCCGCGGGCAAGGGCATGTACATGGAGCCCGACGAGATTCTCGACGTCGCTCGCAAGGGTGCCGAGTTGGGTTGCAAGGAAGCGCTTTTCACCCTCGGTGACCGGCCTGAGACACGCTGGGACGAAGCCAGGCAGTGGCTCGACGAGCGCGGTTACGACTCGACGCTGGACTACGTGCGCGCGATGGCGATCCGCGTGCTCGAAGAGACCGGCCTGCTGCCGCATCTGAACCCCGGGGTGATGAGCTGGTCGGAGCTCTCGCGTCTGAAGCCCGTCGCACCGTCGATGGGCATGATGCTCGAGACCACGTCGCGGCGGTTGTACGAGACCAAGGGCCTGGCCCACTACGGCAGCCCCGACAAGGATCCCGCCGTGCGGTTGCGCACACTGGACGACGCGGGTCGTCTGTCGGTGCCGTTCACCACCGGTCTGCTGGTCGGCATCGGTGAGAACCTCACCGAACGCGCCGAGACCATGCACGCGATTCGCCGCTCCCACAAGGAGTTCGGTCACGTGCAGGAAGTCATCGTGCAGAACTTCCGGGCCAAGGACCACACCGCGATGGCGAGTGTGCCCGATGCCGGGATCGACGACTTCCTGGCGACCATCGCCGTCACCCGGCTGGTGCTAGGTCCGAAGATGCGCATCCAGGCGCCGCCGAATCTGGTGTCGCGCGACGAGTGCCTGGCGCTGATCGCCGCGGGCGTGGACGACTGGGGCGGCGTGTCCCCGTTGACCCCCGACCACGTCAACCCGGAGCGTCCGTGGCCCGCGCTCGACGAGCTCGCCGCCGTCACCGCCGAGGCCGGTTACGACCTGGTGCAGCGGCTCACCGCGCAGCCGCAGTACGTGCAGGCGGGCGCCGCCTGGATCGACCCGCGGGTGCAGGGTCACGTCGCCGCGCTGGCCGACCCCGACACCGGTTACGCACGCGACGTCAACCCGGTGGGGCATCCGTGGCAGGAGCCCGACGAGGCCACCGAGTCACTCGGGCGCACCGACCTGCACACGGCGATCGACTCCGAGGGCAGGCTCACCGAGACCCGCAGCGACCTCGGCAGCGCGTTCGGTGACTGGGAGTCCATTCGCGCGAAGGTGCACGAGCTCGCCGCCCGGGCCCCAGAGCGCATCGACACCGACGTGCTCTCGGCGCTGCGCTCAGCGGAGCGCAACCCGGCCGGCTGCAGCGACGACGAATACCACGCCCTCGCGACGGCCGACGGGCCCGCCATGGATGCGGTTGCCGCCCTTGCTGATTCGCTGCGCCGCGAAGTGGTCGGCGACGACGTGACGTTCGTGATCAACCGCAACATCAACTTCACCAACATCTGCTACACGGGCTGCCGGTTCTGCGCGTTCGCGCAGCGCAAGGGTGACGCTGACGCGTTCTCGCTGTCCAACTCCGACGTCGCCGACCGGGCGTGGGAGGCGCACGTCGCCGGTGCCACCGAGGTGTGCATGCAGGGTGGCATCGATCCGGAACTGCCCGTCACGGGGTACGCCGACCTGGTCCGCGCGGTGAAGGCGCGGGTGCCGTCGATGCACGTGCACGCGTTCTCGCCCATGGAGATCTCCAACGGCGTCACGAAGAGCGGAACGTCGATCCGGGAGTGGCTGATCGCCTTGCGCGAGGCGGGGCTGGGCTCGATCCCCGGCACCGCCGCAGAGATCCTCGACGACGAGGTCCGCTGGGTGCTCACCAAGGGCAAGCTCCCGACGTCGGCGTGGATCGAGGTCGTGACCACGGCGCACGAGGTGGGGCTGCGTTCCAGCTCGACGATGATGTACGGGCACGTGGACACGCCGCGGCACTGGGTCGGGCACCTCAACGTGCTGCGCGACATCCAGGACCGCACCGGCGGCTTCACCGAGTTCGTGCCGCTGCCCTTCGTGCACCAGTCGTCGCCGCTGTACCTGGCGGGTGGCGCACGGCCGGGTCCGACGCACCGTGACAACCGCGCGGTCCATGCGCTGGCACGAATCATGTTGCACGGCAGGATCGATCACATCCAGACCAGCTGGGTGAAGCTGGGTGTCGAGCGCACCCAGGTGATGCTGCGCGGTGGGGCCAACGATCTCGGCGGGACACTGATGGAGGAGACCATCTCGCGGATGGCGGGCTCGGAGAACGGGTCGGCCAAGTCGGTCGAGGAACTGGTGGCGATCGCCGAGGGCATCGGCCGACCGGCGCGCCAGCGCACCACCACCTACGCCCCGCTTGCCGCCTGACCCCTGTTTACGCGGGTCGTGAACCAGTTCCCAGCTTGAGCACGTATACAGAGCACGGCACACCGTCGTTTCTGCCGAGCCCAAGGAGCGCATCTTGACCACCATCTGGGGTCTACCTGCCCATGCCTTGCTGGTCCATGCGATCGTCGTCCTCGCACCGCTGACCGCGGTCCTCGAGATTCTCTGCGGCTTCTGGGCCGCCGCCCGCCGGAACCTGGCGTGGTTGGTGCTCGCCCTGGCAGGCGCGACGACGATCCTGACGCCCGTCACCACCGATGCCGGTGAGTGGTTGAAGGATCAGCGGCGCAGCGTCAGCCCGATCCTTCAGGAGCACGCCGAACGTGGCGATTGGATGATCTACTTCTCCGCCGCACTCCTCGTGGTGGCGTTGGCGCTGGTGGCGTTGAACTGGCTCGAGCGGCGGTCGGACGCGCCGCGGAAGGCGGTAGCGATCGTCGTGGCGGTAGTGGCTCTGGTCGTCGGCGTCTCCTCGATTGTTACGGTCGCCCAGATCGGACATTCCGGCGCGGAATCGGTCTGGGGCGGCGGCTGACGGTGCGCGACCCGCGCCGGGGCGTGCTAATCAGAGGTGTGACCTCACCACAGACGCACTCGACCGACGGACGTCCGCGCGCTCGCGGGCTCGGGATTCCACTGCCCGGTGAGCCGGGGCCGCTCAACGCGATCACCGACGTGCCCGGTGTCGAGGTCGGCGAGGTCACGCTGGTCCACGGAGACGGGCCGTTGCAGGTCGGTATCGGCCCGGTCCGCACCGGTGTCACCGCGATCCTGCCCCGCGGACGCGACGGACTTGGCAGGGCCTGTGCCGCAGGCTGGTATTCGCTCAACGGCAACGGCGAGATGACCGGTACCACCTGGATCGAAGAGGTGGGTGCCTTCAATCTGCCTGTCGTGCTGTCGAATACCCATGCGGTGGGCGTTCTCCACACCGGCGTGGTGAGTTGGGTCAACCGGGTCCGGCCTCAGCTTGCGCGGCAGTGGTTGCTCCCCGTGTGCGCCGAGACGTGGGACGGCTACCTGAACGACATCAACGGCGCTCACGTCCGCCAGGAGCACGTCGAGGCCGCGCTCGACGCCGCGACGGGAGGCCCCGTGGCCGAGGGTTCGGTCGGTGGCGGCACCGGGATGAACTGTTACGAGTTCAAGGGAGGTAACGGAAGTTCCTCGCGCACAGTGCAATACGGCAGTCGCACCTTCACCGTCGCGGCGTTCGTGCAGGCGAACTTCGGCTCACGTCACGAGCTGACCGTGGCGGGCAGGCACATCGGACCGCTGCTCGCCGACGACAACCCGATGGACTCCGACTGGTTCGCGGCCGACCTCGGACTCCGGCCCCCGCCCGGCGCAGGCTCGGTGATCACCGTCGTCGCGACCGATGCGCCGCTGCTGCCTGGGCAGTGCAAGGCGCTCGCCCGCAGGGTGCCGCTAGGCCTGGCCCGCACCGGGACTACGGGCAGCCACTTCTCCGGTGACATCTTCCTCGCGTTCTCCACGGCGGGCGCCGACGGCCTGCAGAGCGGATTCCCGATCGATCGGCCGTCGGACGACGACTTCGGCACCCTGACGTTCGTGCCGTGGGGGCGGATGGATGCCTTCTATGCTGCCGTGGTCCAGTCGGTCGAAGAAGCGGTGCTCAATGCACTGGTGGTCAATGATGACATGGTCGGCAGGGACGGGCACCGCTCGCCGCGGTTGCCCCTCGACGCCGTCAACTCACTCATCGGACCGTAGTCCGGAACAAAATCGGACTGTGGTCCGTTTGACTCCGTGAGGAGCCGGAGAGGCCGGCCCCAAGCCAAGGAGACGCGTCATGACCGCAGCAGTTGCCAGCGACCTCACCACCGGGACCTGGGCGATCGATCCCGTCCACTCGTCGATCAGCTTTACGGTGCGCCACCTGATGGTGAGCAAGGTACGCGGGACGTTCGGAAGCTTCAGCGGCGCGATCGTCGTCGCCGAGGATGGCACGCCGTCGGTGTCCGCCGAGATCGCCGTCGATTCGGTCACCACGGGCAACGAGGGGCGCGACGCGCACCTGAAGTCCGCCGACTTCTTCGACGTGGAGAAGTACCCGACCGCGTCCTTCGTCTCGACCGCGGTGCGCGCCGACGGTGACGACTACGTTCTCGACGGTGAGTTCACCCTCAAGGGCGTGACCAAGCCGATCGAGCTCAAGCTCGAATTCAACGGCGTCAACCCCGGCATGGGTCACGGCGAGGTCGCCGGCTTCGAGGCGTCCGTCGTGCTGAACCGCAAGGAGTTCGGCATCGACATCGACATGCCGCTCGAGACCGGTGGCGCCGTGGTGGGCGACAAGGTCACCATCACCCTCGAGATCGAGGCGCTCAAGCAGGCCTGAGCGCTCCGGCCGAGCAGACGTAGACGCCCCTGAAACTTCGTGTTTCAGGGGCGTTTGCGTTGCTCGCGGGAGGGCTAAAGCCGGGCGGCGAGCTCAGTGCCCTGACGGATCGCGCGTTTGGCGTCGATCTCCGCCGCGACGTCGGCGCC
>JAOPUT010000411.1 GCA_025963385.1 Mycobacterium sp.
AGCTCCGAAGCCGAGATGATTTAGAACAGCTCGGCCCGTGACTGGGTGATGTGTTCACACAGGGCCTTGGACTGTTCGACGCCCTCGGCCTCTAGCAGTTGTTTGAGCAGCGGCACGCAGGATCCGCACGACGTACCCGCCTTGGTGCAGCCCTTCAAGGCGGCTACGTCCGCGCAGCCACGGACGATCGCGTCAGTGAGCTCGCCCTTGGTGACGTTGTTGCAGGAGCACACCTGCGCAGCGGCCTTAAGCGCACCGACACCGAGTTGTGCTGCGCCGGAATCGGATCCAGCAGGCGAGATGATCGCGAGCGGATCGCCGGGCAGGTGTTCGCCAACCATGGGCCGCAGCACGCCGTACGCCGACGCGTCGCCGACCAGGATCCCGCCGAGTAGGGTCTTGGCGTCGTCGGAGAGCACCAATTTGGCGTAGGTCGCCTTGACCGCGTCGTTGACGGCGACCTCGAGGCAGCCGGGGGTGGCCCCCATGGCATCGCCGAAGCTGGCCACGTCGACGCCGAGCAGCTTCAGCTTGGTCGAGGTGTCGGCCTCACCGAACTCCGCGGAACCATCGAGCAACCGGTCGGCCACCACCTCGGCACTCGTATACCCGGGGCCGACCAACCCGTAGCAGCGGCCGTCGATCGCGGCCACCTCGCCGACGGCGTAGATGCTGGGATCTTCAGTGGCACAGGTCAAGTCCGTGAGCACTCCGCCACGGGCGGCGAGCGGCAGGCCGGCCGCCTTCGCGAGCTCGTCACGCGGCCGGACGCCTGCCGCGAAGATCACCACGCCCGCATCGATGGGCGTCCCGTCGTTGAGCAACACCCGCAGGCCACCTTCCCGAGTCGCTTCGCTCCTGCCCTCCGAGCCACTTTCCCGGGTCGCTTCGCTCCTGCCCTCCGAGCCATCCGCACCACACTGCTCGATGGCGTCGGTGCCGACGTCGAGATGGACCGAGATTCCGAGTTCGGTGACCATTCGTTGCAACAGCGCACCGCCTGCGGTGTCGAGCTGCTGATTCATCAGTCGCGGGGCGCGCTCGACGACGTGCGCGTGCAAGCCGAAGCCCCGCAACGCGTTCGCCGCCTCGAGCCCAAGCAGCCCGCCACCGATCACGACACCCGTGGTGGCGCCTGCAGCCATTGTCCGCAGCACGTCGGCCCGAATGGCGTCGAGGTCGTCGAGCGTGCGGTAGACGTGGCACCCGGGCAGGTCGTGACCCGGCACCGGCGGAACGAACGCGAACGAGCCGGTGGCCAAGACCAGCCTGTCGTAGGGAAAGCGGCGACCGAGCATCGTCGTCACGTACTTCGCGGACCGGTTGATGCGGGTCACGCGGTCGCGCAACACCACGTCGACGCGCTGGTCGCCGTCGTATCCGTTGCCCGCCATGGCCAGGCGCGGGCGCTCCCAGTGCTCGGTGTAGCCGGTGAGGCCAACGCGGTCGTATGCGGCGTCGGCCTCCTCGGCAACGACGGTGACGTGCCAGCCGTCGTCGGCGTCACGGGCGCGCAAGGCCTCGACGAATCGGTGCCCGACCATGCCGTGACCGACGACGACCACACGCTTCGGATAGTGCATGGCGCAACGCTAGGCAAGCGACATTGCCTGGATGTCGCCTCGTGTGAATCGCCCGTCACGGTGTGCTCACCGGTCGGATCGGTGGGCTGTGAGCGTCAGATGTGTCCGGCGGAGCCCTGGCTGGTGGGCGTTGCGTACGGGTTGTAGATCGTGGTCGGCGCCGTCGGCGGCTCCGACTGGTCACCCGGCCCATCGTTGGACGGCGAGTCGGGTGATTGCGCAGGCGCTGGGGTGAACTCGCTGGTCTGCACGCTGGGCGTCGTGTAGCTGGTGGTCGACGACGAAGTCGTGAAGCTCGTCGTGTCGGCCACCGACGTGTCGGGGTATACGACGTTTGGCGGGTCCACCGAATTGTCCGAAACCCGCATCACGGCGAACACCAGCAGCCCGACCAGCGCAAGCGCGCCAACGCCACTCGCCAAGATCACGGATTGGTTGTCGTGCCAAGGCTCGTCGCCAGGCCGCCGGTCGTCGTCCCACACGGGCGGATCGTAAGCCCCGTGCTACTGCCAGCGGGCCAGGATTTCCTCGGCCCGACCGGACAGGGCGCGCTGAAGGAACGGTCCGAAACTGATGCGGCCCACGCCCAAAGGGCCAAACGACGCCGGATCGTCGAGTTCCGGTATCGCAATCGCATTGACCGGCAAGGGCAACTCGGTGGTGAGTCGCCGCATCGTCTCCGGGTCGTGGCGGCCCACGGGGTAGAGGCTGTCCGCCCCGGCTTCGGCTGCCAGCTTCAGCCGCGCGACCGCACGCTCGACACGATCGGACTCGTCGCCGTCCTGACGAATGAAGAGATCGGTGCGGGCATTGATGACCAAGTGCACGCCTGCGGCATCAGCGGCCTTGCGTAGCTCACCGACGAGTGCGGCGTGTTCGGAGGCCGTACGGAGCCGCTTGCCCTCCTTGTGCACGGTGTCCTCGATGTTCAGGCCGACGGCACCCGCCGAGAGCAGCCCCTCGATGATCCGCTGCGGGGATTCGCCGTACCCCGATTCGATGTCGACCGAGACCGGCACGTCCACGGCGGCCGTGAGCTGGGCGACCCGAGTAGTGAGGTCGTCGAACGACATCCCCTCGCCGTCGGGCTTGCCAACCGAGTCGGCGACCGGGTGACTGCCAACCGTGAGGGCAACAAAGCCTGCGTCGACCGCCAGCTTGGCCGACCACGCATCCCAAACCGTCGGCAGGATGGCTGGATTTCCCGGTACGTGCAGCGCCAATAGTGCCGTGGCGCGATCCTTCAAAACCTGCTCGGACATCTTCCCAACTCTCCGTTCTCCGACGTGACCCGTCTCACTCTGTTCCGATGACGTGGCTAGCATCAGTTGTCGTAATGTGATTCGCGACACCCTTCAGCCCAAGGAGGTCAGCCTCTTGTCCACCACCACTGAACTTGCCCAGCTACACGAATTGATCGGTGGCTTGCGACGCTGCGTGTCCTCACTGTCTTCACGCTACGGCGACACCCCCGCGATGCGTCGCATCGTCAACGACGCCGAGCGCATCATGAACGACATCGATCGACTCGACATCGACGCTGAGGAACTGGAACTCGCACGCGGAGAGAGCCCTCACCATCACGTCGGCGAGAAGATCGGCATCCCCGACACGCAGTACGCCAGCGACTTCTGGCAGGACGTGGACGACGAGGGCCTCGGTGGGACGCGGTGAGCGCTTGCGCCACGAGCTTTGCTGACCGGCTGAACACTTGCACGAAGTTCCGACAAGCACAGTAGGTGCTTGATTTCGCCCGTCGTCGGGCATTCCGCTAACGTCCGCTCGGACACATTACAAACGAAGTGAGGGAAACCCCTTGAGCGCACCCACCGCCGACCGCCCCGGCACAGGTGTCTTCTCGCCGACGCGAGCGCAGATCAAGCAACGCACCTTGCGCACCGACGCCTGGTGGAAGTCGCCGCTGATCACCGACCTCGGCTTCGCCGCGTTCGTCATCTACGCCACCGCGCGCGCGTTCCAGCAGGACCACTTCTTCGTCAAGGAGTACCACTACCTGACGCCGTTCTACTCGCCGTGCATCAGCACGGGCTGCGGGGACGCCAGCGGCTTCTGGCCACAGCTCCTGCCCGACGTGTGGTGGTTGCCGTACGCCGCGGCATCGCTGCCGTTCCTGCTGCTGTTCCGGTTGACCTGCTACTACTACCGCGGGGCCTACTACCGCTCGGTGTGGCAGTCACCCACCGCGTGCGCGGTCGCCGAACCCCATGCGAAGTACACCGGCGAGACCCGGCTTCCGCTGATCATCCAGAACACGCACCGGTACTTCTTCTACATCGCCGGGATCATCTCGGTGATCAACACGTACGACGCGATCGAGGCGATGTTCCCCGACAGCGGCTTCCGGTTCGGCGTGGGCAACCTGGTGCTCTGGGGCAACGTCATCATGCTGTGGGTCTACACGTTGTCGTGCCACTCCTGCCGCCACGTCGTGGGCGGACGGCTCAAGCACTTCTCCAAGCATCCCGTGCGGTACTGGATGTGGGGGCAGGTGAGCAGGCTGAACACCCGGCACAAGCTGTACGCGTGGATCACGCTCGGCACGCTGATGTTCACCGACTTCTACGTCATGTTGATCTCGATGCACCCCAACTGGGACCTGACCATCATTCCCTGACGGGAATTCCACGCCTACATCCGAAAGACGAAGTGAGACTTCATGACTGAGCCAGATGATCTTCGCGCAAGCGGCTCAACTGAGCCAGATGATCTTCGCGCAAGCGGCTCATCCACCCTGGAGCGGCACGAATACGACGTCGTCGTCATCGGTGCCGGCGGTGCAGGACTGCGCGCCGTGATCGAGGCCCGTGAGCGCGGCCTTCGCGTTGCGGTGGTGACCAAGTCGCTGTTCGGCAAGGCGCACACCGTGATGGCCGAGGGTGGCTGCGCCGCGGCCATGAAGAACGTCAACACCAAGGACTCCTGGCAGGTGCACTTCGGTGACACCATGCGCGGCGGCAAGTTCCTCAACAACTGGCGGATGGCCGAACTGCACGCGCAGGAAGCCCCCGACCGGGTCTGGGAGTTGGAGACCTACGGTGCGCTGTTCGACCGCACCAAGGACGGCAAGATCAGCCAGCGCAACTTCGGCGGGCACACGTACCCGCGGCTGGCCCACGTGGGTGACCGCACCGGCCTGGAGATCATCCGCACGCTGCAGCAGAAGATAGTGTCGCTGCAGCAGGAGGACTTCAAGGAGACCGGCGACTACGACGCCCGAATCAGGGTCTTCCACGAGTGCTCGATCACCGACCTGATCAAAGACGGCGACCGGATCGCGGGCGCCTTCGGATACTGGCGCGAGACCGGCAACTTCATCCTGTTCGACGCACCTGCCGTGGTGCTCGCGACCGGCGGCATCGGTAAGTCGTTCAAGGTCTCGTCGAATTCCTGGGAGTACACCGGCGACGGGCACGCCCTAGCGTTGAGGGCCGGGTCCAACCTGATCAACATGGAGTTCATCCAGTTCCACCCGACGGGGATGGTCTGGCCACTGTCCGTCAAGGGCATCCTCGTCACCGAGGGCGTCCGCGGCGACGGCGGAGTGCTGAAGAACTCCGAGGGCAAGCGGTTCATGTTCGACTACATCCCGCCGGTGTTCAAGGGTCAGTACGCCGAGACCGAAGAAGAAGCCGACCAGTGGCTCAAGGACAACGACTCCGCTCGCCGCACCCCTGACCTGCTGCCCCGCGACGAGGTTGCCCGGGCCATCGTCGCCGAGGTCAAGGCGGGCCGCGGCACCCCGCACGGCGGGGTATACCTCGACATCGCCTCACGCATGCCCACCGAGGAGATCAAGCGGCGGCTGCCCTCGATGTACCACCAGTTCATCGAGCTGGCCGAGGTCGACATCACCAAGGACGAGATGGAGGTCGGTCCCACCTGTCACTACGTGATGGGCGGTATCGAGGTCGACCCGGACACCGGCGGCGCCGCGACTCCGGGATTGTTCGCGGCGGGTGAGTGCTCCGGTGGCATGCACGGCTCCAACCGGCTCGGCGGCAACTCGCTGTCGGACCTGCTGGTGTTCGGCAGGCGCGCAGGCCTTGGCGCCGCCGACTACGTGCGGGCACTGGCCGATGATCGCCCGAAGCCGCCGCAGGACGCCGTCGACGAGGCCACCAAGATGGCGTTGGCGCCGTATGAAGCACACGAAAAACCCGAGAACCCGTACACGCTGCACGCCGAGCTTCAGCAGTCGATGAACGACCTCGTCGGCATCATCCGCAAGGAAGACGAGATCCACGAGGCGCTGGCCAAGCTCGACGAGCTGCGTGGCCGCCTGCAGAACGTCGCCGTCGAGGGCGGTCGGGTGTTCAACCCGGGCTGGCATCTCGCGATCGACATGCGCAACATGCTCCTGGTCAGCGAATGCGTGGCCAAGGCCGCTCTGCAGCGCACCGAGAGCCGCGGCGGGCACACCCGCGACGACCACCCGGAGATGGACGCCAACTGGCGAAACACGCTGCTGGTCTGCAAGGCCACCGAAGCAGCGACCGTCGAGAAGATGGTGCCCGACGTCACCGTCACCCCCGAGCCGCAGGTCCCAATGCGACCGGATCTGCTCGAGGTCTTCGAGCTCTCCGAGCTCGAGAAGTACTACACCGACGCCGAACTGACCGAGCATCCCGAACGGAAGGGCTGAGAAATGGCTGCCTACGACGCGAGCATGCGGGTCTGGCGTGGAGACGACACCGGCGGCGAGTTGAAGGACTACACCGTCGAGGTCAACGACGGCGAGGTGGTGCTCGACATCATCCACCGCCTGCAGGCCGAGCAGGCCAATGACCTCGCCGTGCGGTGGAACTGCAAGGCGGGCAAGTGCGGGTCGTGCTCGGCGGAGGTCAACGGCAGGCCGCGGCTGATGTGCATGACGCGCATGTCCACGTTCGGCGAGGACGAGGTCGTCACGGTGACCCCGCTGCGGACGTTCCCGGTCATGCGCGACCTGGTGACCGACGTGTCCTTCAACTACCAGAAGGCGCGGGAGATCCCGTCGTTCACCCCGCCGAAGGATCTGCAGCCCGGTGAATACCGCATGCAGCAGGAGGACGTGAACCGCAGCCAGGAATTCCGCAAGTGCATCGAGTGCTTCCTGTGCCAGAACACCTGCCACGTGGTCCGCGATCACGAGGAGAACAAGGAAGCCTTCGCCGGACCGCGGTACCTGATGCGCCAAGCCGAGCTGTCGATGCATCCTCTGGACACCCTCGACCGCCGCGACATGGCGCAGGAGGAGAACGGCCTCGGCCTGTGCAACATCACCAAGTGCTGCACCGAGGTGTGCCCCGAGCACATCAAGATCACCGACAACGCGCTGATCCCGATGAAGGAGCGCGTCGCGGACAAGAAGTACGACCCGATCGTCTGGCTGGGAAACAAGCTCTTCAAACGGTAGCGGCGCACGACCCGACCGTCGAACGTGACATGGCTGCGAGAATTCTTCGAGAATCTCGCAGCCATGTCACGTTCGGCGAGTGCTCTCGGACACTGCGGCGTACGGTGGATCTCAGAGGTCGAGCCACGCCATTCAACGATGAAAGGCATCCGCATGAGTGCTGGAGAGACGCAGAGTGTCAACGACATTCGCACCGCCATCCGCGAGCTGACCGTACGCGCCGTACTGGCCCGCAAGGAGGGCAGACCCGACGACGCGGCCGAACTCGACCGCCGTGTCCAGGGCTACCGGGAGGAACTCAGCGCTCGCCCGTGAGCGAAACCCCCTCCTAGCGCGCTACGCGCCGAGGCGGCGAAACGTGCTGCGGTGAAACACGATCGGCGCAACGTCGTCGTGCACGGTGATGCCGTGCACACGCAGCACGACGATCGTGTGGTCGCCCGCGGGGATCAACTGCTCGATCGCGCTCTCCACCCACACGCTGGTGCCGTGGATGAACACCGCGCCGCGCTCCGACGATTGGGTCTCCAGCCCGGCGAACCGGTCACCGGTCTTGGCGGCGAGCGTCTTGGCAGCCGAGTCGTGCGACTCTCCGAGAACGCTGATCCCGAGGAACGGCAGGTCCTTGAGCTTGGGCCACGTCGTCGAGGTGTTCTGCACGCAGAACGACACCAGGGGCGGATCGAGGGACACCGGCACGAACGTGCTCGCGGCCAGTCCCACCCGCACGCCGTCGACCTCCGCCGCGATCGCGATCACGCCCGAGGGGAAGTGGCCGAAGGCCTCACGCAGGGACGTCGGAGTCAGATCGGTACTAGTCATGACACCTCCATCTTCACACGTAACCGCATGCGGCGGACAGGCTCGGAATCGTCGTGAACACAAGTTGCGCATCAGAGCCCGGCGACACCGACCGCGAGGAATGCGCACCCGACCACGGCCAGCAGGATCGCGACGTGAACGCGGCGGCGTGATCGGATCCAGCGATGCAGCGACTCCACCATCGCCACCGTTTCCCGCGGCGCCAGCAAATAGCCCAGCAGGGGCAGCTCGATGAGTGCGAAGGCGACGACGTTGAACATCACCAGGAGGGCGACCTGCGTGAGGGCAGGCTCACCCGAGGCCAAGATGACGGCCAGCGCGGCCAGATAGTCGACCGACGGCAACGCGATGCCGAGACCGGCAATGCCTGCGACAAGCAGCGACGGCCCGCTCAGCAACCGCTGCGCCGACCCGGCCACGCGCGGCGTCCGCAACCGCAGGCGTCCTGGCGCCACGACGAGCACCGCGAACACCAGCGCCAGCACCCCGATCAGGATCTGGACGTTGGGCAGGGTGAAGTAGTTCGACTCCTTCAGTGCCCGGTGGAACACGAACAGCACGACCAGACCCACCGTCATGCCCATGACGAAACCGCCCACCAGAAAGGCGAGCAGTTGGAGCGCGGGCCTCGGCCGGTTCAGCATGAGCACCGTCATGCCGATCCGGAACGGTTCGACACTGACGGCAAGGGCCATTACCAG
This sequence comes from Mycobacterium sp., assembly GCA_025963385.1. Taxonomy (GTDB): domain Bacteria; phylum Actinomycetota; class Actinomycetes; order Mycobacteriales; family Mycobacteriaceae; genus Mycobacterium. The sequence continues at coordinate 8,523 of JAOPUT010000411.1, forward strand.
GACGGTGATCAACATGGCTGATGCTGGTGCGCCGCCCGGCCGGGCTCAGCCGTCCAATCGGGAAAAGGCGTTCCGGCCGTACTGGTCGACACACGCGGCGCGCTGAATCTTGCCGCTCGTCGTGGTGGGCAGCGACCCCGACTCCACCAGCACGAGATCGGCGACGCTCACGCCGTGCGCATTCGACACCGCCGCGGTGACATCGCGCCTGACCCCGTCGAGCCAGTCCGGCGCGTCTGCCCGCTTCTTGACCTCGGCGACGGCGACCAGCTGCTCGGTGCTGTTCACCGGCACCGAGATCGCCGCGACGCGGCCACCCGTGATCTCCTGGATCGTTGCCTCGATGTCCTCGGGATAGTGATTGCGCCCGCGGATGATGAGCAGGTCCTTGATGCGGCCGACGATGTACAGCTCGCCAGCTGAGACGAAGCCCAGATCGCCGGTCTTCAGCCAGGGTCCGTCCGGGGTGCCGGGCGACGGGTCGACGAGCGTGGCGCCGAAGCACTGCTGCCCCTCGGGCGGCGTGCTCCAGTAACCGGTCGAGACGTTGTCGCCATGCAGCCAGATCTCGCCGACCACGTCGGTCGGGCTTTCCCTGTGCGTCTCGACGTCGACGATGCGCAGCGCGGGCGACTGAGGCAGTTCGTACTTCACCAGCGCCGAACCGGAACCGGCCGCAGACCGCACGGCCCTGCCCGCCGAGAGCTCGTCGGCGTCGAAGCGGGCGGCCCCGGACGACTCGCTCCAGGTGCCCGTCGTCACGAAGACGGTGGCCTCTGCCAACCCGTACGAGGGACGCAGCATGTGGTCCCGAAAACCGAAGTGGGCGAACCGATCCGAGAAACGCGCCAGCGAGGCGGGTACCACGCGTTCGGCGCCGTTGATGATGCCGACCACCCCGCCGAGGTCCAGTCCGGCGAGATCGCCGTCGGCGGTCTTGCGGGCGGCCATGTCGAAGGCGAAGTTCGGCGCACCCGAGAACGCGCGCGGATTCTGCGCCAGCGCGCGCATCCAACGAGCCGGGTTCTCCAAGAACGCAGTGGGGCTGCTCAATTCGGCGTGGAAGCCGCCGAGGATCGGTGCGCAGATGCCCAGCACCAGGCCCATGTCGTGGTAGAAGGGCAGCCACGACACGATCGTCAGGTCGGCAGGCGACTTGCCTTGCCCGGCGAAGATGCTGCGCATCAGCTGCTCGTAGTTCACCTGGAGGTTCCGGTGCGAGATCGTCACCCCGGTGGGCAGCCGCGTCGACCCCGAGCTGTACTGCAGATACGCCGTGCTGGGAAACTCGTCGATCGAAGAGCCCCGTCCGCCATCGTCCTCGAGGTTCATCGCGTCGATCTCGATGACCTTCGGGACGGTGTCCAGCCGGGCCCGGTCGAGGTACTCGGCGACGTCCTCGGCCACCGCGGACGTCGTGAGCACGATCGCCGGTGTCGTGTCGTCGAAGACGGCGCTGACGCGATCGTGACTCGAGCCGCGGTGCGGTAGCGGCAGCGGTACCGCAATCAGCCCGGCCTGCATGGATCCGAGGAACGCCACGACGTAGTCCAGGCCCTGGGGTGCCAGGATCACCGCCCGGTCGCCGACCGACGCGTGCAGGCCGAGCTCACGGGCCGCATTCAACGTCCGATGCGACAGCTGCGACCACGTCAGGCTCTCGGCGACGCCCGCAGGGTCGCGGGCGTGGTCGGTGAAGGTGAAGGCCACGTCGTTTGGCCGCATGCTGGCACGTCCGTGCAGCATCGAAAGCACAGACGACTGGGGTCCACCCAGATCTGAAGGCGTCACATCACGTCCGTAATGACTCGTCGAATCCGTCGGCTGGGGAAGGTTACTTGGTGCCGTTGGACAGCACGGACATGGCACCGTTGATGAGCGTCGAGATGGGGTCGCCGCCGCCCTCGCCGCCTCCGCCGCCGAACGTCGCCTGGTTGGCCGGCTCCGTGACGGCCAACGGGTCGAAGCCGCGCACCGGATCCACCTGCACCGGAGCAGTCGCCGGGTCGTCGTTGCGCGAGTAGCCCGCATTCACCCGGGGCATCAGGATCGCGTCGAGCTTGTTCAACGTGTCTTCCTGCACCCCGAGGTACTTGAAGGCCAACACCAGGGGAAGGTGTTGCTCCGGGACCAGGTACGTCGTCGTCGTCGCGCCCTTCGAGTTGACCGTCGTCCTGATGTTCTGCGGCGGAACGTTGCTCGGGTTGGTGAAGGCGATCGCGGTGTGACCGGTGGCGAGGCCTGCGATCGAGTTGGCAAGGGCGAACAGGTTGTCCGGCCGGTCGGGGAAGTCGGCGATGCTGTCGTAGGCCGAGACGAATTGGTCGGTGTGGTACTGGCTCTCGACCGGCGCCGGGATGCGGTAGTCCATCGCGGGCACCACGCTGCCGACCGGGAACATCTGGGTCAGGAAGCTCTCGCCGAACGGGGTCTTGGCGATCGGGTCGCCGAACGTCGCAAAGCTCAGTTGATCCGGCGGCGGTGCGGTCGGGTCATCGGCCATCGACGCCTTCACCGCGTCGAGGACGAGGGCACCTTCGGACAGACCCATCGCCCGTCCGGGGCCACCCGCGCGGATGGCCGCGTCGAGGTTCGGCCCTCCGACGTCGATCGACTCGCCGATGCTCGTCCCGTCCAGACCCAAGCCAGGATGGATCTGCTCGCCGATCGGACCGATGCCGGGGAACAGTCGGCCGAGCACGTGGCCCTGCACCTGCCCGGCGGGGTAATCGACCTTCACCCGATTCATGCCGGGGAACCAGTCCGCGCCGGTGCGGCGGATGTACTCGTCGTAGGGGATGCCCAGCACGTGCGCGCCGCCGAGGCCGTAGGCGGTACCGGGCGGCGACGAGGGAGGGCCGGGAGGGCCCGCCGTCATGGGCGGAGCGGGGAGCGGCGGATTGGGGACGGGCTGCTGGTCGGCGAACGCGCTGCCCGCGCCGAAACATCCTGTGGCACCGGCAGTTACCAGCACCGTGAGTCCTGCGAGGAGTCTCTTCATCCTTACTCCTGACCGCTTGGCTTCGTTCGTAGTTTCACACACACCGGGTACCCGCGCTAACTCGGCAACGCGGCGGGCTCGCCCGTCGAGCGCGACGGTGGCTGCGACCCGCCAGGGCGCGACGGCCACCAGTTCGCCCGCCCGACCAGCGTCGCGATGGCGGGCACCGTGATGGTGCGCACCACGAAGGTGTCCAGCAGGATCCCCACCCCGATCACGAAGCCGCCCTGCACCACGATGCCGATGCTGGAGAACAGGAGTCCGCCCATCGACGCCGCGAAGATGAGACCCGCCGCGGTGATCACGCCGCCCGTCGAGCCCAGGGTCCGGATGATGCCGTACCGCATGCTGTGCGGGGACTCGTCGCGCATTCGCGAGACGAGCAGCATGTTGTAGTCGGCGCCCACCGCGACGAGCACCACGAAGGCCAGCGGGGGCACGCTCCAGTGCAACTGCTGGCCGAGGATGAACTGGAACGTCAGCACCCCGATACCGATCGCTGCGAAGTACGAAATCACCACGGAGCCAACGAGATACAGCGGTGCGATGATGGCGCGCAACAGCACCATCAGGGTCAGCAGGACCACGATGAGGGTGGCGATGATGATGAACCGGATGTCGTGCTCGTAGTAGTCGCGGGTGTCGCGCAGCGCGGCAGGGAACCCGCCCATCGATATCGACGCGTCGGCCAGGGTGGTGTTCGGTTGGGCACCCCTTGCGACGTCGGTGATCTGGTTGACCTGGTCCATCGCCTCGGCGCTGAACGGGTTGAGCTTGGTCTGCACCAGGTACCGCACCGAGTGTCCGTCCGGCGAGACGAACGCCTTTGCGGCCTTCTGGAACTCCGCCAGGTTCAGCACTTCGGCGGGAATGTTGAACCCGGCCTGGGACGGGTTCGCGGCGTTGTCCTTCATCGTCAGGAGGAAGCCGGACGCCTCGCCGAGCCCCTCGGCGATCACCTTCACCTGGTCGACGAGTTGGTCCACCCCGCCTGCCACCTGTTGGCTTCCGCCCGCCAGGCGGTCCGCGCCCTGGCGCAGCTGGGCCAGGCCCGCCTGCGGCCCGCCGGGCTTGTCCAAGCCGAGGGCCTGGAAGGCGTTGGCGACGCCCGAAAGCGCACCGTTGAGCTGTTTGACCGTCGTGTTGAGCGTCTGCTTGTCGCCGAATCCCTGGAGCTGGTGCGCGATGTCGTTGATCTGGTCGAGGCCGCCGCTGTTGCGGGCGGCGACGAGCCGCTCGAACTGGCCACGCGTGGTGCTGCACGAGGAGTCCGCATCGCAGACCGGATTGCCCTGCAGCGCCACCAGCACCGGACCGACCCAGGCGAACATGTCCCTGGCTGCGGTGAAGTTCACGCCCATCTCATTGCCGAGCTCGTTGATGCTGTCGACGAGCTTGGCGGCGTTGTCGACGTCGCGGACCAGCTTGTCGCCACCGTTCTTGGTGCGCAGCGACGAGACCGAGTCGATCAGGCTCTGGAGGCTGGGAACGACCTTGTTGACCTGCGCGCGCAGGTCGCGGAGGTTGTCGGCCAGCGTGCTGGCCCCGGCCGCCAGGCGGTTGAGGTCGCCGGACCGCTGGTCGATCTGGGTGGAGCCGTCGGCCAGCCGGGTACCGACGAGGCCGGCCTGATAGGTGGCCCTGAACTCCGGCGGCACGTCGCCAAGAGGCCGGGTGACGCCGCTGACCAGTCCGACGTTGGGCAGCTGGGCGATACGGGAGGCCATCTGCTCGAGGTCCGCGAGCGCCTGCGGTGTGCGCAGGTCGTGCGGCGACTGGATGAGCACGTACTCCGGGATGGACTGGCTGATGGGGAAGTGGCGTTCCAGCGCGGCGTACCCGATCGAGCTCGGGGCCGACGCCGCGACGGTCTTGCGATCGTCGTAGTTGTACGACGCGAAGATCGCACAACTGGCCAGCAGGCCCAGCACCAGCACGCTGGCCACCAGATGCGGCACCGGCCTGCGCACGATGCGCACACCGGAGCGCCGCCAGAACCGGGAGGTGAGTTCCCGCCGCGGCTTGACCCAGCCGCGCGGCCCGGCGAGTGCCAGGATCGCCGGGAGCAGGGTCACACCGGCGAGGTAGGCGACGCCGATCCCGATCGCCGCCGCGATGCCGACCGTGCGGAACACGCCCATCTTGGCGAAGCTCAGGAGGAGGAACGTGATGCCCACCGTGGTGGCGGAGGCGGTGATGACCTTCCCGATCGAGACCATGGCCTTTTTGACCGCCTGGTCGGAGTCCACCCCCGACCGTAGATAGTCGTGATAGCGGCTGATCAGGAAGACCGCGTAATCCGTTCCGGCGCCGGCCATGATGGCGCTCAGGAAGATGATCGACTGATTCGAGACCCCCGAGCCCGTCAGCTCCGAGAAGCCCGCCACCAGCGACTGCGCGATCACCAGCGAGGACCCGATCGTCACCAGCGGCAGCAGCATCGTCACCGCGCTGCGGTAGACCAGCAGCAGCACGGCGAGGACCAGGATGGCGATCGCGATCTCGATCGGCGTGCGATCCTTCTGACCCGCGACGGTGAGGTCGGCGACGGTGGCCGCCGGACCCGTGACGTGCACCGACAACGGACTACCTGCGACGCTGCGCTCGATGACGTCGGAGACCCGGTTGTAGGACTCGAACGCCCGCGGCGTGCCCATCTCACCCGCCAGGCCCACCGGCAGCACCCAGGTGGTCTTGTCCTCACTCGTCAGGAAGTTGCGCAACTCCGGGGTGCTGACGAAGTCCTGCACCATCACGACGTCCGCCTGGTCGTCGCGGAGAGCGTCCACCAGCTTGCGGTAGGTGGCCTCGTCCGCCGGTGCCAGCCCCTTCTCGTTGGTCAGCGCCACCAGGAGAAGGTCGTCGTTGCCCGATTCGTGGAACGCCTCGGTCATCTTCTTGGCGGCGACGCTCGATGGCGCATCGGCCGGAAGGATGGCGAGCGGATGCTTCTCGGCCATCGCGCCGAGCGACGGGAAGGTCAGCGGAAGGGCGATCGCCAGCGCGACCCAGACCCCGATCACCGCCCATGGCCACCGCACCACGAGATCGGCTAGCCGTCGCATATCGCCCTCACGCCCTCACCCTGCCGCCCTGACACGTGCGCCGCCCAAGCTACGCGACGCGTCCCCAGTGTCCGCTGTCAGCGACGCGCGCCGACACGGACCTCATTGCCTCCATGTAGCGGTTGACCGACTTGCCCGCGACCGGATTGTCGGGATGCATGATCGCCATGACCGTGCCCTCGCCGTATCGGAAGATGTAGATCGTCAACTGGTACGAGAAGCGGTCGTCGGGGTACATCCCGATGTTGTTCGCCAAACCCATGTCACCGGCCGCCAGGATGGCGTTGAGCGGCGCTGCGCCCCCGTGCAGGAAGTTCGACACCGGGAAGTTCGGCCGCGGCCAATTGAGCCACGGCGCCAACTCCAGGACGCGGTAGTAGGGCACTCTTGCCATGTCGAGGCCGGAATCGAAGGACGCCTGCGCGGCCCATGCGGCATCGCTGAACGACGTCGCCGCCACCGGAACGGTGATGGGGATCAGGCCCGTGAACCAGCCCTGCGTCATGAAGTTGTCGCCTGCCTTGCGCGAGTCCCTCGGCGTGAGGCCGTAGTACGTGAGCGCGCCGGTGAACTCGTGCTCCACCAGGCCGAGGCACGCGAACAGGCCGCCCACGAAGCGGGCGCCCGCGGCCGTGCACGCGTATTCGAAGCGATCGGTCTGGGCCGTGTCCATCAGCACCAGGGAGGACCAGGCGCTGCTGGTGGCTTCGTTGGGATTGCCCAGCGGCAGCGGGAACTCGGGAAAGCCATCGGCATTGTTCTCGGCGAAGTCGATCCACGCCTGCACGCCTGGCGAGTCCAGCGTCAATTCCGAGGTGTACTCGCGTTCGCGAACACAGAAGTCGTCGAAGCTGCCCGCATCGGGGAGCACGAGCGCCTGACCGCTGCCGCTCATCGCCGAGTACATGCCGTTGGCTTCCATCATCGTCGTGCCGATCAGCGTCGCGTCGCCGTGCACGTGATCCATCGCGGCAAAGAAGGTGAAGTGATCTTCGTTCTGGACGATTCCGAAGGTGAAGCAGCCCCACTCCAGCGGACTGGGGATGGCCACGACGTGGCCTCGGATCTCGTCCTCGGTCATGTGCCCCTGATCGACCGGTATGAATTCGATGTCAGCCGGGTCGTCGAGGGCGTGCCGCACGAACGTTCCGTCATCGGTCCGCTCGAACCAGCTGCGGAACGTGTCGTGCCGCCGCAGGTACTCGTTGACGGCGTGGTCCATGGCGTCGACATCGCACTGGCCTGCCACCTCGCAGCTGGCGATGATTTGCCTGGAGAAGTTGAGTCCCGCGTCCCGCCGGTCGCAGTAATTGCGGAGATGCTGGCCCTGCATATAGCTCACCGGCACCGGACTGATCTTTGCTGCCCGGGCCTTCTCCTGGGCTGCGGGCGTCGGGTGCCAGGACGTGACCGACCCGGCTTTCAGCGACCACTCATCAAGTGCGCCAACCGTTATCTGACCGATCCGCAATCGTCGTCCCTTCAACTTTGCCGGCTCCCGCTACCGGCGTCCCAGGTTGCGTGGACAACATACCCTCAGTTCGAGCGCGCAGGTTTCGCACCGCGTTCACCCGGGTAGCGACGCCGCGCATGGCTCAGGCGCCCGTGCAATAGTGTGCGTCGAGGACGAACTTAGGGCACCTAGTTGTGCCGGTCCACATTCCCACCGCCGATGCAGGGAGGGCAACCGCATGGGATCCGCCGAACATCCGAGCGAATCGGCGCCGCGTTTTGCCGTCGTCGGTTACGCGGCGCGCTTCCCCGGCGCCACGGACGCCGATGCCTTCTGGGACGTGCTCAGCGAGGGCCGCGACGCCATCTCCGAGGTGCCCAGCGAACGCTGGGACGTCGACGCGTTCTTCGACCCGGAACCCGGTGCGCCGGGCAAGGTCGTGAGTCGTCGCGCGGGATTCGTCGATGACGTGACCGGGTTCGACGCACCGTTCTTCGGCATGTCGACGCGCGAGGTCCGACTGATGGACCCGCAGCATCGGCTCCTGCTGGAGACGGCGTGGCGGGCGGTGGAGCACTCGGGCACGGCGCCGACGGATCTGGCCAACAGCAACACCGGCGTCTTCGTCGGGTTGGCCACCCACGACTACCTCGGAATGGCGTCCGACGAACTGACCTACCCCGAGATCGAGGCGTACCTGGCGATCGGGACGTCGAACGCCGCCGCAGCGGGCCGGATCAGCTACCGGCTTGGGCTGCAGGGCCCCGCGGTGGCGGTCGACACGGCGTGCAGCTCATCGCTGGTGGCGATCCATCAGGCCTGCCAGGCGCTGCGCCTGGGAGAGTGCGATCTCGCACTGGCCGGCGGCGCCAACGTGCTGCTCACCCCGGCGACGATGATCACGTTCTCCAGCGCCCAGATGCTGTCGCCCGATGGCCGCTGCAAGACGTTCGACGCGGCCGCTGACGGCTACGTCCGTGGCGAGGGCTGCGGTGTCATCGTCATCAAACGCCTCGAGGACGCGGTTCGTGACGGCGACCGGATCCGAGCCGTGATCCGCGGCAGCGCGATCAATCAGGACGGCGCCTCAGGTGGCCTGACGGTGCCGAACGGCGTCGCGCAGCAAAGGGTGATCACCGACGCACTACAGCGCGCCGACCTCCAGCCCCGCGACGTCGGGTACCTGGAGGCGCACGGCACGGGCACGTCGCTGGGCGACCCGATCGAGGCCCAGGCCGCCGGCGCGGTCTACGGTGTCGGGCGGGCCGCCGACCAGCCGCTGCTGATCGGTTCGGCGAAGACGAACATCGGGCACCTCGAGGCCGCCGCGGGGATCGCGGGCGTCATCAAGGTCATCCTGTCGCTCGAGCACGAGACCCTGCCGAAGCACCTCCACTTCGAGAACCCGTCGCCGCACATCCCGTGGGACCGGCTGGCAGTGGAGGTGGTGAAGGAGAGCACCCCATGGGAGCGTTCTGATCGGCCACGCATCGCGGGCGTCAGCTCCTTCGGATTCGCCGGGACGAATGCCCACGTCCTCATCGAGGAGGCGCCCGACCAGACGGCCCAGCCCACGGCCGAGCCGGCCCCCGGCCGATTCAGCGTCCTTCCGCTGTCGGCCCGCACACCTGCCGCCCTGGTGCGGGTCGCCGACCGATACCGCACCTGGTTGCAGGCACACCCCGAGGCCAGCCTGGCGGACGTGTGCCTGACCGCCGGTGCAGGACGAGCACACCTCGAGCAGCGGGCCGCCCTGGTGGTCGATTCGAGGGAGTCCGCCCTCGACCTGCTCGGCGCGCTCGCCGACGACCGCCCGGCGCCCGGGCTGTTTCGCGGAGAGTCCCACGACACCCCGAAGACCGCATGGCTGTTCACCGGCCAGGGCAGCCAGTACCCCGGCATGGCCCGCGAATTGTTCGCCACCGAACCGGTTTTCGCCGAGACGCTGAAGCGTTGCGCGGATGCAGTGGCCGACGTGCTCGACAAGCCGCTGTTGGACGTCATCTTCGAAACCGACGACGACGAGACGCTGCGGCAGACCTCGTACGCGCAGCCCGCCCTGTTCGCCGTGGAGATGGGCCTGGCCCACCTCTGGCAGTCGTGGGGCTTCGAGCCGGACGTCGTCCTGGGTCACAGCGTGGGCCAGTACTCGGCCGCCTGCGTCGCCGGCGTGCTCAGCCTCGAGGACGGCGCCCAGCTGATGGCCGAACGCGGGCGCCTCTTCGGCAGCCTGCCGTCGGGCGGCCGCATGGCCGCGGTGTTCGCCGCCGCCGAGCGCGTCGAGAAGCTGACCGACCAGTACCCCAGCCTGTCCGTCGCCGCCTACAACGGCGCCAACACCGTGTTGTCCGGCCCCGCAACCGAGCTCGAGAACGCCGTGGCCGGCCTGACTGCCGACGGCATCCGGTGCGACTGGCTGGAGACCAGCCATGCGTTCCACTCGGCGCTGCTGGACCCGATCCTCGACGAGTTCCAGTCGTACGCCAACACGTTCACCTTCAACACGCCGCAGCGGATTCTGATCGACAACCGCACCGGCGCCGCGCTCGGTTGGAGCACGAAGCTCGATGGCGCCTACTGGCGCCATCATGCGCGGCAACCGGTCGAGTTCGCCAAGAGCGTGCGCACCCTCGCCGAGCTGAACTGCAAGCTCCTGATCGAGATCGGCCCGCGCCCGATCCTCACCGCCACCGCCCTGAGCGCCTGGCCCGATCCGGCCACCGCACCGCGGGTGGTCACGTCGCTGCGCCGAAACACGGCCGACCACCGGCAGATCAACGAGGCGGTCGCCGAGGCATACGTCCTCGGCCACCTACCCGAATTCGCCACCTTGGGCCAGCAGCACGCGCGCAAGGTCGACCTGCCCACCTACCCGTTCGAGCACCGGGACTACTGGTTCCGGGACAACCGCGACGAACCGGCCGGTCCTCCACTGCCGAGTGTCGCGCGCACCCAGACCGTCCGCCTCCTCGAGGACGGCAAGCTCGAAGAGCTCGCAAACCTCATCGACGGCTCAGACGGCGCAGACGGCGATCATCAGACCCTTGGCGTGCTGACAAGACTTGCCGCCCAACACAATCAGCAGCGCACTTCGCAGTCCATCGCCGACGACCGCTACGAGATCCACTGGGAGAGGTCATCGACCTCCACCTCCGGCGCGGACGCCGGCCGCAGCGATACCTGGATCCTCATCGGCACCGACTCCCCCGCGGTCCGTCCGCTGGTCGAGGTGCTCACAAAGGGTGGGCAGCAGTATCGGTTCCTCGGCCTGCCGGCCTCCGACGCGGACGAGGAACGACTCGCAGGGGAGTTGAGGGCTGCAGCACTTGCGGATTCGACGCTGCGCATCGTGAACGTCGCCGCCCTCGACGCTGACGCCGCACCGTCGATGCAGTCACTGCTGCGGATGCAGCATCAGATCCTGGGCGGGACCCGACGGCTCTTCCGTGCCGCGGCCACCGCCGAACTGCGCAGCCCCATCTGGGTGGTGACCAGGGGCGCCCAGCACGTCACCGATGCGGACACCGTGGCGCCTGCTCAGAGTTGCCTATGGGGATTCGGTCGCGCCGCCGCCCTGGAACTTCCCCAGGTGTGGGGCGGGCTGGCGGATCTGGCCACAGGCACCAGCGACGAGTGGTCGCTGTTGATCAGGCGGATCACGACGCCGCGCGACTTGGCCATCGCCGAAGACCAACTCGCACTGCGTGATCGGGCGATCTACGTACCCCGGCTGGTGCGGCGCACCGAACGGCCGAGCGGAACCGCCTTCGAGCTGCGGGACGACGCCACGTACCTGGTGACGGGTGGCTTGGGATCGATCGGCCTGGAGCTCGCGGGTCACCTCGCCTCCCGCGGCGCCAAGCACCTGGTGTTGACCAGCAGGCGCCCGGCAGGCGATGCCGCGCAACGCCGCATCGACGCCATCACCGAGCAGCACGGCTGCGAGGTCCGCGTCGTGGCTGCCGACGTGGCCGATGCCCACGCCGTCGCGCGTCTGTTGGCAGGCGTGCGGTCCGACCTGCCCCCGTTGGCCGGGATCATCCACGCCGCAGGTGAACTCGGCACCACGCCGCTGAGCGACCTCGACGACGCCGAGATCGACCGCGTCTTCGCCGGTAAGGTTTGGGGCGCTTGGCATTTGAGCGAAGCGGCGGTAGACCTGCAGCTCGACTTCTTCGTCGGCATCTCGTCGGTCGCCTCGGTGTGGGGTGGATTCGGTCAGACTGCCTACGGCGCAGCCAACGCCTTCCTCGACGGGCTGGCCTGGCGACTGCGCGAGCAGGGCATCGCCGCGACCAGTGTCAACTTCGGTCCCTGGTCGGCGGGCATGGCCGACGCGGAGTCGCGCGCGCGACTCGACAAGCGAGGCGTCCGGACCATGTCACCCCTCGATGCGCTGGCCGGGCTTGCCGACGCCGTGGCCGCCTCGGCGCACGGTGCCGCGCAGGGGGTCGTGGCCCGGATCGACTGGGCCCGGTTCCTACCGCTCTACGAACAGGCAGGCCGACGAGCCTTCCTCGCCGAGCTGGAGCGCGAGGTGCCCTCCGACCTGATGACCCAGGCGCCCGCGACCGCGTCCGGGAAGACCCCGCTGGTCGAGAAGCTCACCAATGCTCCCGTGCAGCAACGCAAGAAGCTTCTGACCGACTACCTGCGCGACGCGGTGGCTGAGGTCACGCGCGTCGATGCCGTCGAGATCCGCGAGGAGGCCGGGTTCTTCGACCTCGGCATGGATTCGCTGATGGCCGTGGAACTTCGGCGCCGCATCGAACAGGGGGTCGGCAAGGAGATACCCATCACCCTGGTGATGGACCACCCCCGGCTGGCCGACGTGGCCGACTACCTGCTCGGCGAGGTGCTCGGGCTCGGGCTCGACGAGCAGGCATCAGCCGCGCCGGCGCCCGTCGCGACGGCGACGCGTACGGATGAACCCATCGCGATCATCGCGGTGTCGTGCCGGTTTCCCGGCGCCCCCAACCCGGAGGCCTTCTGGGAGGTGCTGGCTGGCGGTGTCGATGCGATCCGGGAGGTCCCCGAGGACCGCTTCGACATAGACGAGTTCTACGACCCCGACCCGGAGACGGCGGGCAAGACCTACACGCGCTTCGGCGGATTCCTTGACGGTATAGACGGATTCGATCCCGAGTTCTTCGGCATCTCCCCGCGCGAGGCGGTCTGGATCGAGCCGCAGCAGCGGCTCATGCTCGAGACGGTGTGGGAGGGACTCGAGCGGGCCGGCTACGCGCCCGCCGCCCTGCGCGGCAGCCGGAC
>JAOPUT010000016.1 GCA_025963385.1 Mycobacterium sp.
TCCCAACGCCTATGCGCAGTCCCTTGCCGCCGGGAAACTGCCGGTGGGTGGGCAGGAGGAGCTGAGCGCCGCCGAGCGGCACACCGAGGACGTGATGCTGCGCGTGCGGTTGCGCGAGGGACTGCCCGTCGCCCTGCTGGGGGCCGCAGAGCGATCCAGGGCCGAGTCGCTGTGTCGGGACCTGCTACTGGTCTCCGAAGGCGACGCCCTGGTGCTGACCGACCGGGGCCGGCTGCTTGCCGACGCGGTGGTGCGCGAGCTACTCGACTAGAACGAGGTCTGCTGGTCCAGCGGAAGATCCATGTCGTAGACCCTGGCGTGCAGCACCGGCCGGTTCCGCAGGGCCGCCCGCACCGCCTGGTGGACGCCGTCCTCGAGATAGATCACGCCTTCCCACCGCACCGCGTGGGGGAAGAGGTCGCCGTAGAACGTCGAATCCTCCGAGAGCAAGCGATCGAGCGCCAGCACCGTGGTGGTGGTCACCAACTCGTCGAGGCGGATCTGCCGCGGGGGGATCTGCGCCCACTGGCGGTATGACAGCCCGTGCTCTGGATACGGCTTGCCATCGCGGACGCCCTTGAAGATCATCGGCGGGTCCCGTTGAGCATTACTTGAGGTTATCTGCAGGCCGCGTCCACGTCGCGGGGCGTCGCTGCTGTTCGTCAACGTAAAATGAAATGGACTGGAGGTGAACCATTGGGTACTGCAGATGACCGACGCTTCGAGGTGCTTCGCGCGATCGTCGCCGACTTCGTCTCCACCAAGGAGCCGATCGGCTCGAAGAGCCTCGTGGAACGCCACAACCTGGGTGTGTCGAGCGCCACGGTGCGCAACGACATGGCCGTGCTCGAGGCCGAGGGCTACATCGCCCAACCGCACACCAGCTCGGGCCGGGTGCCCACGGAGAAGGGCTACCGCGAATTCGTCGACCGCCTCGACGACGTCAAGCCGATGTCGTCGGCCGAGCGCCGCGCGATCCTCACGTTCCTGGAGTCCGGTGTCGATCTCGACGACGTGCTGCGCCGTGCGGTGAAGCTGCTCGCCCAGCTCACCCGGCAGGTGGCGATCGTGCAGTACCCGACGCTGTCCACGTCCAACGTGCGCCACCTGGAGGTCGTCGCCCTCACCCCGGCCCGGCTGCTGCTGGTGGTCATCACCGATTCCGGCCGCGTCGACCAGCGGATCGTCGAGCTCGGCGACGCCATCGACGACGTCCAGCTGGCGACGCTGCGCGAGCGGCTCGGGCAGGCGCTCGAGGGCAAGCCGATCACCACCGCGTCGATCGCGGTCTCGGACCTGGCGTCCCAGTTGGTGGGCCACGGCAGCCTCGGGGATGCCGTCGGGCGGTCGGCGACCGTGCTCGTCGAGACCCTGGTCGAGCACACCGAGGAACGTTTGCTCCTCGGCGGGACGGCCAACCTGACCCGCAACACCGCTGACTTCGGTGGCTCCCTGCGATCGGTGCTCGAGGCACTGGAGGAGCAGGTGGTGGTCCTTCGATTGCTGGCCGCCCAGCAGGAGGCCGGTAAGGTGACCGTGCGCATCGGCCACGAGACCGCGGCCGAGCAGATGGCGGGGACGTCCGTGGTGACCACGACGTACGGCAGCTCGGGCAAGGTCTTCGGCGGCATGGGTGTGGTGGGTCCCACACGGATGGACTATCCGGGAACCATCGCCAACGTCGCTGCAGTTGCTCTTTACATAGGCGAAGTCTTGGGCGCCCGCTAGGGCGTCGGCACGGACCGCGAAGTCGGTCCAAGAGGGCTCCAGGGGAGCTAAGAAGGGTTTGGCGTGGCACGCGATTATTACGGCCTTCTCGGGGTGAGCAAGGGCGCGAGCGACTCGGAGATCAAGCGCGCGTACCGCAAGCTTGCGCGGGAGCTGCATCCCGACGTCAACCCCGACGAGGCGGCGCAGCACCAGTTCAGGGAGATCAGCGTCGCCTACGAGGTGTTGAGCGACCCGGAGAAGCGCCGCATCGTCGACCTCGGTGGCGATCCCATGGAGAGCGCGGGCGCGGGCAACGGCTTCGGCGGCGGTTTCGGCGGCGGCTTCGGTGGACTCGGCGACGTCTTCGAGGCGTTCTTCGGGGGCGGCGGCAGCCGGGGTCCCGTCGGCCGGGTGCGGCCGGGATCCGACTCGCTGCTGCGGATGCGGCTCGATCTCGCCGAGTGCGCGACGGGTGTCACCAAGCACGTCACCGTCGACACCGCGATCCTGTGCGACGCGTGCCACGGCAAGGGCACGCACGGCAACTCCACGCCCGTCACCTGCGACACCTGCCACGGGCAGGGCGAGGTCCAGTCGGTGCAGCGGTCGTTGCTCGGCCAGGTCATGACGTCGCGGCCGTGCCCGGTGTGCGCGGGCGTCGGCGAGGTCATCCCCGACCCGTGCCACCGCTGCGGAGGCGACGGACGGGTACGTGCGCGCCGGGAGATCAGCGTCAAGATCCCGCCCGGCGTCGGCGACGGCATGCGGGTGCGGCTGGCGGCTCAGGGCGAGGTCGGTCCCGGCGGCGGACCCGCGGGCGACCTGCACGTCGAGGTCCACGAGCAGCCCCACGACATCTTCGTGCGCGACGGGGACGACCTGCACTTCAGCGTGTCGGTGCCGATGGTCGACGCGGCGCTGGGCACCAAGGTCACGGTCGACGCGATTCTCGACGGGCCCACCGACATCACCATCGCGGCGGGCACTCAACCCGGCGCCGTGACGACCCTGCGCGGTCACGGGATGCCCAACGTGCGGTCCGGCGTCCGGGGCAACCTGCATGCCCACATCGACGTGGTGGTGCCGTCGCGCCTGGATCAGCAGGACATGGAGATCCTGCAGAAGCTCAAGGAGCATCGCGTCCGCGACGTGGCCGAGGTGAAGTCGACGCACGCGGCGCCGTCCGGCGGCGGGCTGTTCAGCCGGCTTCGCGAGACGTTCACCGGCCGGTAAGGCGGTTCGAGCCGCGATGAGTCGCGCGCTGTTCTACGTCGATGTGCTGCCCGACGTCGGTGAGTCCGTCGTCGTCGACGGTGACGAGGGTTTCCACGCCGCCAGCGTGCGGCGCATCCGAGTCGGTGAGGAACTCGATCTCGGCGACGGTGCTGGGACGGTCGCGCACGTGGTCGTCGAAGGCGTCGGCAAGGCCAGTCTGACCGCCCGGGTGCTCGACACCACGACCGTCGTGCCGCCGTCGCCCGAGGTCACCGTCGTGCAGGCGCTGCCCAAGTCGGACCGCTCCGAGTTGGCGGTCGAGCTCGCCACCGAGGCTGGCGCCGATGCGTTCCTGGCCTGGCAGTCCGAGCGCTGCGTGGCCCGCTGGGACGGGGCGGCCAAGGTGGAGAAGGGCCTGCGTCGCTGGCAGGCGGTGGCGCGATCGGCGGCCAGACAGTCCCGCAGGCCGTACGTCCCGCCGGTCACGTCGCTGGTGTCCACGAAGGAGCTCGCGGCGCTGGTCGCCGCGGCACCGCTGGCGCTGGTGCTGCACGAGTCCGCGACCGAGCCGCTGGCCTCGATGCCCCTCGCGGAGGCGGGTTCGCTGATGTTGATCATCGGCCCGGAGGGCGGCATCGGCGCCGAGGAGCTGGCGGTGCTTACGGATGCGGGTGCGACGGCGGTCCGACTCGGCCCAAGTGTGCTGCGGACCACAACGGCGGCGGCTGTCGCCCTTGGATCACTCGGGGTTCTGACGCCCCGCTGGCGCATTGGATCCTGATTGCTGCCAATCGGCAATAAATTTCTGCCACCGGAATTAAACCCCTGAGCAGTGCGTTTGAGCTATCAGACCGAACGGAAGGCTCCACCGCCGGTCGACGATCACCACAGAGGGCACGAAAGAAGAAATGAAGACAATGAAGAAGTTCGGATTTGCCTCCATCGTTGCCAGCGGGCTCACCGCGGGGATATTCGGTGTCGCGTCTCCGATTCAGGCAATCGCCAACGCCGAGTCAATGCCCGTCGCAGAGCTGCCCGGGTACTCGACAGGCGTGGACCACAACCAGTGGATCAACACCATCCATCCTGGCGTGACCGTGCCGCATGTCGACACGAGCGTCCAGCAGAGCCGCTGATACAGCGCAATCTCGAGGAGGGGCACCCGTCACGGGTGCCCCTCCTTCGTTGGGTTACGACGGTGACCAGCGGTAAGCTGACTGCACGAGACCCCCGACGCTGAGTACGGAAAGCAGGCACTGAACACCACGTGACGCCCCGCGAGACGAACGCCGCCTCGGACAGCACCGTGCGAAGCAACATAAGTGTTCCGCCCGACCTCGTGGTGGGCCTACTGGGTTCCGCCGACGAGAACCTGCGCGCTCTGGAACGCCTGCTGACCGCTGACATCCACGTGCGCGGCAACGCGGTGACCCTCTCAGGAGAGTCGGCCGACGTGGCCCTGGCCGAGCGCGTCATGACCGAGCTCATCGCGGTCGTCGCAGGCGGACAGACATTGACGCCCGATGCCGTGCGCCACAGCGTCGGCATGCTGACCGGAGTCGGCAACGAGTCACCTGCCGAGGTTCTGACGCTGGACATCCTGTCAAGGCGCGGCAAGACGATTCGGCCCAAGACGCTCAACCAGAAGCGCTACGTCGACGCGATCGACGCGCACACCATCGTGTTCGGCATCGGCCCGGCCGGTACCGGCAAGACGTACCTGGCGATGGCGAAGGCGGTCAATGCTCTTCAGACCAAACAGGTTTCGCGCATCATACTGACCAGACCCGCGGTCGAGGCAGGGGAGCGGTTGGGCTTCCTGCCCGGCACGCTCAGCGAGAAGATCGACCCGTATCTGCGGCCGCTGTACGACGCGCTGCACGACATGATGGACCCCGAACTGATCCCGAA
>JAOPUT010000027.1 GCA_025963385.1 Mycobacterium sp.
GACCCGCTCCTTGAACTCCGGAGTGGAGAACGACACCAGTTCCTCTGCGAGGGCATACTCCAGGACACCCTGCGCAGCGCGACTCAGATGCATGTTGAGCGCGACCTTGGACGACCGAAGTGCCTGCGGCGGAAGGGCCGCCAGGCGCTCGCCCAGTGCCAGCGCTTCATCGAGCACGGTGTCGTCGGGGACCACCTTGGTGACCAGGTTCAGCTTCTCCGCGATCGGTGCGGTGATCCGATCACCCAGCAGGACGAACTCCTTCGCCTTCATCATGCCGACCAGCAGGGGCAGCATCGCCGCGCCGCCGTCGCCTGCCGTCAGTCCGATCGCGACGTGCGGGTCGGCGAGGTAACTCTTCTCCCCCATCACCAACAGGTCCGACAGCAGCGCGATCGAACAGCCGAGTCCGACGGCGGGCCCGTTGACCGCGGACACCAGCGGCTTGGGAAAGTTGATCACCTCGAGGAAGACCGTCCTGGCCTCGTGAATCTGGAACGTCCGGGCCACCTGATCCTCGATCAGGCGACCGAACATCACCATGTCGCCGCCTGCCGAGAACGCCTTGCCGACACCGGTGGTGACAACGGCCTTCACGTCATCGTCGGCGTCGAGCACCTTCCAGATGGTGGCGAACGCGTGGTGCACCTCTTCGGTGACGGCGTTGAGCGCCTCGGGCCGGTTGATGCTCACGACATGGACGTTGCCGCGCTTCTCCACCAACAGCCAGGGGGCGAACTGCTCGTAGCCTGCGAGGGTGGCAGGGGCGACCGAAGCGACGGGGGAAGATGTGGTCTCGGACGTCGTCATGTCAGCTCTTCTCGTTGGAAAGGATGGTGACGGCGGAGACCGCAGTCGGACCACCGATGTTGTGCGCCAACGCGACTCGTGCCCCGTCGACCTGGTTCTCGGACTCGCCGCGAAGCTGGTTGAACAATTCGTAACACTGTGCCACACCGGTGGCGCCCGGCGGGTGACCCTTGGCCTTCAGTCCCCCACTGGGATTGATCGGCATCGCGCCACCGACATAGTGTTCTCGGCCCTCGGCCAGCTTGTACGCCTCGAACCGTTCGGCGAAGCCGAGGTCTTCGTAGCTGATCAGCTCGACGCCGGTGAAGCAATCGTGAACCTCGGCCACGTCGATGTCGCGCGGTGTCACGCCCGCCATCTTCATCGCCGTCTTGGCGGCGCGCACGGTGGGAGGGAAGGTCGTCATGTCGGTCTTGTGCTGGTGCATCACCCGGTCCATGCCAAGCCCGACGCCGCGGACCCAGACCGGGCGGTCGGTGTAGCGGTCCACGACGTCCTCGGCTGCCAGGATCACCGCGGCGGCACCGTCACTCTGCGGCGTGCAGTCGTAGAGCCCGAAGGGCTCGACCACGATCGGTGCGGCCAGCGCCTGCTCGACGGTGATCTCGTACCGCAGTTGGGCTTTCGGGTTGTTCAGGGCGTGAAAGTGATTCTTCACCGCAACCATCGCCATGTGTTCCTTGGTTGCGGGCGACTCGTGCAGATACCGGGTGACGTGCAATGCGAAGTTGGCAGGGGCGACCAAACCCAAGGGATAGTCCCAGGCGTTGTCCCGGGTCATCGCCGCCCAGTCCCAGAAGGTGGTGGTCGACGAGGTCTCGCGGACCTTGTCGGCGCCGACGACCAACACGACGTCGTAGAAACCGGACGCGATGGCCATCACGCCGTTGCGAATGGCGTCATTACCGGTGGCACAGGCATTTTCGACGCGTGTCACGGGAATGTCGACGAGGTCGAGGGTGTCGGCGAGGATGCCCGACGGAAAACCGTCGGTGGTCGACAGCTCGCCGAACCACGCCGCCTCGATCTCGTCCTTGCGGATGCCCTTGTCGACGTTGCCGACGGCCTCCGCGTAGGCCATCGGGATCAGGTCCTTGATGCCGAGGTCGAAGTGCTCGGCGAAGGGCGTCATCCCCGCTCCGACCATCGCGACGTTCCTCATGCGCTGACTCCTTCCGAAACCGACGGGCGCCCGGGCCAGAACGCGTACCCGTAGTCGGGAATACCCGACCGCATGGCGATCCGGCGGAGCACGACGGCACCCTCCTGTCCGACCGTAGCCTCACCGGCGGGCACGCCGGTGACCTTGAGCAGTACCCGAACGGGGCTGTCGTCGAGTTGCACCACCGCAATCGAATACGGGCTGGGCAGATCCGGCACCGGGATGCGGATGGTGGTGTGCGTGTAGACGGTGCCGGTGCGCGGCAGTGGTTCGAGTCGGTACTCCGTGGCCAGCTTCCCCGCGTCGCCGACGCGCATCCGCGGTGGGAACTGCGGCGCGGAGTCGATGCCGGGGCTTTCGTCGAATACGGCTGCTTCCCAACGGATCTTGGGCTCGAATGCGCGGGAGTAGGCGGGCATCGAGATGGGAATGCCGACGCCGTCCGCGGTCATGGTCTTCGGCAGCTCCCTGGCCGGAGACTCGTCGCGAACGATCGTCGGCTCCTGCCCGTCGAGGGTCAGCTCGGCGGCACTGATGCTGGACTGTTCGACCGCGATGAGCAGTCCCGGCTTGCCCGCATCGATCGCGTCGGCCAGCAGGCGGATGATCGCCGCCGCCGATTGACTCTTGTCCGACAGCGCGCCCGAGGCGGCGAAGCCGTTGCCGAGTTGGGCGACCGGAGCGCCTGCCACCGCCGCCACGACGGGTGAGTCGGTCAGGCCGAGTCGGTCCAGCGTCGAGTGCACCCCGACCTCCCGCTGCAGCCGCGGATCGGCGTAGGTGTGGCGGCCGCCGTCCTGTCCGCGGGCGGTCAACGGAAGGCTGCGCGTCTGGCGGGCCGCGGGAGCGACGTCGGCGCCCCTGGCACCGGCCAGCACCGCAGCCGCTCCCATCGTCGACTGGTTGTCGTCCGCGGCGATGACGAGGGTGCCGTCGCTGGCATTGCCGATCTGGTCGAGGACGGCGGGGGCGCCACCGAGCACCTCGGCCACTGGAGTGTCGGCAGGCAGCGAGAGTGCTGCAAGGAGGACGGCGCCGTTGCCGCCCTCCAAGAGTGGAAAGTCCCTGGACACGAACACCACGCGTTGCGCGGTGGCGTCGGGATCGGCGGCGCGTCCTGCGGCCACCGCCATCGTCACGGCATCCTCGTCCGGACCGGCCACACGCCTGTCGCGGAGGGTCCATGGCGGTAGGTAGGTGCCGATCGAGACGACCTGAGTCATGTGACCTCGCTTTGGTCGATGGCGCGTACGGATGCACAACTAATGAGCTATATAGTTATAGCATTCGCTCGAACGGGCCAACGCCAGCGGAAGGTGCCACCAACCATGAGCAAAGCGGACTCTCGCACCCTGAGGGATCGTGTCGTCGTGGTGACCGGCGCCAGCCGTGGCATCGGCGCCGCGATCGCCGTCCGGGCCGCGGCCGATGGGGCCCGGGTGGCCCTGCTGGCCAAGACCGAGACCCCGAATCCGAAGATCGCGGGGACGCTGGGCGAAACCGCTGACGCCGTGATGCGGGCGGGTGGGCGCGCGCTGCCGGTGGTCTGCGACGTTCGTGATGCAGACGCGGTCGCGGCCGCGATCGACGCGGTGGCCGAGGAATTCGGTGGGATCGACGTCGTAATCAACAACGCGGGTGCCCTCGACCTGCGGCCCACTGCCAAGCTACCGCCGAAGAACCTGCGCAGGCTCCTGGAGATCAACGTCGAGGGGCCCTTCGCCGTGGTGCAGGCCGCTCTGCCGCATCTTCGGCAATCGGGAAATGCCCACATCGTCAACGTCTCTCCCCCGCTCAGCCTCGATCCGCGGTGGGTGGGCGCTCACGTGGGCCACACCGTGGGCAAGTACGCCGAGAGTCTGCTCACTCTCGGCTGGGCCGACGAGTTCGCCTCCGTACCGATCGCGGTGAACTCCGTCTGGCCCGCCACCACCGTCGCGAGCACGGGAATGCTCGTCGCGATGGGCGAGGCAACGGTGAACGCCACAGCCCGCACGCCCCAGATCATGGCCGACGCGGTGCACGCGCTCATCACTCGGGCCCCCGCGACGAGCACGGGGCACTTCTACACCGACGAAGAGATCCTCCACCAAGAAGGCGTCGACGACCTCTCGGAGTACCGGCTCGCCGAACGCGAGGAAGACCTCACGCCCAACTTCTACCTTCCGTCAGCCCCGCTGCCGACCGCCTAGGAATCATGCGATGAGTTCGTTCGACGAGTTGAGCGCCCGCGAGCCCGAGTTCGTCAAACTACGGGCGGCAGTGCGGGACTTCCTGCGGTCCGACCGCGCGGAGTTCGGATGGACACCCGCCGTCGACTCCTGGCTCGGCCAGTGGGACGAGGACTTCTCGGCTCGCCTCGGCGCCGCGGGATTCCTGGGCCTGACCATTCCCAAGCGCTACGGCGGCCACGAGCTCGGACACCTGCACCGCTACGTCGTCACCGAGGAACTCATCGCGGCCGGCGCACCCGTGGCTGCCCACTGGACCGCCGACCGCCAGGTCGCACCGGGCCTGCTCACTTACGGCACCGAAGACCAACGGCAACGACTGTTGCCGCGAATCGTCGCGGGCACGCTCTACTCGTCGATCGGCATGAGCGAGCACGGCGCGGGATCCGATCTCGCTGCGGTGCAAACGAAGGCAGTGCGCGTCGACGGCGGCTGGCGGCTGTCGGGATCGAAGGTATGGACCAGCGGCGCCCACCATGCGCACCAGGTCGTCGTCCTGGCCAGGACCAGCCCGCTGGACACCCAGCACCGTCATGCCGGGTTCAGCCAGTTCCTGGTCCCCTGTTCGGCCGATGGGGTGCGCATCGAGCCCATCGTGTTGATGTCCGGTGCACATCACTTCAACGAGGTCATCTTCGAAGAGGTCTTCGTCCCCGACGCCGACGTGCTCGGCGAGATCGGCAACGGGTGGCACCAAGTCACCTCTGAGCTGTCGTTCGAACGCAGCGGCCCGGAGCGCATCCTGTCCACCGGGCCCCTCCTACTGGCGGCGATTCGCGCTCTCGGAGCAGGAACGACAGCCGACGATCGCACGGCCGCCGATGTCGGGGACCTGCTCGCCAGGCTCATCTCGCTGCGCCAGCTCTCCTTGTCGGTGGCCCGCACACTGACCGACGGCGGGGACGCGGCCAACCTGGCCGCTCTCGTCAAGGATCTCGGCACCAGCTTCGAGACCGAATCCGTGGCCTTGGTCTCCGATCTCTTGGAGGCGTTGCCACCCAATCCCGAGCTGGAGGCGATGTTGACCACGGCCTGGCTGCACAAACCGATGTTCACCCTCCGCGGCGGTACGAACGAGGTGCTGCGCGGAGTGGTGGCGCGCGGCATGGGGTTGCGGTGAGCGCGCTTGCCGGTGGCGTGTTCGCCACCAAGAGCACCGGGGACGACGACGCCGAGTTGCGCGATCTGGTCGACGACCTCGGTCGACGTTCCTTCGACGCTCAACTCGGGCAACGAGGCCTGCCCGACCGGTTCGACGCCGAACTGTGGCGCAACCTGGAGGAGACGGGCTTGGCCCGGTTGACCAGCGCCCCCGATGCGGATGCCGGCCCGCGGGAACTGGCGGTCACGCTGTACGGCCTGGCCCACCACGCCTGTGGAGTGCCGCTGGTCGAAACCGACGCTCTCGCAGGCTGGCTCGGGCGACAGGCGGGCATCGAATTGCCCGAAGGTCCGTTGACGGTCGCGCTCGCCGACGGTGAGTCCGCAGGCGATCGGGTCACCGGCACCGCCGTGAATGTGTCGTGGGGCCGAGCAGCCACCCCCGTGCTCCTGGTTCGCACCCCCGACGGACTGCGGGTAGGCGTTCTCGACGCGAATTCAATCACGCTCACCGAACATCACAACCTTGCCGGTGAGCCTCGCGACGCCATCGAATTCGACATTCCCGCAGAGCAATTGCACCCCGTCGATGCGTCCATCGAGGACCGCCTTCAGACCCGCGGCGCCTGGGCGCGTTGCGTGCAGATCGTCGGAGCGCTGGACGCCGCGGCGAGGCTGTCGGTGGAGCACACTCGCGAGCGCCAGCAGTTCGGTCGGTCGCTGAGTGCCTTTCAATCCGTTCAGCAGTCCCTGGCAGGCATGGCCGGTGAGATCGAAAGGGCCCGCTCCTCGGTCGAACTCGCCGTCGCCGCGGCCGACGAGCACGGCTTCGACTCCATTCTCACCGACTACGCCGTGACCGTTGCCAAGATCACTGTCGGCCGCGTCGTCGGCCCCGTCACCACGACCGCCCACCAGCTGCACGGCGCGATCGGCGTTACCAGCGAGCACGCGCTGTGGCTCTTCACGCTGCGCGCACAGAGCTGGATCGACGACTTCGGCACCACCAACCACTACGCCCGCCGCCTCGGCACGCTGGCGCTGGCCGCACAGGACCCGTGGGACCTGGTGACGGGCGATTTGGATCAATTCGACATCAACGCAAGATGACTGGAAAAGGAGAACACGTGACGGTACAGCAGTTCGAAGGTGCGTCGGCGATCGTCAGCGGTGGCGCTGGCGGCCTGGGTGAGGCGACGGTGCGGCGGCTTCATGCCGACGGCCTGGGCGTCGTGATCGCGGATCTCGCCGCAGACAAGGGCAAGGCGCTGGCGGACGAGCTCGGCAATCGGGCGACCTTCGTGAGCACCGACGTGACGAGCGAGGACAGCATTCTCGGCGCCATCGAGCAGGCCAACCAGCTCGGCCGGCTGCGCTACGCGGTGGTCGCGCACGGGGGTTACGGTGTCGCACAACGGATCGTGCAGCGCGACGGCAGCCCCGCCGACTTCGGCGCGTTCAGCAAGACCATCGATCTCTACCTCAGCGGCACCTACAACCTGACCCGCCTGGTCGCGGCATCGGTGGCCACTGCAGACCCTCGCGAGGGCGGAGAACGTGGTGCCATCGTCATGACCGCATCGGTGGCGGGCTACGAAGGCCAAATCGGGCAGACGGCTTACGCCGCAGCGAAGGCGGGCGTCATCGGTCTGACCATCGCCGCGGCCCGTGACCTGAGCTCAGTGGGAATCCGGGTCAACACCATTGCGCCGGGAACGATGAAGACGCCGATCATGGAGTCCGTCGGCGAAGAGGCCATTGCCAAGTTTGCCGCCAACATTCCATTCCCCAAGCGGCTCGGCACGCCCGACGAGTATGCCGACGCCGCCACGTTCCTTCTCACCAACGGCTACGTCAACGGCGAAGTCATGCGCCTCGACGGAGCACAGCGCTTCACCCCGAAGTAACCGAAGGCAGCCGACGCGCCGAGTGTGTGGCCTACGGCGAGGAATCACCGAATCCTCGACCAGGACCCACACACTCGGCGACGGGCGGCGTAGTTAGAGTCTGCCGTCCAGCTGCAGTTCGGGATGTACCCAGTCCGGCGAGTTCTTCTGCTTGAACGCGCGGAACCCTTCGCGGGCTTCCGGTCCGAAGAGGCTCGTCTGCATGCCGATTCGGTCGTAGAGGCCCAGGTAGTTGTCCAGGCTGGCCTTGATCACCCCGCGTGCTGCCGGAGCGGTCCGGCAGGTTTGTGCGAGAAGCTCTTTCGCGGTGTCGAGTAGCTCGTCGTGGGGAACCATCCTGGCGACCATGCCCCACTCCACCGCCTCTTCGGCGTTCAACGTCCGTC
>JAOPUT010000046.1 GCA_025963385.1 Mycobacterium sp.
CGGCGCCAGACGGATCCTCAAACGCCACCTCGTCGACGTGATCTACCGAGCCATGCATGCGGATCAATCCACCTGGCAACACCAAATTTCAAGATGCCAACCGCTGGCATTGACATAGAAGCATCAACCGGCTCCTGCGGTTCTGGTTCGAGAAGGGCACCGACCTCAGCGTGCACACCAAGGCCGACCTCAAACGGGTTCAAGACAAACTCAACACTCGACCCCGACCCACCTTGAACCTCGAAACCCCCGCAGACCGACTCGCCGCCCTCATCGACCAAGCCGCCTGACAGACAGCCGACGTTGCACTGACCGCTTGACAATGCCGCGGAAGTGCGTGGGGGTAATCCACGTTCGGCGAGTGGTCGTCAGGCCCCAGCGGCGTGAAGGCGACCGTCGATGCGGCGGGGGATGTCGGTGTACCCGTCGCGCAACTCGGCGGGCAGCACGTCCTGCGGTGCGTTCTGAAACGTGATGGGCCGCAGGAACCTCCGGATCGCAGTGGCGCCGACCGAGGTGTGCAGCGAGTTGGTGGACGGCCACGGGCCGCCGTGGTGCTGGGCCCACGACACCGCGACACCGGTCGGGAACGCGTTGTACACCACGCGCCCGGCGTGGGCCGTCGCCAGCTCGGTCAACGCCTGAAGTGTCTCGTCACCTTCGGTGTGGTGCACGGTCGCGGTCAGCGACGCCGGGAAGGTCTCGAATACGGTTGTTGCCGAGCTGATCACGGAATCGGCGCGATACCTGCCGATCACGGTGATCGGCCCGAACACCTCGTGCACCAGGTCGGGGTCGAGCTCGTCGAGCGCAGTCTCCACCACCATGGGCGTGACGGCGTAACCCGCCTCATCGGCGGCGGGGCCGCTGCGGGTGTGCACGTCGGTCCGGTCCTTCAAAGCCGCGGTCTCATCGGTGAACGTGCTGTAGATGCCCTCGTTGAGCAGCACGTGCCCCGACGCTGCGTCCAGGCCCGCGTGCACCGACTCGACGAGGCGGTCGCCGTCGGCGTTGTCGGGCACGAGGACGAAGCCGGGTTTGGTGCACAGCTGGCCCGAGCCGATGGTGAAGGACCCGACGAGGCCTGCGCCGATCTCCTCGGCCCGCTCCGACGCGGCCCCCGGGGTGACGATGACGGGGTTGAGACTGCTCAACTCGCCGTAGAAGGGGATCGGCTCGTCACGCGTGCCGATGACGTCCAGCAGCGCCTTTGCGCCCCGCAGTGATCCGGTGAAGCCTACGGCCTTGACGGCGGGCTGCGCCACCAGCGTCGCCCCGGCGCGGGTGCCGTAGACGATGCCGACGACGCATCCGGGTACCGAGTTCGCCGCCAATGCGGCGGCGATGACGTCGTAGGACAGCCGCGACGTGGCGGGGTGGGACGGGTGGGCCTTGAGCACGACGGGGCAGCCCGCCGCCAACGCCGAGGCGGTGTCCCCGCCGAGCACGGAGAACGCGAACGGGAAGTTGCTCGACCCGAAGACCGCGACCGGCCCGATCGAGTGCAGGATCCTTCGCAGGTCGGGCCGCGGTCCCATCGGCGTGTCGGCAGGCGGGTCGATGGCCACCTCGAGATAGCTGCCCTCGCGGACGACGTCGGCGAAGAAGCGGAACTGGTATGCGGCGCGGTTGATTTCGCCGTCGAGCTTGGTCTCGCCGAATCCCGTTTCAGCCGAGGCGATCCCGATGAGTTCGGCGCGACGGGCGTCGACGCCGTCCGCGATGGCGTCCAGAAGCCGGGCGCGGGAGTTGCGGTCGAGTGCTCCGAACGGTGCTGCCGCAGCCGCGGCGGCCGCGACGAGTTCGGTCACCTCGGCGTCGGTGGTCTCGTCGGTGACCGGTGGAAGTGCAACGCCGGTGCGGGGATTGGTTCCGAAGACCTTCAAAGTCTCTGTCATGGTGGTCCTTCCGACAGTTCGAGGAGATTGGCCGTGGTCAGGGTTCTGCCGCGTTCCAGTTGTCCGGCCAGCGCGATGAACAGGCCGGCGGTGGTGACGGCATCACCAAGCGCGTGATGGGGGGAGTGCACCGGAAGCCCGAGCTCGGTTGCGGCATACTCCAGCGACACCGACTGCCCGGGGCCCAGCTCGACGTCGAGGACGTGGCGGGCGAGTACCGCGGTGTCGACCATCGAGCTGGTGAAGGTCAGGTACGAGCGCCGAAATGCCTTGCGCAGGAACGAGCGTTCCACCCAGGCGCAGTGGGCGACCACCGGGTGACCATCGATGAGGCCGTCGAGGGCAGCGACGCACTCCGCCAGCGGCGGGGCATCGTCGAGGTCCTGGGTGCGCAGGTTGTGGAACTTGGTCGAGCTTCCCGGAACGTCGCCTGGGACGTGGACGAGCCCGTACACCGATTCCGACGTCATGACCCTGCCGCCGCGGACCGGCACCGCGCCGTAGGACACGATGTGGTCGTGACGCGGGTCGAGGCCGGTGGTCTCCAGGTCGATCACCACGAACGTGTCCGCCCGCCAGTCCACGCCACCGGCCCCGCCGTGCCGCGGTCGGCGTGCTCGCAGGCGTCGGGCCCAGTCGATGCTCACAGACCCTCGTAACCAAACCACTTGCGGCTCAGTCTGTCCTGGATCCCGCTGACGGTACGGAAGGCGCTGCGGAGATGCCGTCGCTCCAGCGGATCGAGCGTCGCGGGGTCGATGGCGGACGCCACGGGCTTGCCCGCCTTGATCGCCGTGATCTGGCTGTCGAAGACCAGGTGATAGCAGAGGTTGAAGGCGCCCGACAGGGCGTCGGCCTCGTTGGCGGTGAGAAGGCCGCTGCGATGCGCACGTTCGAGGCGCTGCGGGGTGGATCCCGTTGGGTCACCGGTGCGTTGGGCCAACGCCCGGGCCAGCGATGCAACCGGGCGCAGGCCGGACTTCTTCAGGTTGAGATGCCCCTTCTGCTCCCCGAAGTGTTCGACCACGAACCCGCGCACGAATCCGCTCGGCGGCCGGTCGTTCATGGAGAAGCGGCTCAACGCCCTGGTGAAGGCGTCGCGGCCGACACCGCCGACGAGCGCGGAGCGTAGCGGCTGGATCAGTGCGGGGCGCGTGATCGGGCGGGCGTCGAGCACGGTCGAGGCCATGAGCAGGTAGTCGATGTTGTCGGGATTCGCGCGCCAGACGTCGGCGATCTCACGCCATTGCCGCTGTGACCTGTTGAAAAGGGGGCTGGAGGCGTTGAGCCCCTGGGGGCAGGGTGCCAGACCGCACCGCGCGAGCGCGGCGATCAGCGGTTCGGTGGCGGCGGCGACCTGCTCACGGGTGAACACGGCGTCGGTGGGTTCCTTGATGGCCCACGCCAGCGCGGTGTCGACGTCGGAGTTCGGCAGGGGTTCGCGTCGGCCCAGCGAACCCATCAGCATCCACGAACAGTCGAGATCGGCTAAAGGTGAAGTGGTGGAATGCAGTTCGATCACCTTGCGGTAGATCGACTCGATCATGGCAGACAGCAGTGCGCCCAGGTGCTCGACGGGGAGGCCGGCATCCCAGAGCTCCACGGTGGTGGGCGTGAGCAGTCGGCACGCGTCGACGAGCTCGTCCATGGTGGTCGCCGCGTCGACGGCACTGCGGATGACGAGCGGGTTGCGGACTTCGGCGGCGGCCATGTCGACCACGCGGACGATGCCGACCGCGGTGCCGACGGCGTCGACCACGACGAGGTGGTGGATGCCCTGCTCGACCATGAACAGATAGGCGGTGCTGACGGTGCGGTCGACGCTCATCGCGATCGCGGGAGTGCTGGCGATGGTGGAGATGGGTGCGTCGACGCCGACATCCCCGGTGGCGACCCGGCGGCGGAAGTCGTCATCGGTGACGATGCCGATCCTTCCGGCCCGCAGGAAAAGCGCACACGACCGGCCCGCGTCGGTCATCAGCGCGGCGACCGACCGGATGGAGTCGTCGGCGTCGCACCACGTGATCGGGTGCGCGACCTCGCCGATCGGGCGCTCCAGGCGGGCGAACGACTCGCTGGAGCTGATCAGGCGTTCCCTGGCGACCAGTCCGCCGTAGTGCGCGAACTGCAGCCGGTCCGGGTGCGCCAGCAGCTTCCGCGGATCCGGCAGCCGGTAGCAGAGGGTGTCCTCGGCGGCGCGGACCTGCAGTGGCGGGGGCAGCCCCGACAACACGGAGATGTGGCCGAAGGTCTCGCCTACGCCGAGGACGTCGGTGACGCGGCCGCGGTCGATCACCTCGACGGCGCCGACCCTCACCACGTAGAGGCAGTCAAGGGGTGCGGCGTCGGCTTCGACGATCACCGTGCCCGCCGTGAAGTACTCGACGTCGACGGCCTTGGCGAGCCGGTTCAGGTCGTCGTCGTCGAGGCGGTCGTACGGTGACTGCGCGCCGAGGAACTCGAGATATTCCTTCACGGCTCAGAACTCGACGACGAAGAGCGGCTCGCCGAGCCTGCCGACGTCGACGGTGATGCCGAGGCCTGGCCCGGTGGGCGCCGATCCGCGGCCGTTGACGGAGCGGGGTTGATGACCGGCGACGTGTCCGTCGGTCCAGTCGTTGAAGAACGGCGTCATGAGCAGGGCGTCGGGACGGGTGCTCGCGGCCAGATGGCTTGTCGCAGCGGTGATCACGTCGCCCCCCCACATGTCCTCCACCGATACCAGCAGATTCAGCTCCTGGGTGATGTCCCGCATCCGCGCGGCGTTGGTGAGACCGCCGAGCTTGCCGAACTTGATGTTGATCGACGCGACGTGCGCGTCGTGCTTGGCGCGGTACGCCTCGGTCGAGTCGACGATCGATTCGTCCAGCACCAGGGGAAGCGACGAATGGCGGTGGGCGATGACCGAGTCGGCGGTGCTGCGGCACGGCTGCTCGATGAAGATCGGCAGCCCCTCCATGCCCCGCAGGGCGATCTGGGCGTCGGCGATGTTCCAGCCACCGTTGGAGTCGGCGACGATGACCGTGTCGGCGTCGCCCGCCGCGACGCAGGCGCGCGCCCGTGCCGTGTCGTCGAGCGGGTTGTTGCCCACCTTGAGCTGAAACCTGTTGATGCCCGCCGCGCGTCGTTCGGTGATGAACCGGGCCATCGCGGCCGGCGTGCCGAGCGGCACCGCCTCGTAGAGCGGGAAGCTGTCGTTGAGTACACCGCCGAGCAGCGCGGAGATCGGCAGCCCGACGGACTTGCCGAGCAGGTCCCAGCAGGCGATGTCGATGGCACTCTTGGCAAAGTTCTGGCCCATCAGCGCCGCGTCCATGGACAGCCGGATCTGGTTGAGGTTGGTCGGGTCGGCCCCGAGCAGGACCGTGGCCAGCTCCTTCAGTGCGGCCCGGATGCCCGCGGGGAAGATGGGCAGGTAGGTGGTGCCCAGTGTGGTGATCTCGCCCCAGCCGTCGAGTCCCTCGTCGGTGCGGATGCGCACCAGGGTGCCGTCCTCGGTGGCCGCGGCCCGGTCACCCGACATCACGTAGACGCCGTGGGCATAGCCCACGTCGTAGCGGTAGACGTCGATACCGGTGATCTTCACGAGGCTGGTGTCCTTTCTGGGCTAACCCTACGCGGGGCGGTACGGCCAGGCAATAACGGGTCGGGCGGCCATCGGCGCCGGAATACGGTTGTGCGCCAACCGATCTGGGACCGTAGCCGCCCGCCCTCGAACGGTCGGACTCAGACCTTGGCCGTGAGCGCCAGCTCGACGTCCTTGATGACCTGGGCGCGGTCCTCGTCGCCCAGCGGCCTGCGCGGGGGACGGGTCGGGCCGCCATATCCGCCGGCGACCTCCTGCGACAACTTGATCGCCTGCACGAAGGTGTGCTTGGTGTCCCACAGGAATGCCGGCTGCAGCAGGGCGTACAGGTCGCGAGCCTCGTCGACCCGGCCGGTGGTGCCCAGCTCGTAGATCTTGGCGCACGCCTTGGGCATCGAGTTGGAGAAGCCGCCGATCCAGCCCACGGCGCCCATCAGCGTGGCCTCGAGCACGTTGTCGTCCGCACCGGCGAGGACGTCCAGGCCGGGTGCCTGGTGCCGGATCTGGGTGATGCGCCGGACGTCGCCGGAGAATTCCTTGACCGCGACGACGTTCTCGATCTCGGCCAGGCGGGAGAGCAACTCGGGCGTCAGGTCGACCCTGGTGTCGAAGGGGTTGTTGTAGGCCACGATCGGCAGGCCCACCGCGTCGAGTGCGCGATAGTGGTCGACGACCTCGTCGTCGTTGGCGCGGTAGGCGTTCGGGGGCAGGGCGAGGACGGCATGCGCGCCCGCCGCCTGCGCCTGCTCGGTCCAGCGCACGGATTCGGCGGAACCGTAGGCGCCGACGCCCGGGATGACCGAGAAGCCCTCGGGCGCGGCCGCCACCGCGACCTCGACGACGCGGGCGCGTTCCTCGGCGGTGAGCACCTGGTACTCACCGAGAGAACCGTTGGGGGCGATGCCGTGCGCGCCGTTGTCGGCCAGGTACCTGACGTGGTCGCCGAAGCGGTCGTAGTCCACGGTCAGGTCGGCCGTGAAGGGGAGGGTGGCGGCCACGACGATTCCGCGCCAAGGGGTGGTCGCGGACTCGGCGACAGTCGAAATGGTGCTCATGGATTCCTGCTTTCGGGTGGTTGGTGTGTTGATCAGCGGATGCTGATCCAGATGGTCTTGAGCTCGGTGTACTGGTCGAAGGCCTCGAGGCCCTTGTCGTGGCCGCCGAAGCCGGAGACGCCGAAGCCGCCGAACGGGGTGGAGATGTCGCCTTCGCTGAAGCCGTTGACGGCTACCGTGCCCGCGCGCACCGCCTTGGCCACGCGCAGTGCGACGTTGATGTCGCGGGTCCACACGTTGGCTGCCAGCCCGTACTCGGTGTCGTTGGCCAGTGCGACGGCCTCGTCCTCGGTGGCGAACCCGAGCACGGCGACGACGGGGCCGAAGATCTCCTCGCGGACCACCGCCGAGGCCGCGGTGACCTCGTCCACGACGGCGGGTGCCACGAAGTAGCCACCGGTGTCGGGCAGGATCGCGCCGCCGCCGTGCACGGTGGCGCCGTCGGCCCTGGCGGTCTCGAGGTAGCGCAGCACGCGATCGCGCGCCCCGGCCTCGATGAGCGGTCCGATCTCGGTGTCGGGTGCCAGCGGGTCGCCGACCTTGCGGGCGGCGGCAAGGGCGGCGAGCTTCTCGACGAACTCGTCCTTGATGGACTCGTGCACCAGGATGCGAGATCCTGCCGAGCAGTTCTGCCCGCCGTTCCAGAATGCCGCTCCCGCAAGGTCTTCGGCGACCTGGTCCAGTTCGTCGGCCATGTCGCCGAACACGATCTGCGGGCTCTTGCCGCCCATCTCGAGTGCGACCTGCTTGAGGTTGCTGTCCGCGGCGTACCTCAGGAACATCCGGCCCACCTCGGTGGAGCCGGTGAAGCTGATGACGTCGACGTCACGATGCAGCCCAAGCGCCTTGCCCGCGACGTGGCCGAGGCCGGGGACGACGTTGAAGACACCGTCGGGAATGCCTGCCTGCGTAGCCAATTCGGCGTAGCGCAGCGCGCTCAGCGGCGACAGTTCGGCGGGCTTGACCACGACGGAGTTACCCGCCGCCAGCGCGGGACCGATCTTCCACGACAGGGTGTTGGACGGGAAGTTCCACGGCACCACGATGCCGACGACGCCCGCGGGCTCACGGACCACGAGTCCGACGTTGTCGGCCCCGGTGGGGGAGACCTTGCCGAAGACCTTGTCGATGGCTTCGGCGTACCAGCGGATGGTCAGCACGACGTCGGGGATGTCGAGCTGCTCGCAGTCGCTGATCGGCTTGCCCGCGTCGATGGCGTCGATGAGGGCCAGCTCTGTGGCGTTCTCCTCGATGAGGTCGGCGAATCGCAGCAGCACGGCCTTGCGTTCGGCAGGGGCGATGCGGCTCCACGTGCCTTCGTCGAACGCCCGCCTGGCAGCGGCGACAGCGGTGTCGACGTCGCCCTCCGCGCACGCGGCGACCGCGTTGAGCACGGTGCCGGTGGCGGGGTTGACGTTGTCGAAGGTGGCTCCGCTGCCCGCGTCGACGAAGGCGCCGTCGATGTAGGCGCGGGTGGCGACGGTGTCGGGAAGCACGGGCGGCGTAGCGGTCACGGGAAGGAACTCCTTGATGGGTGAGTCTCGGCGCAGGGTGGTTACCCCCGTCGCGGTCATGACACCGGCTCCGGACTGACGGGTTGGGCCGTGGCATGGCTCGACAGGTCGGTGGCACGGTTGCGCGCCGCGTAGATGCCGAGTCCGGCGAAGATCACCAGGACGACCGCGATCACGCCGCCCCACTGCAGGTACCAGTGGAAGGGGGCGATGGGGTTGTAGATCTCCTGGCGGGGCCAGACCATGTTGACGACCGCGAACAGGCCCATGGCGATGGCGACGAGGTTGACCGGCACGCCCCAGCGGCCGAGGCTGAAGTACTTCTCGCCGCTCGTCTCGGGCAGCGGCCAGGTTCCCTTGAAGCGGCGCAACAGCATTGGGACGGTAACCAGAAGGTAGGCCAGGTAAGCCAGCACGACGACGACGCTGGTGATGACGGTGAAGATCTGCGGCTGACGGATGTTGACCAGCAGGATCACCACGGCGACGATGCCCACGATGACGGTCGGCAGCACCGGGGTGCGGGTGCGGTCGGAGACCTTGGCCAGCTGCTCGGACTTCGGGAGTGCCTTGTCGCGGGCCAGCGCGAACGCGATGCGCACGGTGCCGGTCTGGACGGTCAGGCAGCAGACGAAGATGCTGATGGCGGCGGCGGCGAGGAAGACCGTACCGATGGTCTCACCGAGCACGCTGGTGATGACGTAGGGCAGACCGGACAGCGACAGTTCCTCGGCGTGGATGTCGCCGACGGCCATCATCGCGAACAGCATGATGAAGCCACCGGTGATACCCGCGGCGAGCAGCGCCTGGATGATCGCCCTCGGTGACCGCCTGCGCGGGTCGATGGTCTCCTCGGCGACGGAGCCTGCCGTGTCGAAGCCCCAGAGGATGTAGGTGGCGAGCAGGCTGGAGGCCAGCAGGGCGCCGAAGATCGCACTGGAACCGCCCGAGGTGTGGCCTGCGGTGTCGAAGATGATGCCCGGTCCGCGCTTGACGTGCAGAGCCAGCAGCACGATCAGCAGCACGGAGGCGATCAGCTCGACCGCGACGCCGATGTTGTTGATGATCGAGATCAGCCGCACGCCAACGACATTGATGATCGTCGTCATGATGACCAGGATGGTGCCGAGGACGACCGCGTTCCCGGCGAAGTCGTAGGTCCCGGTGCCGTCGCCGACGATCTGGAAGACAGGGGAGATGGCGGGCAGCACCACCTGCATGGCCAGTGCCACTCCTGCCACGGTGACGGTGCAGGCGACGAACATCAGCCAGCCGGCCATGAAGGACACCAGCTTGCCCGCGAGTTGCTTGCTCCAGGCGTAGACCGATCCCGCGAGGGGGTGGTGGGCCGAGAGCTCGGCGAAGCACAGTCCGACGGCGAGCTGACCGACGACGACCACGGGCCACGTCCAGAAGAACACCGGTCCCGCGAAGCCGAACGCCACGTAGAACAGCTGGAACGCGCCGGTGAGGATCGAGATGTAGCTGAATCCCGCCGCGAAGGTCGAAAACGACCCGAGCTTGCGGTCCAGCTGTTGTTTGTATCCGTACTTCTGCAAGTACGCGGAGTCGTTGTCGACCACGGGTTCGCCTCCTCGGACGCTGATGGTGGATGTGGGGCGCTGCAGGTCCCAGGCTATCGGTAGCCGGTAATGGGTAATGTTCTACCTCCGAGAGCGGATTGTCAATCAGGGGAAGCCGATGACCCGCAAGCCGCCTACATTGGGGGGCGCTCGACCGACGAAGGTCGGCAAGTTTCAACATGACGTCAACGGCTATACGGCGCGGAAGGTTGACCGCGCACGGGTCACGGACAAGCCAGTACATCGAGCGGTATCGAGGGTTAGGAAGTTGATGACGGACACGGCGAGTGACGATCAGGCGCGCGAACCAACCGAAATCACTTACGACGAACACCTGCACCCGGCGCGGCCGAGGACGCTGCGGTTCCGGCCGCGGGTCAAGGCGCCCTTCGCGCGGAATTCCGTGGCGCACGACGGCTCGCCGACGGCGGACAACCCGGCGTATGTGAAGTGGCTGCTGTCGCAGTCGATGCTGTCGGATGCCAACGAGATCAGCCAGCAGTTCTCCGGTCAGGGCTCGATGTGGCAGAACCCGTTCGCCAACCCCAGCCCGCGCAACGCCGTCTCCACCGCGTCGGTGTGGTTCACCGCCTACCCGCTGTCGCTGATCACCAGGCCCGACGAGTCGTTCCTCAAGGCGATGGCCGACGACGACATGTGGAAGGCGTTCGCCGAAATCGGTATCGAGGGCATTCACACCGGCCCCGTCAAGCGGGCGGGGGGCATCTCGGGCTGGGAGTACACCCCCAGCGTCGACGGCCACTTCGATCGCATCAGCACCCAGATCGATCCGGCGTTCGGCACCGAGGACGAATTCCGCAAGATGTGCGCCACGGCGAACTGGTACGGCGGCACCATCATCGACGACGTCGTCCCAGGCCACACCGGCAAGGGGGCGGACTTCCGGCTCGCAGAGATGCACTACGCCGACTATCCGGGCATCTACCACATGGTGGAGATCGATCCTCGGGACTGGCACGAGCTGCCGGACACCCCGCCCGGCGTCGACTCCGTCAACATCGACGCGGCGACCGAGGAGTGGTTGGACAAGGCCGGCTACATCATCGGTCGCCTGCAGCGTGTGATCTTCTTCGCCGAGGGCGTCAAGGAGACCAACTGGAGCGTCACCCGTCCCGTCGTCGGGGTCGACGGCGTCGAACGGCGCTGGGTGTACCTGCACTACTTCAAGGACGGGCAGCCCTCGATCAATTGGCTTGACCCGTCGTTCGCAGGGATGCGGATGGTGATGGGCGACGCGCTCCATTCGTTGGCCGACCTCGGCACCGGCGCGCTGCGGCTGGACGCCAACGGCTTCCTCGGGGTGGAGAAGAGTGCCGCTGAAGGCAGCCCCGCCTGGTCGGAGGGTCACCCGCTGTCGGAGGCGGCCAACCATCTGATCGCCAGCATGGTGCGCAAGGTCGGGGGTTTCACCTTCCAGGAGCTGAACCTCACGATCGACGACATCCGCGAGATCGGTGAGGCCGGCGCAGACCTGTCCTACGACTTCATCAACCGTCCCGCCTATCAGCACGCGCTGGCGACCGGTGACACCGAGTTCCTCCGGCTGACCCTGCGCACGTCGATCGAGCTCGGCGTCGACCCCGCCTCGCTGATCCATGCGCTGCAGAACCACGACGAGCTGACCTACGAACTGGTGCACTGGTCCACCGGGCACCGTGACGACGTCTACACGTACAAGGGGGAGGAGGTTACCGGCGAGGAGCTCGGGGAGTCGGTGCGCCAAGATCTGCTCAACCAGCTCACCGGCCCCAAGGCGCCGTACAACCAGGTGTTCACCACGAACGGCATCGCGTCGACCACCGCGACCGTCGTTGCGGCGTCCCTCGGCATCACCGACCTCGATTCGATCGACGACATCGACCCGATTCGTCGCGCCCATCTGCTCCTGGCGATGTTCAACGCGCTGCAACCGGGAGTGTTCGCGCTGTCCGGCTGGGACATGTGCGGGATGTTGACGCTGCCGCCGAGCGAGGTCGCCGAATTGCTCCGCGGCGGCGACACCCGCTGGATCCATCGCGCGGGCCACGACCTCATGGGCGTGAACGAGAAGGCAACGCGGTCGATGGCGGGGATGCCCAGAGGCCGCAGCCTCTACGGCTCGATTCCCGAGCAACTCGCCGACGACACCAGCTTCCTGCGCCAGCTACAGGCGATTCTGCGGGTGCGCTCGCACTACGGCATCGCCACCAGTCGTCAGGTCGACATCCCCGAGGTGTCACAGAAGGGGATGCTGGTCCTCGTTCATCAGCTCGAGGACCCGACCCAGCATCAGCTGACCATCCTCAACTTCGCCCACGAGGACATCGCGGGCACCGTGCGGTCCGAGCATCTGCCGCCGGGCAGTCACGTCATGGACATGTTCACGGGCAAGACCGTCGGCACGGTGGACGACCTGCACAGCTTCGCCGTGGAATTGCCACGCCACTACGGCATGTCCCTGCTCGTTGAGGCGGGGCCGGAGGCAAACGTCGGCGGCTAGAGCGACACCGTCGAGTAGGACCCGATGCCGTCGATCAGCGTGCGCAATTGATCGTCGGCGTTACCGAGGGTTTGGCCGATCGCGGTGAGGCGGGCGGCGTAGTGGCCGACGGGATACTCCGACGTCACACCGATGCCGCCGTGCAACTGGATCGACTCTTCGGCGATGTGGCGTCCGGAGCGGGCGATCTGCAGCTTGGCGCGAGCGGCGATGATGGGATCGAAGTTGCCGTCCGCGATCGACATTGCGGCGTAGAAGCTCATGCTGCGCGCCAATTCGAGTGAGACGTACATGTCGGCGGCGCGCTGGGTGAGCGCCTGGAAGTTGCTCAACGGAACGCCGAATTGCTTGCGACTGGTCAAGTACTCCGTCGTGAGGCGCAGCGCTTCCTCCATCGCGCCGACGGCCTCGGCGCAGAGCGCGGACTGGTGCCGGATCAGGGCCCTCTGCAGCGCGACCGTGGCGTCTCCTGATCCGAGGCGTTGTGCCGCAACCGAATTCAGTGTCACCTGCGCCCCGCGCTGGCCGTCGAAGGTCCGGAACGGGCTCCGGCTCACGGCGGCACCATCGACGAGGAACAGCCCGGTTTCGCCCCCCGGCAGTGCGGCGCTCACGATGAACGCGTCCGCGCAGTCGCCGTACAGCACCGGATTCTTGACTCCGGTGACGGTCCACGAGTCGCCGTCGCGTTCTGCGCTAGTGGTGATGGCCACCGACATGCCGCGCATGCCGGGCTCCTGATGGGCCAACGCCAACAGCGTGCGGCCTTCCGCCACGGCGTCGAGCAACGTTCGTTGCTCGTCGTTACCGAGTTCGGCGAGCAGACTTCCTGGAATCAGTGCGGCTTCGGCGATCGGCTCGGGGGCAAGGCGTCGGCCGACTTCGGTGAGCACGACCGTCAGCTCGATCTGCCCGGCTTCGTCGGGGTCGAATCCCAGTCCGAGGATGCCGGTTTCGGCCAACTGGGACCAGACGTCGCGACTCCAGCCGAGGTCGGTGTCGATCACCTTGAGTCGCGTTTCGACGTCGTACGCCCGCGTGAAGATCTCCCGGGTGATCTCGCCCAGCAGTGTCTGTTCGTCGGTCAGGTCGAAGTCCACGAGTTCCTCACAATCCGAGAATCGTCGAAGCGATGATGTTGCGCTGCACTTCGTTGGTGCCGCCGTAGATGGACGTCTTGCGGTAGTTCAGGTACTTGGGCGCGGCCAGGCGCGACCATGCCGGCGACTCGACGTCCTCGCCGGCGTCGAACGGCAGGGCGTCGGGCCCGGCCAGGTCGACACCCAGTTCGGTGACCGCCTGTTGAAGCTGACTGCCCTTCAGTTTGAGGATCGACGACGCCGGGTTGGGCTTGCCGTCGGCCTCGGAACCACTGACCCGAAGCTGGGTCAGTTCCAGTGCCAGCAGCTCGTTCTCGAGTTCGGCGACGCGGGCGGCGAACAGCGGATCCTCGAGAAGCGTGCCCCGGCCGCTCGGCGTGTCCGCAGCTCGCTCCTTGACCTGCGCCAGCCACACCTTGGTGGTGCCGATCCGGGCGATGCCGGTGCGTTCGTTGCTGAGCAGGAACTTGGCGTAGGTCCAGCCCTGGTTCTCCTCACCGACGAGTTGGTCGGCGGGGATGCGGACGTCCTCGAAGAACACCTCGTTGACCTCGTAGCTGCCGTCGATCAGTTTGATCGGGCGCAGAGTGATTCCCGGCGTCGACATCTCGGCCAGCAGGAAGGAGATGCCGGCCTGGCGTTTGGGCGCCTGGGGATTGGTGCGCGCGAGCAGGAAGATCCAGTCCGCGTACTGCCCGAGCGTCGTCCACGTCTTCTGGCCGTTGACGACGTAGGTGTCTCCGTCGCGGACGGCCGTGGTCCGCAGCGATGCGAGGTCGGAGCCCGCCTCGGGTTCGGAGAAGCCCTGGCACCACCAGATGTCGAGGTTGGCGGTCTTCGGCAGGAATCGCTCCTTGAGCGCCTGTGAACCGAACCGCGCGATGACCGGCCCGACCATGCTCGCATTGAAGGCGAGCGGTTCGGGAACACAGGCCAGCCGCAGCTCGTCGGACCAGATCTGCCGCTGCAGCGGAGTCCAGTCCTGGCCGCCCCACTCCACCGGCCAGTTCGGCACGGCAACG
The DNA here is from genome assembly GCA_025963385.1 of Mycobacterium sp. Lineage (GTDB taxonomy): Bacteria > Actinomycetota > Actinomycetes > Mycobacteriales > Mycobacteriaceae > Mycobacterium. Next base: position 14,259 of record JAOPUT010000046.1, read on the forward strand.
CCGCGCTCGTTCATGATCCGCTGCGCTGTCACCACGTCGTCGGGCAAGCGGAGCTCACCGTCACGTACCCGGTCGCGGATGTCCTGCGGTATCCGGGTGGTGAAGAACGTCCGCAAGTCGTCGCGGAAGGCGGCTTCGGCTTCGCTGAGCGCCAACTTCACTGTCGAACCTCCGATCCATGCGTGGGCCGCCCGCGGGCCGCTACCGGGAGTACCCGATACCGACGAAACTACCGCCAAGTAGGAAGTGGTCTTCGATGCGGTGACTTACCTGTGTGCGGACTGCGTCAGTGGGCCACCGCCGGGTGCCTCGAGCAGACAGATGACGGTGCTCGGGTCCGGGTTCGATGACGTTCTGTTCTGGTTGGAGTCGATCAGGTAGGTCAACGAAAAGTCGCCGTCACTCGCCGAATGGCCGGTGTACCCGGTCAGACCCGCGCCGCACGTTCGGTCGATGACGTCGGCGATGGCGGTGTTGACGGCCATCGGCGCGCGCAGGAACACCTCGGCTTGATGCGGCGAAGCGCAGTCGGTGACGGCAACGGTGATCACGGTGGGATCCACTGGCGGCGGGTCGACCAGACAGTCACCGACCTCGAGGTCGAACCAGTTCACGGTCCGCGTGGTCGGCGTCGGGGCCCGGGGAGGCTGGGCGACGGTGGGAGTGGTCGCCGCTGCGGACGTCAGTGCGGGTGCGGGCGGTGCGGTGCTGGATCCGCACGCCGACACCACAGTCACGGCGGCCATCGAGGCAAACAGGGACCAGGCTCGTCGACGGTGCTCCGTCCGCATCCGGCCAAACTAGCTCATCCGCACCGCGTCGGTGAGCACTTGGCAGGTAGCGTGAACGAGGCGCCCATGTCGAAGGACGGGTCGATCTCGCGGGCCACGAGCGGCCGTCGGCTCCGGTCCACTCCTACGTCGACAACCGTTGGACCTCAACGCCATTCAAGCGACCGGGGCGAACTCCGGGATGGCATCGACGACGTGGCGAAAGCCCGGACGTCGGCGCGTTGATATCGTGAACCGGAATCGCCCTAATCGGGGCGGTGGCGCGCGACGAACTCCAGCAGCCGCGCATCATCGGACGTGAAGCGGTCGACCTCCTCGCCGCCGTCACACCGCATCAGGGCGACTGTCACTCCGCCAGAGGTCAGCGCCACCACCTGCCAGGTGGCACCAGCGTCCTGCCACCTCTCGAGTTCGGCCACGTAGTCGCGGTCCGCCGCGGATCCACCGTGCATCCCATCACCATCGCACCTCTGTCGTAGGCTGCGGCCGTGGACACGGGCACCAAGCTGGCGGTCGCTACGGTGTTCGTGTGGTTCGGCATGGTGCTGGCGATCTCGTTCGTCGAAGCGCCGCTGAAGTTCCGTGCCCCCGGGGTGACGCTGAAGGTGGGCCTCGGCATCGGACGGTTGGTGTTCCGTGCGCTGAACGTCTTCGAGTACGTGTTCGCCATCGTGATCACCGTCGCGCTGTTCACCCACGAGACGTCGTCGGCGGTGAACGCGGCGATGTGTGTCGCGGTGGGTACCTTGCTGACGCAGACCATCGTGGCGCGCCCGCTGCTTTCCCGTCGAACCTCCGCCGTCCTGGCGGGCGACGAGAGACGGCGGTCGGGTGCCCATTTCGCCTATGTCGCGCTGGAACTCGTCAAGGTGGTCGCCCTGGTGTGGATGGGTGTCCTGCTCATCGGGGCGTGAGACCCCATCGGTGCGTGAGACCATGTCGGCATGCAACTCGGATTGCACGCGCTCGGGATCGGGTCGGGCGCCAGGCGCGGTGTCATCGACGCGGTGGCCACGGCCGCTGAGCAATCCGGGTTCGCCACGCTGTGGTCGGGCGAGCACGTCGTCATGGTCGATCGGTCCGCATCGCGCTATCCGTACTCGGCCGACGGCCTGATAGCCGTTCCCGCAGAGGCAGATTGGCTCGACCCCATGATCGGCCTGAGCTTCGCCGCCGCCGCCACGTCGACCATCGGCATCGCGACCGGGGTGCTCCTGCTCCCCGAGCACAACCCCGTTCTGATGGCCAAGCAGGCCGCGACGCTGGACACGCTGTCGGGGGGCCGCTTCACGCTGGGAGTCGGCGTGGGGTGGTCGCGGGAGGAGTTCGAGGCACTCGGCGTGCCGTTCGCGCGCAGGGCTGCGCGCACCGCCGAATACGTCGAGGCCATGCGGACGCTGTGGCGCGATGACGTCGCCTCCTTCGATGGCGAGTTCGTCGGATTCGACTCGGTGCGGGTGAACCCGAAACCGGTTCGGGACGGCCGCATTCCGATCGTTCTCGGTGGCAACAGCGAGGCGGCGCTGCGCCGGGTCGCCGACTGGGGCGACGGCTGGTACGGATTCAACGTCGACGGCCCCGCGGAGGTGGGAACGCACGTCGCAACGCTCCGCGCCCTCTGCGAGGAACGAGGGCGTGACGTGACGTCGCTACGCGTCGCGGTGGCACTGCGCGATCCTCAGGTGTCCGATCTCGACGAGCTCGCCGCCCTCGGCGTCGACGAGTTGGTGTTGGTGGCGGGGCCACCCGACGACGCGGATGCTGCGGCGGACTGGGTGGGTGAGCTGGCGGACCGGTGGATGCCGCCCGCCACCCAAGCGCGCTGAGCGCGCGGTACAGTCCTCGGCAGTGGTGATGGATCTCGCCCGAGCCCGCGTCGCTCGAGCCGCCCAATGGCTGATGGTTCCTACCGTCGGGTCGATGAGTAGGTAGGGCTATGGAACAACCCACCGGTGCGGAGGATCCGCATGCCGAGTTGCCGTCGGATCCCGATGTCCTCGCCGCCTCGCCAGGCAGGCCGCTCCATCTACGACCGTCGTCGCTGGCTTGGGTCTTTGCCGGCGGTGTCGTCGGAACCGCGCTTCGCTACGTGATCGAGAACGCGCTGCCCCACGGGCCGTCGGGGTGGCCGTGGGCGACCTTCCTCATCAACCTCTCCGGCGCGTTCGTCCTCGGCGGTCTGCTGGAAGGACTGGCCAGGCTCGGCGACGATTCGGGCTGGCGACAGCGTGCGAGGCTCTGCGCGGGCACCGGAGGCTGCGGTGCCTTCACCACCTACAGCACCTTCGCACTGGAGGCGGTGCTGCTCGATCGGCACGGACATCTCGGCACGGCGATTGGCTACGGCCTCGTCAGCGTCGTCGCCGGAGTCGTCACCGCCTGGCTCGGAATCGTGATCGCGGCAGGCGTTCACGGTCGGACGGTGCGCCCGTGATCCTCGTGCTCACCCTTGTCGCCGGGGCCGTCGGTGCGGTGACCCGGTTCCTGCTCGACGCGTCGATCAAGGGCCGGTGGCAGTCACCGTTCCCGTTGGCGACCGTGATCATCAACGTGACGGGGTCGTTACTGCTCGGAGTGCTGGCGGGCATGGTGCTCTTTCACGGGCAGCCCGCCGCATGGCAGACCGTGATCGGGACCGGGTTCTGCGGCGGCTACACGACTTTCAGCACCGCGAGCTTCGAGACGGTCCGACTGATCCAGCAGAACCGGCGAATGCTGGCCCTCCTGAACGCACTTGGCTCGTTGGTCCTGTCGGTTGCTGCCTGCGGCGCCGGGCTCGCTGCGGTGTGGGCGTTGTAATTGAATTCTTGGCGACCGGGACGTGCGGCGCGCCACGAGGGAGCAGAATCGAATCCATGGCTGCCAATCCCCGTGCCGGACAACCGGCACTTCCCGAAGACCTCATCGACGTCGCCCAGGTGGTCACCGCCTATTACACGGTGATGCCCGACCCCGAGGACGTGAACCAACAGGTGGCGTTCGGGACGTCGGGGCATCGTGGGTCCAGCCTCGACGCCGCGTTCAACGAGGCCCACATCCTCGCCACGACGCAGGCCATCGCCGAGTACCGCGCCGCCCAGGGCACCACCGGACCGCTGTTCATCGGGCGCGACACCCACGCCCTGTCCGAGTCGGCGTGGGTGTCCGCGCTGGAGGTGCTCGCCGCCAACGACGTGGTGGCGATGATCGACGGCGCGGACCGGTATACGCCGACGCCCGCCGTCAGCCACGCGATCCTGGCGTTCAACCGCGGCCGTGACAGCGACCTCGCCGACGGCATCGTCGTCACCCCGTCGCACAACCCGCCGCGCGACGGTGGCTTCAAGTACAACCCGCCCAACGGCGGTCCCGCCGATACGGACGCGACGGGGGTGATCGCCAAGCGTGCCAACGAGATTCTGCGCGGCGGCCTCGCCGAGGTGAAGCGGGTTCCGCTGGCGCGAGCATTGCAGATCGCGCAGCGACACGACTACATGAATGCCTACATCGCCGACCTGCCGAACGTCGTCGACATCCACGCCATCCGCGCCGAGGAGATCCGGATCGGTGCCGACCCGCTCGGTGGCGCCAGTGTCGACTACTGGGGTGCGATCGCCGAGACGCACAAGCTCAACCTCACGGTGGTCAACCCCCTGGTCGACGCCACCTGGCGGTTCATGACGCTCGACACCGACGGCAAGATCCGCATGGACTGCAGCTCGCCCAACGCGATGGCGTCGCTGATCGGCAAGATCGGCGATTACCAGATCGCCACCGGCAACGACGCCGACTCCGACCGGCACGGTGTCGTCACTCCCGACGGCGGCCTGATGAACCCGAACCACTATCTGGCCGTCGCGATCGACTACCTCTACTCGCACCGGCCCGGCTGGCCCGGTTCGACCGCCGTCGGCAAGACGGCGGTGAGCTCGTCGATCATCGACCGGGTGGTCGCCGGGCTGGGCCGCAAGCTGGTCGAGGTGCCCGTGGGGTTCAAATGGTTCGTCGACGGATTGATCAGCGGCACAATCGGATTCGGTGGCGAGGAGAGCGCGGGCGCATCGTTCCTGCGTACCGACGGGTCGGTGTGGACGACCGACAAGGACGGCATCATCCTGGCGCTGCTGGCCTCGGAGATCCTCGCGGTCACCGGCAAGACGCCCTCGCAGCGCTACGCCGAGCTGGCCGATCAGTACGGTGCGCCGACCTATGCGCGCATCGACGCGCCCGCCGATCGTGAGCAGAAGGCCCGCCTCGGCAAGCTCTCGCCGGAACAGGTCACCGCCACCGAGCTCGCCGGCGAGACAATCACCGCCAAGCTCACGACGGCGCCCGGCAACGGCGCTCCGCTCGGCGGACTCAAGGTGACGACCGAGAACGCGTGGTTCGCCGCGCGCCCGTCGGGCACCGAGGACGTCTACAAGATCTACGCGGAGTCGTTCAAGGGACCCGAGCATTTGGCGGAGGTCCAGAATGCGGCCAAGGAACTGGTGAATACAGTCATCGGGTGAGTTCCGTAGCGGAGGGTGACTGTCAGGCACCCGACAAGCCCAAGCTGCCCAGCGAGGTCTGGGTTCTGGTCACCGCCAACGCGGTGATCGCCCTCGGCTACGGAGTGGTCGCTCCGGTGCTGCCGCAGTACGCGCGCAACTTCGGCGTCAGCATCGCCGCGGCGACGTTCGTCATCACGGCCTTCGCGCTGATGCGGCTGTGTGCGGCGCCGGTGAGCGGCGTGCTGGTGCAGAAGCTGGGGGAGCGCCGCATCTATCTGACCGGGCTGTTGATCGTGGCCCTGTCGACGGGAGCGTGCGCATTCGCGCAGACCTACTGGCAGCTGCTGGTGTTCCGGTCGCTCGGCGGGTTCGGATCGGCGATGTTCTCGGTGTCGTCGCTCGGCCTGATGATCCGGATCTCGCCGTCGGACGCGCGGGGGCGCGTGGCGGGCCTGTTCTCGAGTGCGTTCCTGGTCGGCTCGGTGGGTGGACCGATCCTCGGCAGCGTCACGGTCGGACTCGGACTGTCGGCGCCGTTCGTCATCTACGGTGTCGCGTTGCTGATCGCGGCCGCCGTGGTGTTCGTCCGGCTGCGGCACTCGTCGTTGGCGGCGGCGGACGTGCAGACCGAGCCCGCCATCGCGCTGCGGACCGCCCTGCGCAACCGGGCCTACCGTGCGGCGCTGTTCTCCAACTTCTCGACGGGGTGGACGGCGCTGGGCTTGCGTGTCGCCCTGGTGCCGCTGTTCGTCGTCGAGGTCCTCGGTCGCGGTCCGCGCATGGCGGGGCTGGCACTGGCGACGTTCGCGGTCGGCAACGTCTCCGCGGTGATCCCGAGTGGTTATCTGTCCGACCACATCGGCAGGCGCAAGCTGATCATCATCGGACTGACGGTGTCGGCGGTGTCGACGGCGCTGGTCGGCTTCACCGACTCGTTGACGCTGTTCCTGGCGGCTGCGTTCATCACAGGGGCGGCGACCGGCATGTTCATCTCGCCGCAGCAGGCTGCGGTGGCCGACATCATCGGCAGCAAGTCCCGCGGCGGCACCGCAGTGGCGACGTTCCAGATGATGTCGGACTTCGGGGCGATCCTGGGCTCGCTGGCCGTCGGTCAGATCGCCGAGCACCTGACGTACGGCTCGGCGTTCGTGATCAGCGGCGTGATCCTGCTGGTGGCCGCGGTCATCTGGATCTTCGCGCCCGAGACGCGGCCGCGGACCAGCACCGAGCACACGCCAGCCCGTCCGCTGGGGCCGGAGGCCGGTGGAGAGGTACCGTGAGCAGCGGTTTTGAACCCTAAGTGCTGGTTGGTGTACCGTCGACCAGCACGATGTAAGGGGCTATGGCGCAGTTGGTAGCGCACCACACTGGCAGTGTGGGGGTCAGGGGTTCGAATCCCCTTAGCTCCACCGTATAACCGCAGTTCAGGGGCAGTTTTCAAAGTTACGCAGGGATCTGCGTAACAGCTCACGTACATCTGAGGTTGTGGCAAGCATCCACGCCCAGAAGAACCACCGCGGAAACACCTACCGCGTGCTCTGGCGTGCCGACGGTCGCCAACGCTCCCTCACCTTCGAGAACCTGCCCTCGGCGGAGCGCTTCAAGACGCTCCTCGAGGACCACGGACCCGACGAAGCGCTGCGCGTCATCGAGCTCGACGAGATCGGCAAGCACATCCGGACCGTCACCAAGTACGAACGGACGGCAGCGACACCAAACAGCACAGAACGCGCCCATTGCATTGGTGGGTTCGAACTGTAAGCCCAAGCCAGGCCGGTCCATACCCCCTCAGTCGATGCAGCGCCGGCCCCGTCGGTCCGGGCCCCGCGGTCGACCGGTCTCAGATCTCGACGTCCTATCAGACGATTGACTGTCCCGAGAGCGGCGGGTCGAGATAACGCCTGGCATGAATCATTTGACTTGATCAATCGATCGGGTGCAAGATAAGCCTGCAGCCGGCGACTTATGTGCGATCGGTCAGACGCACATGACGTCGACACCAGAGCGACGGCACAGTCTCACGTGGCGAGGAGTGTGTTGTGACAATCGATTTAAACTACGAGCCCGACGTGCAGGAGCTGGTCGATAGGACGCGGGAGTTCACCAGGAAGTTCGTGTTACCCATCGAGGATGAGTTCTTGGGCAACATCGATGATGCCGGGGGTGACAGCCGCAGGGTCATCATGCAGGATGCCGCCAAGGCTGCCGGTGTGTTCGCGCCCCACGCGCCGACTGAGTACGGCGGCCTTGGTCTGAGTATGAGTGACCGTGCGCCCGTGTTCGAGGAGGCGGGCTACTCGCTGTTCGGTCCGACCGCGCTGAACATCGCCGCTCCCGACGAGGGAAACGTACATCTGCTCGCTCACGTCGCCTCCGCCGGACAGAAGCAGCAATTCCTGGCGCCACTGGCCGCCGGAGACGTTCGGTCGGCGTTTGCGATGACCGAACCCGCACCGGGCGCCGGCTCTGACCCGGCCGCGCTGACCACGGCGGCGGTGAGGGTTCCCGGTGGCTGGAAGGTCAACGGCCACAAGTGGTTCATTACAGGTGCCGACGGAGCCGGATTCTTCATCATCATGGCCCGGACTGCCGGCAAGCCCGGCGACCGAGGCGGGGCAACCATGTTCCTGGCGAATGCGGACACCCCTGGCATAAGGGTGGGCCGCCACATCGGCACGCTGGACAAGGCGATGATCGGCGGGCACTGCGAGGTGCACTTCGACGGAGCCTTCGTCCCCGACGAGAACGTACTCGGCGCAGTGGACGAAGGATTCGCCTACGCGCAGGTCCGGCTCGGCCCTGCCCGCATGACCCACGTGATGCGATGGCTTGGTGCCGCCCGCCGTGGGCACGACGTCGCGGTGGCCAGGGTTGCCCGCCGCGAGGGCTTCGGATCAACGCTCGGCGACCTCGGCATGACCCAGAAGATGGTCGCCGACAACGAAATCGACATCGCGGCGACACGGGCACTGTTGGTCCAGGCCTGCTTCGCCCTCGACCAGGGTGCGACGGCGAGCAACGAGACCTCCATCGCGAAGACCTACGCGGCAGAAGCCATCTTCCGCATCGTCGACCGTGGCATCCAGATGTGCGGCGGCCTCGGCGTCTCCGATGATCTCCCGCTGGCGCGGCTCTCACGAGAAGTACGCGGATTCCGGGTCTACGACGGTCCCTCCGAAGTCCATCGGTGGGCGATCGCCAAGCGCGCCGTTGGAGCAGCTCGACGAGCAGAGCGCGACGGCACTCGATGACCGAACTCCCAGGGATGGACATCGCTGCGCTGGACGGCTTTATGCGCGCCACGGGTGTCCCACGGAGCGGTGACCTCCACGTCGAACTCATCAGTGGGGGGCGGTCGAATCTGACGTTCAAGGCGTTCGACGACGAGTTGGCATGGGTGGTGCGCCGACCGCCGACGAGTGGCCTCACGCCCTCTGCGCATGACATGGCCCGTGAGTGGGCCGTGATGACGGGCCTGGCACGTACGGATGTCCCCGTCGCACGGACCGTCGCCTTCGATGACAAGGGGCGCGTGCTCGGCGCGCCGATGACCATCGTCGAGTTCAAAGCCGGCCGGATCATCCGCGATCGAGCAGATCTGGACGACCTCTCCGATGCCCAGATCGACGCCAACGGTAGGGAATTGGTGCGTGTCCTCGCGCAGCTTCACGCCGTCGACTACCGGGCCGTCGGTCTGGCGGAGTTCGGGAGGCCCGAAGGGTTCCTGGCCCGACAGGTCGCCACCTGGTGTCGGCAGTGGGAACGCGTCAAGACTAGGGAGGTCCCGGACGTCACCGCGCTGCACGCAGCGCTCGAGGCCGCCGTCCCGTCGCGGTCGGATTCCGCGATCGTGCACGGCGACTACCGGGTTGACAACACGATCCTCTCCAGCGATGACGTCGGAACGGTGCTGGCAGTGGTTGATTGGGAGATGTCGACTCTCGGCGACCCGCTCGCCGACGCCGCGCTGATGTGCGTCTACCGCGACCCGTTGTTCGACGCAGTCCTGGGTGAGCCCGCCGCGTGGACCAGCGATCGCTACCCGTCGCCAGACTCGTTGGTCGAGCTCTACGCCCGCGAATCAGGCCGCGACATTGCGCACTGGAACTTCTACCTGGCGCTGGCCAACTTCAAGCTGGCGATCATTGGTGAAGGCATCACCCACCGTGCGTTGATGGGGTCGAGCGCAGGAACCGGCGCCGCACTCGCCGCCGACGCCACCGGCGAACTCGCAGCAGCGGGGCTCCGGGCAGTCAAGGGAACCGCTGTCCAACAGTAAACCCGCAACGCATACGGAGCCGCCCTCTGCCGCTTTGTATATCGTCGACGGCGGCGAGATGACGCGGCATCGTCACCTCGCCGACGTCGACTTCGCCTCAGAGACCGAGGTACTTGGCGATGTCCTCGTAGTTCGCCTGCCATAGCGTCCCGCCCTGCTTGGAAGCATTGTGGAATGAGCGGAATCCGAGAATATTCTGGACCTTCGGGGGCAGGGTCTTGACGAGCTCCAGGGGAACGAGGAAGGCATGCGCTTCCTCACTGGTCAACCATCCGATGGTGAAGGACCATGCCATCGCGCGTCGGTAGAAGTCGGTGGTCTTGTTCTCCCCTCCACCATGGGCAACCTTGCCGTCGATGAGGAGGACGTCGCCCGCCTTGAGCAGAGCAGGATGGGTCTCCTCTGGTGTGCCGCGGTCCTCGTAGTCAGGCCAGTGGCTGCTCCCGGGGATCACGCGGGTAGCACCGTTCTCCTCGGTGAAATCCGTTAGGGCAGTGAGGAAGTTGATCGTGACGTTGTAGGTGCTGGGGCCGAGTTCGCGGAAGATGGGCCAGTTCTCCAGGTCGCGGTGCAAGGGCTGCGCTGGGTTGCCCGGACCGATCTCGATCACTTGGGCCGCGGTCATCTGGTAGCTGTCGGCGATCGGGAGCAGCAGCGCGTCGGCGATGGCGAGTACGCGGGCGTCCTGGATCATCTCCTGCCGGAAGGTGGGGGAGTGCGTGACGACGTTCGTCAGCCTCTTCGTATTGGCGCCGTGGAAGCCCTCGAAGAGATCGACCTTGTCCACCGGGCCGGCGTCGAGTTCAGCGAGGAAGGGGTCGATCTCCTCATTGAAACGCCGGACCTGATCGGCAGAGAAGAAGCCGGAGAGGATGACGCCGCCGTCGCGCTCGACGATCGCCTTGATCTGTGCGGGGTCGGTGTCGGCCGGGACGCGCTGCAGGACGGCGTCCGCTGTCGACGTATCGGTGGTCTGGGTCTGAGTCATCGTGGTGTCCTTCGTTGTGTGGGTGTTCGTGGGTCCGATGCGGGCCGGTCAGACGATGTCCTGACGGCCGATCCGGGCATAGGTCCGTGGCTGTCGCTTTCGCAGCAGCAGCGCATAGCCGACGCCTGAGAGCAGTGCGGCGACGAAGACGGCGATCAATATGTCCGCGGCAGTTTGTGATCCGCCGACCAGGAAGGCTGCATTCATGGTCGCCAGAACCAGGGCAATGGTGAATCCAAGGCCGCCCGCCAGAGGCGCCACGGTTGTCTTCCATTGGCTGACACCGTGACTCGCATGCTTGCGGAAGTACAGGGGAATCGAGATGCTGGTCAGCAGTAGCAAGATGATCAGTGCGTACAGGGCGATACCGGCGAGCTTGGCGTAGAGCGCATTGCCATCCGCACCGATGACCAGCACGGCGATCAGGAAGATGATGGCGATTCCGCTGGTGGCCGCTGACGCGATGTGCGGTGATCCATGTGTTTGATGCACCTTGGCGAGCTTGCGGGGGAAGACGTGGTCGCGGCCCATCGAGAAGAGGTAGCGAGCGATGATGTTGTGCATGGCCAAGACCGCGGCAAAGATGCTGGTGCACAGCAGGACCCGGGCAATGTCGAGGAAGACGCTACCCAGATATTGGTCAATGGATGACATCACCGACCCCACCGGGTCAGCGGCCGTTGCATCGACGACTTTGCTCGGACCGATGCCGACGATGATCGCGAACGTGGTGACCGAGTACAGGATCGCTACGACGGCGATGACGATGTAGGTGGCACGGGGAACGGTCTTTTCAGGATCGCGCGCCTCCTCGCGGAAGATCGCGGTGGCCTCGAACCCGGAGAACATACCGATGCAGAAGAGCACTGCCAGGCCGATGGATCCGCCGAGGATGTAGTGGAGTTGCAGCGGCGCCGAGGTGAAGCCCTCGCTCCCGCCCTTCGCGAAGACGACGGCGTTGTAGATGACGATGACGACGACCTCGAGACACATGGCGACGGTCATGATCTTGGCCGACAGCGTGATTCTGAAGAAGCCGAGAACCCCGACGACGGCGATGAGGATCAAGTTGTAGATCCACCAGTTCAACTTGGGTCCATGAAAGATGTCCTGCACCACGCCGCCGATGGCAGAGGCTCCATAGATGAAGGACGAGACGTACAGAAAGATGTAGGAGATCAAGGCTAGGAATGCTGCGCCGAGACCGAGTGGTCGGCCCAGTCCGGCGGTGACGTAGGCGTAGAAGGCGCCGGGGTTGGGGAGATGCCTACTCATGGTCGTGAAGCCGACTGCGAACACGAGGACGACCAAACCCGCTGCCAGGAAGGTCAGGGGCGCACCGAGTCCGTTGGCATACCCGATGATGACGGTGAGGTAGCCGGCGAAGACCGACAACGGGGCGTTGAACGCGAGCACCGTGAAGACTATGTCGAAGGTGGTCATCGACCCCGTCAGGCCACTGGAGTTAGCGCCTTCGGAAGGTTCGGGAGCGGTGTCCACTCGCACTTGCGGTGTGGATGTCATTGCGGTGTCCTTGATGTGAGGGGGAGGCTGAAGGTTGGACGAAATGGTCTGTGTCGGGTTGGTCAACGGGTTCGGGCCGTCAGAATCTGGGCTGATAACGCCTCCTGACCGTGTCCGGCGGCGTGGGCCCGCTCCAAGTTCTCGACGGCTGCGCCAAGAAGGTGGACGCGTTCACCGTCCTGCACCATGGCGTGCTTGATGGTGCGCAGCGCTACCAGATAAGTCTCGAGCGTTGCCTGATCGGTGGTGTGCGAGTCGGCCAGCACGTCATCGATGGCCACGTTGAGTTCCTGCGAGAGCAGTCCCAGCCAGTAGGGCAGTGTCCGTTTGATCTCGTGCAGATCGACACCGGCGGAGCGGGCATAGGACAGCCCCTCGACGAAGGCGCCGATGGACACCGTGTGGAAGGTCGCGGTCATGGCTGCGTCGATCACGTTCGCCGCCGATGGTTCCGTTCCGACGTATGTCGCGTCGCCGGCCAAGGCGGTCAGCAGGGGCTGATACAGGGTCCAGGCCGGGAGGCTGCCCGCGTAGTAGAACAGTGTGGACGGTTTGCCGATCTCGCCGGGGTACGCCGCGATGATCCCGTCCAGATAGCAACCGCCCCGCTCGGTGACCCATGAGTCGAGTGCGCGCGCTTCGCCTGCCGAACCCGTGACGAGGTTGACTATCGTCTTGCCGCGCAACGCATCTGCCGCGTCGTCGAGCACGTCGCGGGCGGCGGCGTAGTCCAACACCATCAGGATGACGACATCGGCGTCGCGGATGGCATCGGCGGCAGCATCGGGGGTCAGTGCACCGAGTTCGCGAAGCGGTTCGCACCGGCTTTGGGTGCGATTCCACACCGAAAGCGGGTAATGGTTGTCCAGCACGGCGCGGGCAACGGCGCTGCCCATCAAACCGGTCCCGATGACCGCGACGTGCGGAATCGGATCCGGCACGGAGCCGCTGGGCGTATCCGCAGTCGTCATGAGTCTCTTTCGTGTTCGTCAGCGCGGGCTGCGCGTGTGTTGTCGAGTACCCGCGGGAGTGTCGAGCAGTCTCGCGAGAAAAAGCTGTGAACGATCAAGCGACTTGGTCATTTGATTGTGTTGGAGTAAGTGTTGCGCCGATATGGTGTGACGTCAAGCACGAAACGTAGTTTTTACACTCGAGCTCGGGTGGCCGACTGGCGTTTACATCGAAACGCCGGGTAGTGAGCACCCAGTGGGCTCGGCGCGTCAGCTAAACTGTTCTAGTCAGTTGACTCAGACAGAATGGTAAAGCTCATGGCGCGAGTGCCGGCAGAACGGCGACGGCAAGACTTCATCGATGCGGCGGTCCGCGTGATCGCCGAGCAGGGGATAGATCGAGCGACGACACGCAAGATCGCCGAGGCCGCTGGTGCGCCGCTGGCCACGCTGCACTACTGCTTCCACACCAAGGAGCAACTGTTCTTCGCGGTGTTCGAGCACATGTCCGCAGACATCATGAAGGGCCAATCCGAGGTCATCCAGGGGTACGGGGATCTGGCGATCATGGCCGCACGGATCGTGCGCACCACGATGGAGTGGTCCACGCATCATCCGAACTACACCCGCGTTCAGTTCGATCTACTGCTGTGGGGCCTGCGCCGCGAGGGCAAGGACGGTGAGGACTCCGACTGGGCATCCGAGGTCTACGGCCACTTCCTCAAGGCGTACATGCAGATTCTCGCAGCCTCGGTGGGTCCGAACGACGACCCGGCCATGGTCGAACCGCTTGCGCGCGTGGTGCTGAGCATCATCGACGGTTTGTCCCTGCAATGGGTGAGCAACCCCGACAACGCGCGACTCCAGGGGGACGTCGATCTGGCCTGCGCCATGATCTCGACTTACGTCAGCGCCTCGCGTGGCGCTGTGAATTCGGTTCCCGCGTAGGCGGATGCTGCGGCGAGCCAACTGCGCCATTTGCAGCGAGCGGGGTTGACAGAAGGCTCGGCGGGACCACATGATCTTTTCTGATCATCTGGTCAAGTCAAACGATCGCGTGATGGCGGTCCTGCCGCCACGGTCGTCCCTTCCGCATTGGAGCCACACTCATGCGCCCAGTCAGAGCAGTCATCTACGGAGCAGGCACGATGGGCCTGCTCGCCACCCGATTGCTTACCGAAAAAGGCGTTCAAGTCGTGGGTGCGATCGCCCGCAGCGAGGCCAAGCGGGGGGTCGACCTGGGGACGATGGCAGGTCTGGCCCCCTTCGGGGTGGCGGTCGACACCGACGCCGCCGGCGTTCTCGCCGCAGTGCGGCCCGATGTCGTCATGCTCGCGACGGCCAGTTTCATGCCGGAGATCTACGACCAGGTGGCCTTGTGCATCGAGGCCGGAGCGAACGTCCTCACCATCTCCGAAGAGGCGCTCTACCCGTGGAACACGTCTCCGGGCTTGGCATCACGACTCGACCGGCTCGCCAAGGATCGACGCGTGACGGTCACCGGCGGAGGGCATCAGGATTCGTTCTGGATCCATCAGGTGAGTGCCCTGATGGGTGCCTCGCACCGGATCGAGTCCGTCCATGGAGCGACCAGCTGGAACGCAGATGAGTATGGCGCCGACGTAGTCGCATCCAAACACGTCGGGGAGACGCTCGAGGAATTCCAACGAGCGACTCTTAGTGGCAATGCGCCTCCGACGTACGGTCGCAACGTGCTTGGAGCATTGGCGCAGGCGAGTTCCCTGACTCCGGTGAGCTGGGAAGCGACGGTGCGGCCCGTGATCGTCGACCACGACAGGCCTTCAAACGCATTGGGGCGCACCTTGACTGCGGGGACCGTCATCGGCTACGCCGACGTCGATACGATGCACACCGCCGAGGGCCCCGTCTTCACGTTCGAGATGGCGGGTTACGTCTTCGGCGAGGGCGAGTCCGACAAGAACGAGTGGACCATCCACGGTGAACCGGACCTCTACCTGAACAACGGTGTGGTGCCCAGCTATACGACGACGTGTACCCAATGGGTCAATCGACTGCCGGACGTCATCAACGCCAGGCCAGGGGTCGTCACGGTGGATGAGATGCCTGCTCTGGCCTACCGGGCTCTGCCGCTGCATCGCTATGTCCGTGACGGCCTGCTGTCCTAGCCCGCCGACCGCCGGTGCGGGCGATCAAAACCCGTTCCATTTGAAATAAGTCCCCGCTAGCGATTGACATCGGGCGAACCGACCCTCATTCTGATCATATGATCCAGTCATACGGTCAGATCGGCCTCGGCCGGACCGAAGCCCACTCCAGGAGATGACGATGACGACCGAAGCAGACCTGACCGGCGTCACCGTCGTGATCGAGGACGATGCGACACCATTCGTGCGCACGGTCGCCCGCGCCATCCGTTCGGCGTTGCGGCGGGGCGTACCGCTGACGGCGGACACGTCCGCTGACAGACGGGTGGTGGTGATATCGGCCAAGGACGATCCGCAGGCCGCGACCTGCGCTCTGGCCGACGGTCGTGTCGCGATCACCCATGGCGCTGCGGCGGATTCGGAAGCCACGGTGCTGGTCGACGTCTACGACCTGACGGTCGACGTGGACGCCTCCACTGGCGACGCAACAGTGATCAATGCCGTTGCCGGCCTGCTGAATTCCGCACCTTCGCAGGATTGGCAGAGCGTGGCGGCCGAGTTCTGGTCGCGCACCTCTGGATCTCCTGGGATGCCCAAGGAATTGGTCCTCGAGTGTGCCAGCAGTAACGAACGGCTGGTGCTGGGATCGGGTCTGCCCACCTACCGCCTGGTGGCCGACGGCGGTGATCTGTCCCGTCTGTGCTCTGGCGCGGTCGGTCTGCTCGAGGCACTGGGCGCCGGTGTCGTCGCCATCCAAGGAACACTTCCCCAGCTGTCGGTCATGTCCGGCGCCTTCAACAAGATGAGGTTCGATGTCTGACTCAATCGCGGCCTGGTTGGCCGATCACGACATTCGTGAGGTCCGGATCGAGGGAACCAACCTCGAGGGCTCGTTCATTGGCAAGTTCGTCTCACCCGCCAAGTTTCTGTCCGGTCTCACCACGGGGTTCGCGTTCGCCGACGTGGCCTTCGGTCTGGACATGTCCAACAACCCGCAGTTCGGCTTCGCCATGCCCGACTGGCGTGGGGACCTTCTCGACATCTACCTCCACGTCGACACCGACACGCTCATCGAGTGGTCGCCGCGACGTGCATCGGTGATCGGTGACTTCCGCAAGCCCGACGGCGAACCGATCTCGGCATGTCCGCGCGCAGCGCTGCGCCGGATGACCCAGGATCTCAGCGGCCTGGGTTACGAGGTGAAGTGCGCAGTGGAGATCGAGGCATCGTTGTTCGAGGAGTCGATCCACGAAGCTCGAAGCAAGGGATATCGCAATCTGACGCCTCTCGGGGGCAGCGCAGGTTCCTGCTACCACCTGGCCAAGTCGGCGGACTGGAGCGAATACATGCGGGCGGTCATCGACCGGCTCGTCGAAGTGGGGATTCCCTGGGAGGCCTACAACGACGAGGCCGCAGCCGGACAGATCGAGTTCAACATCTCGCCGTCGGACCCGGTGTCCACGGCCGACCATTGGGCGCGGACTCGACAGATCATGCGCGAGACGGCCTTTGCGATGGGCAGAACCGTGACCTTCATGGCGAAGTACTCGAATGAGTACGGCCAGGCATCACACCTCAACGTCTCCCTCGAACGCGACGGCCACAACGCCTTCTACGCCGAAGACGGACCGTCGCCGGTCATGGACGAGTTCATCGGCGGCGTCATGGCCACGCTGATCCCCGCTACCTCGTTCGCACTACCGATGATCACCTCCTACCGGCGCCTCGTCGACCTAGACGGCCCGCCCACCACGGCGACGTGGGGCATCGCGAACAAGAGCGCGGCGGTGCGCGCGGTGGTCGGCCACCCCAAGCAGGCCCGCATCGAATACCGCACGCCTGGTTCGGATTCGAACGTCTACCTCGTTCTCGCCGTCATCCTCGCCGGTGGCATCGCCGGACTGAAGAACAAGATCGCAGCACCCGCGCCGTTCCAAGACATGGCCTGGTGTCTGCCCGAAGGTGTGCAACGGCTGCCCGACACGTTGAGCAAGGCGGTAGCGGCGCTGAAGGAGGACACCCTACTGGGCGACATTCTCGGACAGGACCTCATCGACTACTGGGTCGGCACCAGGGAGTGGGAGTGGCTGCAGTTCCACACCGGCGGCGGCGAACCCGACGTAGGCATCACCCAGTGGGAATCCAACCGCTACTTCGAGCTGCCATGAGCACCTCGATCCGTGCCGCAGTCCTCAACACGGCCCCCGGGCAGCTCGACCTCGAGACGCTCGAACTCGATCCGCCGGGCCCCGACGAGGTTCTCGTCCGAATCGTCAATGCCGGACTGTGTCATTCGGACCTGCACGAGATCGATGGAACGTTCGAGACCGAGCCGCCCATCCTGCTCGGTCACGAAGCGGCCGGAATCGTGGAGTCGGTCGGCGAGAACGTGCGCGACATCAAGGTCGGCGATCACGTCGTGAGCTGCCTGTCGGTGTTCTGTGGACAGTGCCGCTACTGCATCAGCGGACGTCTGTCGCTGTGCGTTCATCGCAACGAGCTGTCGCACTCTCGGCCACGGCCCCGCCTGCTCAACGCTGCCGGCGTCGCCGTGCGTCCCACGGCGGGCATCGGCGCGTTCGCGGAGGCAATGACGCTGCACCGCAATGCCGTTGCCGTCATCGGTGACGACGTTCC
The DNA here is from genome assembly GCA_025963385.1 of Mycobacterium sp. GTDB lineage: Bacteria > Actinomycetota > Actinomycetes > Mycobacteriales > Mycobacteriaceae > Mycobacterium. The sequence goes on from JAOPUT010000046.1 coordinate 32,026, forward strand.
GTTCGCCACCGCCAGCATCCTCGGATGCGCCGTCACGACCGGACTGGGCGCGGTGTTCCGCTCCGCTCGGGTTCAGGCAGGTTCGACGGTGGCCGTCATCGGCACCGGCGGAGTCGGCATGATGGCCATCCAGGGCGCTCGGATCGCGGGCGCCAGCAGGATCATCGCCATCGACGTGGTGCCGTCCAAGCTCGAGGCCGCTCGCCGATTCGGAGCCACCGACGTCGTCGACGCTCGGGACGGAGATCCCGTGGCGGCGGTCCAGGCCCTGACCGGTGGGGGCGTGGACTACAGCTTCGAGGCCGTCGGTAGGGCAGCGACTGCGGGACAGGCGTTCTCCATGCTTGCCTCAGCCGGCGTGGCCACGGTGATCGGCATGATCCCGGATTCCACGCCGATCGAGATCCGAGGATCTGAACTATTCCTGCAGGAGAAGACGCTTCAGGGGTCCTTCATGGGGTCCAACCAGTTCAAGGTCGACATCCCGCGCTACGTCGACCTCTATCGGCAGGGCAGATTGATGCTGGACGAAATGATTAGCGAGCAGCTCGATTTGGCAGACATCAACAAGGGCTTCGAGATCCTCAAGGCCGGCGCTGCCGCGCGCGTGGTGGTCGGCATGGGGGCCCGGCGATGAGGCCACTAGTCGGAATCACGGGGCGCCGTCTTCAATCGTCGGTCATCACGCACATGGATGCCCGCTACGCGGATCGCGACATCGACTTCTTCTTCACCGACTATGCCAGCAAAGTGGCTGAGGCAGGCGGGATTCCGGTCTTGCTGCCGTATGAGGCCGGCTGCGCTGACACCGTCGAGCGCATCGATGCCCTCGTCATCACCGGCGGCCAGGACGTGCATCCCGCGCTGTGGGGCGGATCGGTCGAGGACGCGAGCGTTCCCGTGGGCTCGTCACGCACCAGTGGCTTCGCCCTCGACCCGGATCGTGACCTGTACGAGTCCACGCTTCTGCGGGCCGCGATCGATCGGGACGTTCCGGTGCTCGGCATTTGTCGCGGGCATCAATTGCTCAACGTGACCCGCGGCGGCACCTTGATCGCGGACCTCCCCCCGACCTCCGTCGAGCACTACCCCAACGATGCCGCCCCCACCGACGGTCGGGTCGAGCACACCGTGACCTTCGTCCCCGGGAGCCTCGCGCATTCCCTCTACGGACCGACGCGGGTGGTCAACTCGTGGCACCACCAGGCCGTCGATCGCTGCGGTGAAGGAATGGTGGTCTCCGGATCCGCATCCGATGGCGTCATCGAGGCGATCGAGTTGCCCGGGCGCCCCGTGCTGGGGGTGCAGTGGCATCCGGAGTGGCAAGTCACCCCGGACCCGGCATTCGGCTGGCTGGTGACGACCGCCCGGGAGCGCAAGTCCTTGGCATCGGCATAACGACACCCAAACGCCCACCGTGACGCAATGATTGGACGATGAGATGAAGCTGACTCAACTCGACGACTGGCTCAAGCTGCGGGCCAACGTCAATCTACCGAGCGGGATGTGGATCGACGGCCGCAGCGCAGGCGCGCAAGACGGCGCGACGAGCGCATTGGTGTCGCCCCGTGACGGAGAGATCCTGACTCACCTGCCGGCTGCCAGCGCACACGACGTAGCCCGGGCAGTGCGCTCGGCGCGCGCCGCGTTCGACAGCGGCGTGTGGTCCCGAATTTCCCCGCGTGAACGCGGCGAGACCCTGATCCGGTGGGCCGACCTGCTCGAGGAACACCGCGACGAGATGGCGTTGTTGATCTCCCTGGAGATGGGCAAGCCCGTCACCGTTGCTTGGAACATCGAGATGAAGACCACCATCGGTCTCATTCGCTGGTACGGCGAGCTCGCCGACAAGCTGATGGACGAATCTCCCCGCGGCAAGGGTGACGCGCTGGCGTTGGTGACCCGCGAACCCATGGGGGTGGTCGCCGCGATCACGCCGTGGAACTTCCCAATGACGTTGTCGGCGTTCAAGATGCCTGCTGCTCTGGTCGCTGGGAACACCGTGGTCCTCAAGCCGGCCAGTCAGTCACCTCTGTCGGTGCTGCGGGCGGCCGAACTGGCGAGCCAGGCCGGACTCCCCGACGGTGTGCTGCAGGTCGTCACCGGGAGCGGGCCCGTCACCGGCGCGGCCCTGGCGAGCGACGACAACGTGGCGACGCTGACCTTCACCGGATCGACGGCGGTGGGCAAGCAACTGCTGCACTACTCTGCGGACTCCAATGCCAAGCCAATCTGGCTCGAGCTCGGCGGCAAGTCGCCGAACATCATCTTCCCCGACGCCCCCGACATGGCCGAGGCCATCAGTGTTGCGGGATGGGCGATTTCGTTCAACTCCGGTCAGATGTGCACGGCCGGTTCGCGTCTGCTCGTGCACCGCGACATCCACGACGAGGTGGTCGCAGGAGTCGCGGACTATCTCGGTGGGCTCCGCATCGGCGATCCGCTGGATCCCGAGACGCAGCTGGGTCCACTGGCCTCACGGCGTCACCGCGACGACGTCCTCTCGGAGATCAGCAAGGGCAAGCAAACAGAAGCCACGCTCGTCCTGGGTAGTGACCAGCCGATCGACGGACCCGGCTGGTTCGTCGAACCGGCGGTGTTCGCCGGCGTCCAAGCCGATGATCGCCTGGCACAACACGAAATCTTCGGCCCCGTCGTCTCGGTGCTGGCGTTCGACGACGAGGACGAGGCGATCCGCATCGCCAACAACTCCGACTATGGTTTGGGATCCGCGGTCTGGACGTCGAATCTGTCTCGTGCGGCTCAACTCTCGCGTCGACTCGACGCCGGACTGGTGTGGGTCAACTGCTATGAGGAAGGCGACTACTCGGTACCCTTCGGCGGTCGCAAGCTGTCCGGCCACGGCGGCGACAAGAGTGCTCACGGGCTGGAGAAGTTCACCTCGATGAAGACCACGTGGATGGCGGTCTGAGGACCTGGCCGCCGAACAGAAGACATCTCTGGAGGATTCGTGAACGCGGTATCGCACACCGAACTGACGCCGTTGTCGTTCCTGGAGCGGTCGAGCCAGGTGTTTGCGACCAAGACCGCCGTGGTCTACGAGACCAGGTCCTGGACCTATCGCGAGTTCGCCGACGAAGTCGACCGCGTCGCCGCGGCGCTGACGGCAAGCGGTGTCGGCCGCGGCGACCGAGTCGCCTACCTGATGCCCAATCTGCCGGAGATGTTGGTCGCCCACTATGCGGTACCGAGGGCGGGGGCGGTGCTGGTGGCCATCAACACACGTCTGTCGAGCGACGAGATCGCCTACATACTCGAGCATTCGGGTGCGGTCATGTTGATTGCCGATGCTGACTACGCCGAGACGGTCGCTGCCGCCGTCGACGTGGCGGCGACGGTGCGCGAAGTGGTCGTCGCGGTGGACCAGGTCGCTCAGTCAAGCGGTGAAGCCGTGCCGCGAACTGCTCAACGACTCGGCTTCACCGACTATCGTGACTTTCACCGCAGGGCATCCGAGGCGGGCAACCCTGCTGTCGATCTGCGCGAGCGCGACCCGATCGCCATCAACTACACCTCAGGGACCACGGGACGTCCGAAGGGCGTCGTCTACTCCCATCGCGGGGCATACCTGAATTCGTTCGGTGAGATCGTCCACTCGTCGCTCACGGCGGACAGCGTGTATCTGTGGACACTGCCGATGTTCCACTGCAACGGCTGGTGCACGACATGGGCGGTGACGGCCATTGGTGGGACCCACGTATGTCTTCGAGAGGTCAGGGGAGACGTCATCTGGCGCGAAATCCGCTCCAGGGCAGTAACTCACCTCAACGGCGCGCCCACGGTCGTCACCACGATTCTCAACTCCCGGGGCGCCGACGCGCTCGAGCACCCTCTCACCATCACCACCGCGGGCGCCCCACCCAGCCCGTCGACGATCGCCGAAGTGGAGCAGCTGGGATTCACCATCGTGCACGTCTACGGCCTCACCGAGACCTACGGTCCGTACAGCGTGTGTCAACCCCAACGCTCGTGGTCCTCTGAAGAGCCCGAAGCTCGGGCGCGTATGCAGGCACGGCAGGGAGTGGGCATGATTCAGGCTGACCGGCTTCGAGTCGTCGGAATGGACATGGTCGACGTGCCCGCCGATGGCGCCACGATGGGCGAAATCGTAATGCGCGGCAACAACGTCATGCTCGGCTACTTCGACGACACCGACGGGACGAGCAAGGCGTTCGACGGCGGATGGTTCCACTCCGGGGATCTCGGTGTGGTGCATCCCGACGGCTACGTCGAATTGCGTGACCGGGCAAAGGACGTCGTGATCTCGGGCGGTGAGAACATCTCGACCATCGAGGTCGAACAGTCGCTCATGAGCCACCCCGGCGTGCTGGAGACTGCCGTGATCGGGGTGCCCGACGAGCAGTGGGGCGAGCGACCGCGGGCCTACGTCGTGTTGAAGCCCGGAAGCGGCGCCTGCGAGGCGGATCTGATTGCCCACGTCAAGCAGCG
>JAOPUT010000053.1 GCA_025963385.1 Mycobacterium sp.
AAGGGCGCGTGATCGACTGCACCTGGGCGATGCCGTCGGTGTGGAACACGGCCTTGGCGACCCGCTCGAGCAGGATCATGTCGGTGGGATTGCGAAGGTCGTGGTCGGCCTCGACCATCAGCAGTTCCGGGTTGAGCCGCGCCTTCGAGAAATGCCGTTCGGCGGCGGCGTAGCCCACGTTGGACGGCGCAGACGCAGGCATGTACTTGCTGACGTCGTAGCTCGTCTTGTAGCCAGGCAGTGCGGCGAGCCCGAGGAACGCCAGTGCCAGCGTGGCGATCAGGATCGGTCCCGGCCATCGGACGATGGCAGTCCCGATCCGCCGCCAGCCGCGCTTGGCCGTCTTGCGCTTGGGCTCGAGCAGACCGAAGCGTCCACCGATCCAGATCACGGCGGGTGCGAGCGTCAGTGAGGCGGCGAGGGCGATGAGGACACCGATCGCGGCAGGGATGCCCAGGCTCTGGAAGTACGGAAGGCGGGTGAACGACAGGCAGTACACGGCGCCCGCGATGGTCAGTCCCGAACCGAGGACGACATGCGAGGTGCCGCGGTACATGTCGACGAAGGCGACCTCGCGGTGCAGGCTCTCGTTGCGTCTCTCGTGATAGCGGCCGAGCAGGAAGATCATGTAGTCGGTGCCCGCGGCGATGACGAGCAGCGTGAGGATGTTGGTCGAATACGTCGACAGTCCGATCACGCCGGAATTGGCCAGGAACGCAACGACACCGCGGGCAGCGGACATCTCGATGAGCACCGTGATCAGCGCCAAGAGCATCGTGACGATCGACCGGTAGACGATGAGCAGCATCAGCGCGATCACGCCGACGGTCAGCAGGGTGACGGTGACGGTGCTCTGGTTGCCGACCTCGAACTGGTCGGCGATCTGGGGCGCCGAGCCTGTGACGAAGGCGTGGATGCCCGGCGGCGCCGGTGTCTTGGCGATGATGTCGCGCAGCGCGTCGACCGACTCCAGCGACAGCGCCTCGCCCTGGTTGCCCGCGAGGAAGACCTGAACGTAGGCGGCCTTGCCGTCGGGGCTCTGCGAGCCTGCCGCGGTGAGCGGGTCGCCCCAGAAGTCCTGCACGTGCTGGACGTGCTTGGTGTCCGCCTCGATCCGCTTGACGAGGTCGTCGTAGTACCTGTGAGCATCTGCGCCGAGGGGCTGATCGCCTTCGAGCACCACCATCGCCGCGCTGTCGGAGTCGAACTCGTGGAACACCTTGCCGATGCGTTGAAACGCCTGCAGCGACGGGGCATCGGGGGAGCTCAACGCGACGTTGTGCTCTTCGCCGACCGCCTCGAGCTGCGGCACCAGCACGTTCGAGAGGGCGGCGACGGCCACCCAGAAGATCACGATCGGTACGCAGAGCCGACGGATCCACGTCGCCACCCGGTCGGTCAGCGATTCGCGTTCGGTGCGGTCCTCGGTCGTCGACACCTGGCTCATCCGGACTTGTCCAAGCAGAACGTGTAGGCGTTCAGGGTGTTGGCCGTTCTCTCGTCCTTGACGGCATCGTCGATCTTTATGCGGCAGCCGATCGAGTCGCTGTCGCCCTGTGCGGCGACGTTGACGAACACCGCGGGCTGGGTGGTGGTCGTGTCATAGGCCCATGGCAGGACCGCCTTGTCGACGCGCTGCGGCTGGGCGTTCACGTCGAGGTAGGTGATGGTCGCCGTGGTGCCGGGGGGACCGAAGACTTCGAGCACCACGTGCTTGGGATTGAAGGGCTCGGTGTTGTCGTTGGCGCCGTTGGGGGTCGAGACCACGTCCTGGGAGCCGAAGACGTGGTTCAACCGGTAGACCGAGAAACCCGCTACCGCAATGACGAAGATCGCGACCAGCACCATCCAGCGTCGGCTCAGCGCATGGCCGAGCGAAAACCGCTGCATCCGTGACCCCTTCGACGAATGAAACACGCGCGGACGGTCGGAATCGCCCTCAGCGGATGTCAACTTGGTTGACAGTACGGTACGGGACCGGACGCCACAACCGGTAGCTCACGAGGCCGCACGGGTCAGGCTCGGCATCAGCACGTTGTCGACGAGGTCGTGCACCGTGCGAGGGGATGGGGTCCGGCCGGTCAGGACCGACCGGAAGATGAGGTAGCCAGGCAACACGTCCCAAAGGTCCTCGGTGATCGCGGAGGCGGCGATCTCGCCGCGGTCGACGGCGCGGGCGAGGACGCGGGCCATCAGGGCCTTGCGTTGGTCGAGGAACTGCTCCTGGAGCGTGGCCTCGAGGTCGGTGCTGCGGGACGTCTCCACCAGCACGGCCCGGATCGTGGCCGCGTGTGTGCTGACGTGAACGCAGATGGCCTCACCCAGGGTCAGCAGGTCGCCGCGCAGCGTCCCGGTATCCGGTTCGACGGCCGCCTGCCGGGTGCCCTCGACGAAGGCGGCCAGCACCAGCTCGGCCTTGGTCGGCCACCGACGGTAGAGCGTGGCCTTGCTGGCCCTGGCCGTCGTGGCCACGGCATCCACGGTGAGCCGGTCGTACCCGTGTTCCTGCAGCAGTTGCAGCGTCACGGCGAGCAGCTCGCACTCACGTGTGGACCACGAGGTGTCCACGCAGTGTTCGGCACTCCGCATCATCGGGGCCTCCATCCGACAACGGGTATTGTGCACCACGGCCCTGGAAGGGGCCCGATGAGCTCGTCGCCGGTCAATCGATGACGCGGTAGCGCAGGTGCGCCACGCCGGGGGCCTCGAGCACGCGGGCCAGTTCGAGGCGCGGGGTGCCTGCGTCGAAACCGTCGAACAGCCTTTCGCCCGATCCCAGGATGACCGGATTCACCTGCAGGTCGATCTCGTCGACGAGTCCGGCTCGGATCGCCTGCCGGGCACAGGACGCGCCGCCGGCGATGGAGATGTCCCGATCGCCTGCGACCGCCTTGGCCTTGGCATATGCCGACTCGATCCCGTCGGTGACGAAGTGGAAGGTGGTCCCGCCCTGCATCTCGATGGGGTCGTGCGCGTAATGGGTCAGGACGAAGACCGGGCAGTGGTACGGCGGCTCCTCGCCCCACCAGCCGCGCCAGTCCGAATCGCCCCACTCGCCGCGGACCGGCCCAAACATGTTGCGGCCCATGATGGTTGCGCCCATGCCGTCCATCATGTCGGCCACGACCTGGCGATTGGCGGGATGGTCCTTGGCTGGCCCAAGGTGCCACCCGTGCAGCGCGGGGCCGCCGATCCCGAGAGGGTTCGCCTCGCTTTGGTCGGGTCCCGCGACGTAGCCGTCGGCCGAGATCGACATCGAGAGGTTGGTTCTGGTCACTCTGGTCACTGAGGCGTCCTTCGGGCTCGACGATTCCATGCGTTCTTTACGGGCAGACCCGCGACGGGTTCGGAACTCATCGCAGCCTAGGGGGCCGGGCCGAGACCGTTCCGTGATTCGATCGACACCGACGCGACTTCCCGACGCGCTGGGTTCAATACGGGACCAGGGGTCCCGTAGGTCGCACACTGAGACGATGCGGATGGAAGAAACCATGTGGGACGTCTTCATCAGCCTCGACGCGCCACACCGTCACATCGAGCGACTGCGCGCGATCCTGGCGAGCGCCATCAGGGAGCGACTGCCCAGGAACAAGGAACTGCTGCGTGTCGTGGCGTGGTCCCCGGAGGCGGGCGGTCTATTCGAGCCGCGCGCAGGGGTCTGCCGCTACGCGGTGTCCTATGAGGTACGCGCGACCGCCTGATCGAAGAGCGCGCTCAAAGCGCGGTGGGTCGAACAAAGATTAGTGCGCTCTGTGCATGACGCGCGGGGCGGCCTGTTGAGTTCGCTGGACATCCCGACGACCCTGCCGCGCAACGTCTTCGCCTGACCAGCGTGCGCTACCAGGTCACCGGCAACTCATGGATGCCGTAGATCTCCTGTTCGTTCTGGAAACGCAGTTCGCTCTCCGGCACGGCGAGGCGAAGACCAGGAATTCTGCGGACCAGTGTCTGGAGCGCGATCTGCAGCTCGATCCTCGCCAGATTCTGGCCGATGCACTGGTGGACGCCGAACCCGAAACCGAGATGCCCGCGGGCGGTTCTCCCGACGTCGAGTGACTCCGGATCGTCGACGAAGGTGGAATCCCAGTTGCCCGCAGGCAGGTTCATCAGGACGCGGTCGCCCGCCGCGATCTGCTGGCCGGCGATGGTCATGTCCTCGAGCGCGATGCGCTCGACGAGGCTGTGCACGATCGTGAGGTAGCGCATCAGCTCCTCGACGACGTTGGCGATCACCGCCTGGTCGTCGGTATCCCTCAGTCGGGCAAGCTGATCCGGATGTTGTAGCAATGCCAGCGTGCCGAGTGCGATCATGCTCGCCGTGGTCTCGTGGCCGGCCTGCAACATGATCACCCCGTTCATCGCCGCGGTCTCGAGGCTCAGCGCGCCCGTGGCGACGTGGTCGGTGACGAGCCGGCTGAGGAGGTCGTCACCCGGTTCGCTCTGCTTGCGGCGGGCGAGGCCGAACACGTATCCGAAGATCTCACCGATCGCGACGGCCTTTTCGTCGTCGGTCAACCTCGAGTCGAGGCCGCGCGTGCTGTTGCGCTGGAAGAACTCGTGGTCCTCGTACGGCACGCCGATCAACAGGGAGATCACCAACGACGGCACCGGCAGAGCGAAGTCGCGGACGAGTTCTCCGGGTGGACCCGTGGCGAGCATGTCGTCCAGGAATCCGTCGACGAGTGCCTGAATCTGCGGACGCATCGCCTCTGCACGCCGAAAGGTGAAGTCGCGCGTCATCATCCGACGCAACCTGTTGTGCTCGGGGTCGTCGATCCGTGGGAACAGCAGCGGGACGTTGCCGTCCTCGCTCACGGCCTTGAGCGCGGCCGAGATGGTGTCGGCGCTCAGGCGTGGATCCACCAGCGCCGCCCGGATGTCGTCGTAGCGGCTGACCACCCACGTGGGTTCACCTCGCCATGACGCCCGCTGCAACCCGCCGATACTGCGCCACGCCGCGAATTCGGCAGGCGGTGCGAGCGGACATTGGGCCGACCGCGGTAGCGGGATGAAGGGGAGTCCGTCCAGGGCTTGGGGCGCAGTCACGCCGGTCTAGCCGCCGGGCCCGTTGGGCCACTTGAGGAGTGAGCCGCCGTCGACGCGAATCTGTTGGCCCGTGATGTAGCGGCTCTCGTCGCTGGCGAGGAAGACACCGAGGTTGGCGATGTCCTCCGGCTCCACGTACGGAATCGGCATGGCCTGGAAGATGGTGAACAGAGGTTCGGCGTCCTCCCGCGTGGCCTGCTTGCCCTGCTGGGTGAGGTCGGGCCGGAACATGCTGTACATGCCGTCGTTCTGCAACAGGTGGGTGTTGCAGTTGGTCGGGTGAATGGCGTTGACGCGGATCATCCGGGGTGC
>JAOPUT010000060.1 GCA_025963385.1 Mycobacterium sp.
GCTAGAGCGTGTCAGCTCCGCCTCAGACGGTCGCCACAGCGCTACTTGCCGATGGGCGTTTCCCCGACTACTCCCTCTTAGGAGTTGACGAACTCGAAGTCGACCTCCGCCAGCTCGCCGGCGAGGACCCCGCGACCCAAACCTACTGGGATGTTGGCCGGGACACCATTGCCCAGCGGATGAGGCTCCTCAGGGCCAAAGTCGACCGCGAAAGCGTGCACCGCGTGTCCGTCTTCGCGTTCGCGCGCATTCCGCTGCTTATCGCGTTGGGCAGTGAACTCGATGACACCATCCCGACCGACGTCTACCCCAAACGGCGCGGAGTCGAGGCATCCTGGGGCTGGGCTAATGGGTCTGCTGCCGAACCTGCGGAGTTTGAATTCCGAAAACTCCTCGACGGCAACGACTCGCACGCCGTGGCTATCGCGTTCTCCATCTCAGGAACCGTGGACCCCGGCCGCCTCCCCGTCTTCGCAACAACTAACAGCCACCTCTACGAACTGCGCCCCTCGGACAGAACCCCCAACCCCGACCTGATCGACAGTCAGCAGACCCTGGACAACTTCACCCGCTCCTGGCGCGGTCTGCTCGCACACCTCGAGCAGGAACACCCCGGACTTACCCAGGTCGACATCTTCCCGGCCGTACCCATCCCATCGGCGGTAGCGATCGGCCAAGGCGTCATGCGTGATATCCACCCGGTACTGCGGGTGCATGACCGCACGCCTGACGGTAACTACGCGTTCGCGATGGAGGTCGGCCGATGAAGCTGCACTCCTACTTCAAGCAATTCCTCGACACGAAGGTCAATCTGGACGACGTCCGTATCGAGCGACTCAACGAACGCTCCGACGCGATCGCGTCATTCTTGCGAGGTCACACGATATTCGGCGAGCTCTACGTCGATCTCGTCGCGCAAGGCTCCTATGCCCACCGCACCCTCATCCGACCAGTCGGAGATCGCGAATACGATGTCGATGTACTGCTGGCCATGAAGGCACACCCTGACTGGACGCCGGCCCAGTACACGCACGAACTGTACAAAGCATTCGAAGGAAGCGGACGGTACAGGGGCATGGCCCACCGCCGTACCCGATGCGTGTACATCGACTACGCCGACGAGTTCCATATCGATGTGGTTCCGTTCGTCGAGTCACGAAAAGACATCACCAACAACAAGACCGATGATTGGGAACACACCGACCCCGAAGCTTTCACTGCCTGGCTCGAGGGCCGTACCCGTGAGACCGGTGGACGGCTGCCAGCCATTCTGCGCATCTTGAAATACCTACGCGACAGCAAGACGACCTTCTCGATCAAGTCCGTCCTACTCACTATCCTCGTTGGAGAACAGATTCAGGGATGGCACCAAGATGCCAACGACGACTACTACGCAGACATACCTACTGCGTTGGTCCACATCATCGAAGACCTAGACAGCTACCTACAGTCCAACTACTACCTGCCCCTGATCTGGGACCCAGCGGGTACCGGGCAGAATTTCAGCAATCGCTGGAATCAAGAGGGCTACAGTAACTTTCGCAAACAAGTCCACTACTACGCCGGAAGAATCCGCGACGCCTACGACGAAACTGACAGGAACAAGAGCGTTGCCGCATGGCAAACAGTCCTAGGCAACGGATTCCAGGCTCCACCGGCTGCAACCGTTGCCGCGGCGGCCGCGCCTTCGCCAGATCTCGCGGGTGAGGAGTTCATCGATTCCGACAGGAACATCCCAATCCAGATCAGTGAGACGGTGCGCCTCGTTGGCCGGGTGCGCTGGGCCGGAACGTTGAAGGCATACGACCTTCCGCGGCGTGGCGATCGGGTGGGCAAGAACCGCACCATTGATTTCGCGCTGCTCGAATGTACGGTAGGCCAACCCTATTCGGTCTATTGGAAAGTGAAGAACCACGGAAGGGAGGCGCGGGAGAGGGGGCAGCTTCGCGGCCAGGTGATTTTTGGCGGGGAAACAACATACGAATCAACCTCTTACAACGGCAGCCACTACGTCGAGGTCTACGTTGTGAAGAACGGGGTTTGCGTAGCCAAGGACCGTCAGCAAGTGATCGTCCAGCCCGGCATGGGCGTGTGAGCCCGTGCGAAGTTGGCGGTGTCATGCCAAGGGTTGTTGGTTTGATCATTTCGCCACGACTTGCAGGAAGCTAACTTGATCTGCCACGGTGCGACGGCCAACGGCGCTTGGCCTAAGTTCGACGAGTACGGCGTGCACGCCGGGCGCTGAAGTCCGCCGGGGACAGGCCCCTGCCCACTACCTCAGACGTATGCGGGAATTACGCTCTGAACAGGTGCTTTGCGGCGGAAATTGACAAGCCGAGCCGCACGCCCGAATGTTGTCAAAGTACGTGGGCGCGTGCCCTGCTGTCCCTTCACAGTCCACCTGGCGGCGACTATTGATTCTCGACCGCGCGTACGTGGATCGGCGTTGCGCGGGAGGGATATCGGCGCGCGGGCCGTCGTAGAGGCGGTTCACGGTCTCACCTTCGGCTCGTCTGGCGTACTGGCGGTTACGTACCCCACGCCGATTGAGCGGCGCCCCGGACACACGGAGGTAGACGGCCCAAAGTTACTGGCCGCACACGGGGCAAAGGCTGGCTTCTGAGCCCCCCCCCCCCCCGATTGGTGGACATCGAGATAACGGAATTATTGGTTCCGCTGGAAGGATGTCTCCATGTCCCGAACCCGTCGGTCTTTCACGACCGAGTACAAGGTCGAGGCCGCCCATCGGGTGATCGATTCCGGGCGCACGATCGCCGAGGTGGCCCGCGAACTCGGCGTCAACGAAGGCTTGCTGGGGCGATGGGTCGCCGACGAGCGTCGCCGCATCGAAGCCGCCGCTGCCCGTGACGATGTGCCGTTGACCCCGGCCGAGCGCACCGAGCTGGCGCGTCTTCGCAAGCAGGTCGCCGAGCAGGAGAAGGACATCGCGTTCCTGAAAAAAGCTTCGGCGTACTTTGCCGCCAGCCAACCGAAGTAGACCGGTTCGAGCTGATGGCCGCAGAGTGCGCGACCACCGCGATCACCCGCATGGCACGACTGCTGGAGGTCTCCACCTCCGGTTACTACAAACGTGTGAAGCATTCGGTCACAACGGCATTGACCGACGGACAGCAACGAAAGGCCGACCTTACCGCAAAGATCATCACCCACCACCGCGACTCCGGCGGGACCTACGGATCGCCGCGCATCACCGCGGACCTGCGGGCTGCCGGCGAGAAGGTCTCGGAGAAGACGATCGCCAAGATCATGGCCGAGATCGGGCTGTCCGGGATCAGTCCACGCACGTTCAAGGTGCGCACCACCGTCGTGGATCCCGCCGCATCGTTTCCGGCAGATCTCGTCGAGCGCCGCTTCGATCAGGGCCGCCTATGAGCAATCACTCAGCGCGGCCAAGCAGGCCGCATAACCCCTGTCCACTTTTCGGGGGGAACCTCATTCGAATGACTTTCCGCCTGCCCCCACTTGATAAGCCAGTCCACGGCGAGGACATCGATCACAGCCGCAGGCGACGCGCTCTCCGACATTGCCGACACTCGAAACAGCCTATTAGTAGACGATTTAAGGAAATTCCACCGAGCCTCACTGCGGACGAACATGACGAGGAAGGCGCCGGTCGCTCGATCAGTGAGGTCGTCCTCGGTGAGCTGCGCGCGCTCCGCAAGCGCTCGGATGGCGCATCGGTGGGAGGCATCGCCGCATCATCGGCGGTCTGCCAGGCCCTGGGTAACGGCGACCCACTCGTGGCGCGGAATCGGCTGCAGCATCTCGCCCTGGAAGTCGAATGGAGCCAAAACATCGAAGCCGCATGCTATTCACTAGGATTCGCGAGCACCGCCAGGACGCACCTGGGCCGGCTGGAGGAGGTCGCGACGACCTCGTTCTTGGACGAGCGGGCCTCTTGCGGGTGCACGAAGTCGTGGCACGAAATTGACATCTCGAGTGGTCCACCGTGAGCGTCATTGACCAAATCCTGTACGAACTCGACGGCTTCCTCGATCGCGATGGCGACATCTCGCCCGAAGCCCTCACCCATGCTGCAAAGATCACCGCTTTGCTTGCGCAGAGAGATCCGGAGCAAGCGCTTCTGGTACTCAAGGGATTCGGCGCCTAAACAGATGGTCGTCCGGGACCATCAATTTTCAGCTGACATCATCGAGATGTGCACGCTGACGCAGGGGGCGTCCGGACTGATGCTCTACCGCGATGGCGACGAGATCAACGAACTGCCCGAGATTGCCGCTGAGATCGGGCGCAAACTGGTCGAAGATGCCCCTAAATGGCATTAGACAACCGAACACGCCTCGCCAACGACTTGGCTCGTCGACAAGCGGTCCAAAGTAGCGTCATACCAAGGGATCGCCGGTAGACCCTGACTATCTCCATGATCCGCACGAGTCGCGTGGACTTCGTTGCGGCGAAGGGAGGCCGATAGGGACCGCGTACCATGAACCCGGGTCATACGCGCATTCTGACGACAGGCCAAGCCCCTGAGCTGATGTCAGATCGGCCATGTCGTCGACGGGGGCGTCCTGGCTCCAACGGCCAGGACAACATGGAGGGACGAACGAGACATGTTTCGAACAATGCTCGGTGGCAAGGTGCATCGCGCCACGGTGACTCAGGCCGACCTGCACTACGTGGGTTCGATCACGGTCGACGACGACCTCATGCGGGCCGCCGACATCCTGGAGGGCGAGCAGGTCCATGTCGTCGACATCACCAACGGAGCCCGCCTCACCACGTACGCAATCACCGGAGCGGCTGGGTCTGGTGTCATCGGAATCAACGGCGCCGCAGCGCACCTGATCAGCCCGGGCGACCTGGTCATCATCATGTCCTTCCGTGGTCTCAGCGAGCATGAGACCGCCAACTACGCGCCACGGATAGTCCACGTCGATGAGCAGAACCGCATCGTTGCGCTCGGGAACGACCCTGCCCAGCCGGTACCGGGCGCCCTCGAACAGTGGGCGAGCCGCTAAGCGCTCACATTGCCCGCGACCCATTGCCTCTATTTCGCCATCTACACCAAGAGCGCGAAGATGCCGCTCCTGCGCGCGACCCCGACGTCGCGTGCCTCATGTTACCCAGTGAGCCGAAAGGTCATGGCGTCGCGGTACCCGCGGACTTGGGCGCTGGGATCGATGCGCCGGCGATTTCGATAGCCGCCGGTTCTGTGGCTGCCGCGCCTCGCGCGAGTCGTTACGCCCGACAGGAATCTTTTGTGGCCGATCGTCGGAGCGATGGTTCGCACCGGTAGCCCGTGTGCCTCGGACAGGACGGGTCCGAGCCCGCGCTCACCGCGACGCCAGCGCGAACACTCTCTGCTCCCCCGGGCCACGACGACCGCGCGTTGATCGACCACCTCATCGATCTGGCCGACGCAGCCATGTACGGCGCCAAACGAGCCGGCGGAAATCAGACACTCCACACGCTGGATCGACCCTGAACAGACCGTCGCACGTTCGCAACGCGTAGCGCGGTGGTGCCGGGGGAGGCGATCCGGGACACGGGCCGGTGGACGCCCCGTACACGGCACGGCCATCGACAGACCTGGACGTAGGTGATCACCGCGTCGACGCCCTTCAACCAAGCTTAGCGGGGACATCGGACGCGACTGGCCGGAGCGCCGCTAGGCGCGGGCCGAGCGGCGGTCGCGGCGACGGGCCCATCGCTGCGACCAAATCCGCAGCGGCTCATAGGCTTGCACCAATCGCCGACCCTCCCCGGAGAGCTGGTACCCGTGGGCGCCGTTCTCGATGATTCCCGCGTCGCGCAGTTCGTGCAGCCTGCTGTTGAGTGCCGTTGCGGAGACTCGTTCACACCCGTGCTGCAGCTGACGGAACGTCAAGGCATCGGTTCGCAACTCCCAGATGATGCGCATGGCCCAGCGTCGACCCAGAAGTTCGAGCAGTTCCATGATCGGCTCGCCACCCGCGTGCGCCATCACCGCAGACTATCCCAGCGATCGCCGACGGGTTGATCACCACGCCTTGCGCTCCGGAGATCGGAGCGATAACGTCATTGCTCTGATATTCAGAGCAATGAGTCGCCGATGTCCCATCCCATCCGCATCGCCCCACTCGAACCGCCGTATGCACCCGATATCGAGCAGCTGCTGGCCAGGTGGATGCCTCCGCGCTCGGGCGTGGCCCCACTGGCGCTGTTTCGGACGCTGGCCGTGCACCCCGAGCTCGCGGCGCGGATGCGTCCGCTGGGAGCGGGCATCCTGACCAGCCGGCTCATCGACCCCCTGCTGCGGGAAGGGATGATCGCCCGCACCTGCGCGCTGTGTGCGGCAGAGTACGAATGGGGCGTGCACGCAGTGGCATTTGGGCGGCCGCTCGGACTTACCGAAGAGCATCTCTACTCCACCGTGCACGGCCGACCAGAGGACGGCTGCTGGAACCCCCAACAACGCAGTGTCATTCGGCTAGCCGACGAGCTCCACCACAGCAGTACGGCGTCCGATGTTCTGTTCGCCGAACTGCGCGCGCACTTCGATGACAGCCAGATCCTCGAACTCGCCGTCACCGCGGGGTGGTACCACACCATCGCCTACGTCATCGGCGTCTCCGGTGTGGCAAGCGAAACGTGGGCAGCCCGCTTTCCCCGGAAGCCTCGGCCTGCCGCGGATCGGGGCTGAATCGCCAAAAGACGATGGTTGAGACGTGCGCCTCATGGGCGACCACCGCCAGCGGCGAGCCACCAATCTCTCCATGCCGCCACGTGTTCTGACGCAAAGCGGTGGCGTTGAGCCCCAGCGTGGCTGATCGCATGCGAGGGGACGCCGATCCCGTGCAGGCCGCGGGATGCCGCCGACACGGGCATGCGTCGGCAATCGTTGAAGATGGCGGACCTCGGATATGGACTCGACAGCCGCGTGCGACGCATCGACCCTGGAGCCGGGGTCGCGTGGTTCGACGCGACGACGCACCCGTCGACCTGCGTCACCGACTCGTAGCAGAGCGCCAAGGCGTCACTACGTTGGCCGCATCGGTCGCCGATTCCGGTTGGTGGTCGGCGATCCCGGATGGCCGTTCGACGCTGATCGTGGCGAGGGCCTGTTCACCGGAGGGCGGCTGACACGCGGAGGACAGGCGGAATGTGCCTCGTTCGGGAGAGGCCTGTGCCGGTCGCATCGGCGAGGATGGCGTTGTATGACTGCTGTTCAACGCCAGCCACGCGTCGTCGTCCTTGGCGGTGGCTCTTGGGGCACGACCGTGGCGTCCATCTGCGCTCGCCGGGGATCCACCGTGCAGTGGGTGCGCTCGGAGGAGACGGCGCAAGACATCAACGAGAACCACCGCAACAGTCGCTATCTCGGCGTTGACGTCGAAGTGAGCAACACGCTGCGCGCCACTACCGACTTCTCGGAGGCAGCCGACTGTGCCGACGTGATCGTGATGGGCGTGCCATCGCACGGCTTCCGAGGCGTACTCACCGAGCTGGCTAGGGAGTTGCGACCGTGGGTGCCGGTGGTGTCGCTGGTGAAGGGTCTTGAGCAGGGCACGAATTACCGGATGAGTCAGATAGTGGACGAGGTACTGCCCGGTCATCCGGCGGGCATTCTGGCCGGGCCGAACATTGCACGAGAGGTGGCCGCGGGGTACGCCGCCGCAGCGGTGCTCGCGATGCCCGATCAGAATCTCGCCGCGAACCTGGCAAACCTGTTCCGAACCCAGCGATTCCGGACCTACACCACCGACGACGTTGTCGGCGTGGAGATGGCGGGTGCGTTGAAGAACGTGTATGCCATAGCCGTCGGCATGGGGTACTCGCTTGGCATCGGGGAGAATACGCGGGCGATGGTGATTGCCCGTGCGCTGCGCGAAATGTCGACATTGGGCGAGGCGATGGGTGGCCACCGCGACACCTTCGCCGGCCTGGCCGGAATGGGTGATTTGATCGTCACAAGCACCAGCCAGCACAGCCGCAACCGGCACGTCGGTGAGCAGTTAGGCGCGGGCAAGTCGATCGACGAGGCCATCGCGTCCACGAGCCAGGTGGCGGAGGGAGTGAACGCGGCGAGCGTAATCATGGAATTCGCGGAAAGGCACAGCCTCTCAATGCCGATCGCGCGGGAGGTCGACGGCGTCGTCAACCATGGCGCCACTGCCGAGGACGCCTACCGCGGTCTCGGCGCCGGCAAGCCCGGCCACGAGGTGCACGGCGCAGGGTTCTAGCCGTCGCGTTCGTGAGAACGAGGAGGCGGGGTTCACGTGAACAATCCCCCAAGGTGAGATGAAAGTGTCCGCGTCTGCGCACACGTATTGGCGACGCATCGACGACGCCGTAGCGACCGGAACGCACTCGTAGATGGCGTCCAGTGGCGACACGTGCAGCGGCCGGACGGCCAAAGGTCATATACCGGCGATGGTGCTAGGAGGAGCCGCTTGGGAACGTGAGGTCGACCTCGAGTGGCGTGAAGTAGGCAGCGACGGCTTCTGGCGGAATGGCGGTGACCGACGCTGGCGACCACTGCGGGTTGCGGTCCTTGTCGATGAGTTGGGCGCGGATGCCTTCGACGAGGTCGAGAGATTTCAGTGCTGCGCATGACGTTCGATATTCCTGCACCAGAACGTGTTCGAGGCTGCCGAGCTTGGCGGCGCTACGGACTGAGTGCAATGTCACCGCTAAGGCGATTGGGGAGCGGCTGGCGATGAGGTCGGCTGCGTCGTTGGCATCCTTTTCGGGGTGGCTGCGCAGTGCGGCGACGATGTCACCAATCGTCGGGCGGTCATAGCATTCGTCGATCCAGTGCTGTTGTGCGAGTTCGCTGCGTGGCGGGTCCGTGGCATGTGTGCGCAACGCCGCGTCGACGCCGCCGGCAACGAGGGTCGCGATGAAGGCAGCCAGCTCACCTTTGGGCACGTAATGGTCGGCGAAACCGAGTCCAATTGCGTCGGCGCCGGTGAACGGCGCGCCGGTCAGGCTGACGTGCAAACCGGTCTGCCCTGGCGCGTGCGACAGCAGGTAAGTAGCACCGACGTCGGGGATGAAGCCGATCCCGACCTCGGGCATGGCGATTCGCGATGTGCCCGTGACGACGCGGACGTTGCCGTGTGCGGCGACGCCGACGCCGCCACCCATCACGATGCCGTCCATGAGTGATACGTAGGGCTTGGGATAAGCAGCGATGAACGCGTTGAGTCGGTACTCGTCCCACCAGAACTGCCGTGCGGCGGACCCGTCGTCGCGGGCGCTGCGGTAGATCGCGACGACGTCTCCTCCGGCGCACAGGCCTCGATCACCGGCGCCGTCGAGTACTACGGCAGTGATACGGGTGTCGTGCGCCCACGCGGTGAGGACGTCCAACAGCGTCGTCACCATCGTGTGCGTGAGTGCGTTGATTGCCTTGGGGCGGTTCAACGTCACGAAGCCGACGGCCCCTTCGACGCGCGTGAGTATCTGATCGTCCTCGAGGGTCAACGTTCGCTACCTCGTCTTCAGCGGGTTGCGGCTGGAATTTGGCTGTGGACTGGCTTACCGTTGCTGATCTGTTCGATGACGGCGCTGAAGTCCTTGTCGGAGTTGTCAATTGCGAACTTCGCGTAGATCTCCGCGGCGTGGGTGCCCACCGGCGCCGTCGACCCGGTGGAGTCCACTGCGGCCATCGCCAGCCCGAGGTCCTTGTGCATCAAGGCCGTCGCGAAGCCCGGTGTGAAGTCGTTGTTGGCCGGTGACGCGGGCACTGGTCCGGGCACGGGGCAGTTGGTGTGTACCGACCAGCAATTGCCCGTGGCCCCGGTGACCACGTCGAACAGTGACTGCGCCGACAGTCCCAATTTCTCGGCCAAGACGAACGCCTCGCCGATGGCGATCTGCTGTACGGCAAGGACCATGTTGTTGCACAGTTTGGCGCTTTGACCGTTGCCCGAGCCACCGCAGTGAATGATTCTGCCCGCCATGGGTTTCAGTACGGGCCGGGCCCGTTCGACGGCGTCGTCGTCACCGCCCACCATGAACGCCAACGTACCCGCGGCGGCACCCTTGATACCACCGGACACCGGCGCGTCGATCTGCGCGAAACCGCGTTCGGCCGCCTTGGCGTTGATGAAGCGCGCTTCCTCGACCGAGATGGTGGACGTGTCGATGAAGAGCGTGCCCGGCTTGGCGGCGGGAAGCACCTCGGCGTAGCAGGTCTTGACGATGGCGCCGTTGGGCAGCGAGGTAATGACGACGTCCGCCTCGGCGGCGGCCTCGGTCCCGCTGTCGAAGATCTTGGCGCCCGTCCTCTCTGCGGCCGACTTGAGGGCGGGTACGAGGTCGAAGCCCCGCACTGGATGTCCGGCCGCGACGAGATTGGCCGCCATCGGGCCGCCCATGTTGCCCAGTCCGAGGAATGCGATCGTCGCCAGTGCCGTCATTTACCGTCCTTCCGGTGTTACGCGGTCGCGCGGGCCCGGGCGGCCTCTACTCGCCCGATCACCACGCGCATGATTTCGTTGGTGCCCTCGAGGATGCGGTGTACGCGAAGATCGCGGACGATCTTCTCCACTCCGTACTCCCGAAGGTAGCCGTAGCCGCCGTGCAACTGCAGGGCCTGGTCGGCGACGTTGTAGCAGGCGTCGGTGATGTAGCGCTTGGCCATGGCGCACAGTTCGACCTTGTCGGGGTGGTTGTCGTCGAGCGCGGAAGCCGCTCGCCACAACAGGTTCCGTGATGACTCCAGTGTGGTGGCCATGTCGGCAAGGGTGAACCGGATGGTCGGCTCGTCGAGCAGCGTTATACCGAAGGCCTCGCGGTCGGCCAGGTAGGCGACGGCCTTGCCATAAGCGGCCTGCGCGCCGCCGAGCGAGCACGCGGCGATGTTAATGCGTCCGCCGTTGAGGCCGTTCATCGCGATGGCGAAGCCGGCGCCCTCGCCGTCAGCACCGCCCAACATGGCGTCGACGGGCACCCTGGCGCCCTCAAACACCACCTGTGCGGTGGGTTGCGCGTTCCAGCCCATCTTGTGTTCGTCGGCACCGAAACTGACCCCCGGCGTGTCCTTGTCGACGACGAAGGCCGAGATGCCGCGTGGTCCGTCGCCCCCAGTCCGTGCCATCACGACGTACACGTCGGATACGCCTGCTCCGGAGATGAACTGTTTGACGCCGTCCAGCACGTAGTGGTCGCCGTCGCGAACGGCCTTGGTGCGCAGAGCACTTGCATCGGAACCCGCGCCGGGTTCGGTGAGGCAGTAGCTGGCAATGAGCTCCATCGACGCCAGCCGCGGGACCAACGCCTTGCGCTGTTCGGCGGTCCCGTACTTGTCGACCATCCACGTGCACATGTTGTGGATCGAGAGGAATGCCGCCACCGCCGGATCCGCGACCGCGAGCTGCTCGAAGATCCGCACCCCGTCCAGACGTCGCAACCCGCTGCCGCATGCATCCTCGTGGCAGTAGATGGCCGCCATGCCGAGTTCGGCAGCCGCGCGCATCTCCTCGACCGGAAAGTGCTTGGCAGCATCCCAATCCAAGGAGTAAGGCGTGATGCGCTTCTTGGCGAATTCGGCCGCTGTCTCGGCGATGACGCGTTCGTCGTCGTCCAGTCCGTAATAGTCCACGTGACTACTTCATCGTCGGGATGGAGAACTCAGCGCCGTCCTTGATACCGGACGGCCACCGTGAGGTCACGGTCTTGACCTTGGTGTAGAACTGGATCGAGGCGGGGCCGTGCTGGTTGAGGTCACCGAAGCCGGAACGCTTCCAGCCGCCGAAGGAATGGTAGGCCACCGGAACCGGGATCGGTACGTTCACGCCCACCATCCCCACCTGCACCTTGGCGACGAAGTCGCGGGCAGCGTCGCCGTCTCGGGTGAAGATCGCAACGCCGTTGCCGTATTCGTGCTCCGACGGCAACGACAGGGCCTCGTCGTAGTCCTTGGCGCGCACGATGCATAGCACGGGCCCGAAGATCTCGTCGGTGTAGATCGACATATCAGTAGTGACGTGGTCGAACAGCGTGGGACCGATGAAGTAGCCGCCAGACAGGTTTGCGTCACCGAACTGTAGGTCGTCACTGGCTCGATCGCGACCGTCGATGACGATGTCCGCGCCGGCCTCGACGCCCGCGTCGATGTAGCCGCGCACGCGATTGAGCGCCGCCGCGGTCACCAGCGGGCCGTAGGTAGCCTTGGGATCCAGGCTGTGACCCACGCGGAGCTCGTTGACCCGTTCGATCAGACGCGCGCGCAGGCGGTCTGCGGTCTCCTCACCGACCGGCACCGCAACGCTGATGGCCATGCACCGCTCACCGGCACTGCCGTAGCCCGCACCGATGAGCGCGTCCACGACCTGGTCCAGGTCGGCGTCGGGCAAGACGATCATGTGGTTCTTCGCGCCGCCGAAGCACTGGGCGCGCTTGCCGTTCGCTGCCGCGGTCGAATAGATGTACTGGGCGATGTCGGAGCTGCCGACGAAGCCTACGGCCTGGATGTCGGGGTGGTTCAGAATCGCGTCGACGGCCTCCTTGTCGCCCTGCACCACCTGGAACACGCCCGCTGGCAACCCGGCCTCGAGGAACAGCTCGGCCAGACGGACGGGAACCGAGGGGTCCCGCTCGCTGGGCTTGAGGATGAAGGCATTACCGCAGGCCAATGCGGGACCCGCCTTCCACAACGGGATCATCGCGGGGAAGTTGAAGGGGGTGATGCCGGCGACGACCCCGAGGGGCTGGCGCAAGGAGTAAACGTCGATGCCCGTACCGGCGCCCGCGGTGTAATCGCCCTTGAGCAGGTGCGGGATGCCGATCGCGAATTCGATGACCTCGACGCCGCGCTGGATGTCCCCGAGTGCGTCCTCGAAGGTCTTGCCGTTCTCCAACGAGAGCAGTTCGGCGAGTTCGTTCTTGTTCTGTGCGACCAGGTCCACGAACTTCATGAAAACGCGGGCGCGACGCTGCGGGTTCCAGGCGGCCCATTCCTTCTGGGCATCGACGGCGATGGCAACCGCAGCGTCGACGTCGGCGGGCGAGGCCAACACCACCTGCGCCTGGACTTCACCGGTACTGGGGTTGAACACGTCTGCAGTCCGTGTGCCCTGGCCAGCCGTGCGCTCACCATTGATGTAGTGCAGCAATTGAGTCGTCATGAGGGTTCCCCCGGGTGTGGATGCGGCAACGGGGCGGATTCGCCTTGATCGGGTGGTAGGACGTCCTAGTAAATTTACTATGATGTCCTAGTTTTTCCAAATGCGGTCCGGTGTGGACACTTCACCCCCGAGTGCGCAGGCCGTAACCGGTGACGGGTTCGCAGCCCAGCACTACGACGAGTTCGATCCCACAGGTCGGAGCCGGTGCCACCTCGGCATTCGGGCGTCGACGGGCTGATCGTCCGACGGTCGGCCCGCAGACCCGCATCGCCCTGTCAATTTGTCGTGCAAGCATTTTGGTGATGACCCGGGGTGCGCTCGAGAGCCGTCTAATCCGGTCGGATGTAGACGACCTCGACTCTGCCATCGGTGAGCGCCGCCGAAAGCCATGAATTCGGCCGACGGAGGTATTCGTAGGCTTCGATGGTCGTTACGGCCAACAAGAGCCGGGCGGAGTTCAGTCGCGCACCCACCCAGATGAGTTTGAAGGCATCGGCGATCAGCTTCCTGGTTCTGGTTTCCGCGAAGGGGTCCCAGATTCGGAGAGACCTCCACCAGCACCATGTTGTCGTGCGACGCGGCATCGACCTCGACGATGATGCCGTCGCCGGTGTCGATTCGCGTTGGCCGCAATGGAGTCCCGAGCCGGTACCCCAGGACGTCGACGACGAAAACACCCACGCTGCCGTTTCCACAGGTGCGTCGGGGATGGCGATACATCAAACTTGGTGCCTTCGCGTCGGTAGGTGTGTGCGCCCCCAGCGGCGGGTGTTTCACCGCCCTGAGTTTGACGTCGGCGCTGGTGCTCGGGGTTCGCGAACACTCGCCCCGCGATCCGAATGTCGACGTGTCCAAATCCGTTGGATCGCCGTCATGCCAGGCGACGGGAGCGCTGAAGCCAGGGATCTGCGCTCACGCTAGAGATCGAGCGGCGCCTTCTGGGGCGGTACCAGCGGCGCTGACGATGGCCAGTTGGTATCGAATGCTGAACAAGTGCGACCCGCGCCTACCCATGTTGTCGAGCACCGTGCTGGTCACGTTGACGTCGTGCGTCACGATCAGGATCGCCCAATCTCGGTGTTGAATTCAAAGGCGCCTCACCCGCTAGGACTCTGGCGGCGGCTGATAGTGGGCCGCCGAGTTCCGCAACTGCCAGATCTGCTCAGGACACAGGATGCCGACCGCGTAGGAAACCAGATAGTTCGCCGCGAACTCGTCGTTCGGAAGGACGTCTCCCTTCACCTCACTCATGACCTGCGGGTAGCCCTCACCGCCGCGTACCTTGTCGCAGATCCCGTAGCCGTACCCGATCGCGTCGTTGTTGGGGAAGTCGTAATGCCGGCGCACCACCACGTCATAGGTGTACTCGACCTCCGGTGCCGGCACAGCGCGCGCCACCGGTGCAGGGGTCTGCACTACCGCGCCAACGACGATGCCGGTCACGACCACCACCGCAAACGGGATTCGATGCCTCATTCTCGCAGCTCATTCGCTCGCTCGGGCAAGAATCCAGTGTTGGTTGCTGCCAACACCTCTCGGGCTATTTGCTCCGAGACAGCTGGCCACGGGTGGACCTCGTTCACCGTTGGACTCCGCTCCCCTGCACGCGCGTTGTCGTCGTCGGGCGGGATGACGGCCTCTTCCCCGTTGCTTGGGGTGCTTCGCGGTGAGTGCCCCTTCGGCGCGGTGCGCTGCGGCCGTGCCGTCGGATTGTGTGTGTCATGCGCGAGAAGATGCCGAGTCATCAGTGCGAGGTCTCCTCGTCGAGTTCGACGCCCCGGGCATGATGTCCCCGCGAGATCCGTCGGGACATCCCCAGCAAGCCGTGCACGGTTCGCAGCGGGTCGGAGGCGGGCTGCGGCGGCCAGGTCATGTTTGGCCCGTTGACTAATTCTCGAAGCGTGTCGTCGACGGTCACATTGGCCAACGACCACGAAAACCGTTCTGCCAGATCGCCCGAAACGCCCTCCGAGACAGCAGCTTCCACGAGCTGCCCAACCGTCCCCTGCAGCATCGCCGTTCTGTCATCCTGCATGAGCTCCGTGAGGTGAGGATGCGCGCGCAAGGCCTCACGGAGGCTGACGCACCACGCCCACGCCCGGAGCTCCAGGGGGCCGGTATCGGGGAAATCGAGCCTCAGACGTGAGCCATGCAGCCGCAGGACGTCGCGGATCAGGGCGCCGCGACTACCAATACGCTTGTAGAGGGTGCGGGTGGAGATCTGGAGTTCGTGGGCGAGTCGTCGCATGGTCAATGCGCGTGCGCCTTCCTCGTCGACGAGCCTCAAAGCACGTTCGTGAATCATCGCTGGGCTCACCATCCCCTGGGGTCGGGGATCGCCCCGACCCCTACCTGCACCCGGCCGTCGGGACGTCTGCGACCGAAGCAGCGACGACAGCCCCGCGACGAGCCGCTCGAACTCGGCTTCGACGTCGACCCTTCCAGCTGCGCCGTCCCGCATGGCCGATCGGGGGTGCCGACGCGTGGACGGCGATCTGCGTGCCTTTGAGTGCGTCACGAACGCTCGCGTCACCACGGTCTACACCTCCTGCTGAACGGGGATCGACGCGGTGGGTGCTTCCTCGTCGGCGCCGCGGTGGCGTGCCGTGGGATCAACGTCACCGTCGCCGTGGATGTTGCTGGTGGCCATGCTCGACGTCTTGTGCTGGTTGGCGCCCTCGAGGTCGATGCGAATGGCCTCCTGCGCGGCCGACGGCAGAGTGTGCATGATCTCGCGCACCCGCGCCTGGCGACGGTCCACCGCCTGCCGATGCGGCATCCCCGGGGTGGCGTTCACCTGCGGCGGCACACCGTCGATCTCCTCGGTACCACCATCGTGGTGACCCGCATCGATCATGGCCTGCTCCTCGGCCATCGTCGACTCGTCCTTCTCCTCCGACATACCAATCGGACCGATCCGGCGACCATTGAGGAACTGCTTCACCACCGGCTCATCCGAGGTCAACAGCACCTCGCGCGGACCGAACATCACCAGATGCTTGCGGAACAGCATGCCCATGTTATCGGGCACCGTGCGGGCAATGTTGATGTTGTGCGTCACGATGAGGATCGTGCAGTCGATCTGGGCGTTGATGTCGATCAACAACTGCGACAGATAGGCCGTACGCACCGGGTCCAGACCGGAGTCCGGCTCATCGCAGAGGATGATCTTGGGATCCAGCACCAGGGAGCGGGCCAACCCGGCGCGCTTGCGCATACCACCGGAGATCTCACCCGGGAACTTGGTCTCATCGCCAGTCAGACCGACCAAGTCGAGCTTCTCCATCACGATCTGACGGATCTCGGATTCCTTCTTCTTCGTGTGCTCACGAAGCGGGAACGCGGTGTTGTCGTACAAGCTCATCGAGCCGAACAGCGCGCCGTCCTGGAACATCACCCCGAACAGGGTGCGAATCTCGTAGAGCTCCTTGGACGAACACTCGATGATGTTGGTGCCATCCACCACGATCGAACCCCGCTCCGGGCGCAGCAGACCGATCAATGACTTCAGGAACACCGACTTACCGGTACCGGACGGGCCCAGCAACACACTGACCTCACCGGCCGGCAGATCGAACGTCACGTCCTCCCAGATTCGCTGGGACCCAAACGACTTCGTCAAACCCTCGACCTCGATACCAATACCCACGCGCGGTCTCCTTCTTCGACGGTAGTTGTTCTTCGGCTCGTCTTTAGATGCAGCCGCGAGCGCAGATGTCGGCTGGTGGCAGTGAGTCCGGGGGTGGTGCGGCAGGATCAGCTGGGGGTTGTTGTTTGGTCAGGTCGACGTCGCCGTCCAGATCGGGTGCGGTCGGGATGAATCTGCAAATGAGGGACATCGCCAGCGGGCAGGGATCGTCGGAGGGGTCGGCCCCGGAGGGGATCGCCAGCACGGTCTGGGCGCCGAGGACACCGAGGACGAGAACTACTGCCCTCACCGTCATGTTCACGCGGTTCACGTTGGCTCCTCCTCCGTTATCTGATGCTCGCAGCTAGGTCACCGGACATAGCGGCGAGCTGCGGACCCCAGGTCGACCAGTCGTGTTGGGCCCCCACGGGGAAGTCGATGTGCGCGTTGCTGCCGCCGACGGTGCGGTAGTGGGTGTAGAAGGTGCGGTTGCTGCCTTGGGCTTGGTCGCAGTAGCCGATCATGGCCGGGGGGTCGCTGCACGTCAGTGTTTGCGGGCTGTAGATCCAGAGCCGGGTGTTGTTGTCGACCAACAGCTGTACGTGCGCGTTCGGGTCGTGCCACTTCCAGCGACCCAACTGGGCCGCCCCCCACATTGCCTGGGTGTTCACCGCACCGAATTGCGCCATCCCTGCGGTGATCGCACCGTTGAACGTCGTCTGCTCGGGCGTCAAGAACCCCGACATGGAGCCGGCGTAGCGGAACCGGTCGGGGTGAAACGTCGCCAGCGCCAAGGCGCCGTAGCCACCTTGCGCGGCACCGACGACGCCGTGCCCCCCGGGCGCCAGGCCCTTGTTGGCGACCAGCCAGTCGGGCAACTCCTGGGACAGGAAGGTGTCCCACTGCCTGCTGCCGTCGGCTTCCCAGTCGGTGTACATGCTCCACGCGCCTCCCGCGGGCGCGGCTACCGAGATGCCCTTGCCCGCAAGGGTGTTCATCGCATTGCCTGCGGTCACCCAGTTACTGACATCGGGAGCGGCGTCGAAGGCATCGAGCAGGAACACCGCGTGCGGGCCGCCAGCATGGAAGGCCACCGGGATGTTGCGTCCCATCGCCGCCGAGGGCACCATGAGGTATTCCACGTCCGCGGCCTGGGCCGTCGCGTTGCACAGGCACATGCCCAGAACGGCCACCAGCACGGCCCGCCAGGCGGTGATCCCCATTCTCATCATGGTCTGTCCCCAGGTGTCGGTTGATGTTCGAGATGCACGCTCACTGACCGCAGAACTGGCTTGGCGGATGCTTTCGTGGGCGTGCGGTCGTAGTTGTTCAGACGGGTGGATAGGCCGGTGGTGGATAGACACCGCGCAGCGCCCAGGGCAGCCAGTTGAAGAAGTACTCGACTTCGTCGCTGGCATCGTAATCGGGGTTGGGATCCATGATTCACCTTCTCTTCCAGGTACCCGTGGGTTGTCGATCATGTGGGCTCAGTTGGGTTTCGGCGGAACCAGCAGGTCTCGCCAGCTGTGGGGGTGAGCGCCGTTGGCCAGGTCGGCCTGGGTGTACTGATGCCCGTCTGGGCCCATGAAGGATCCGGTGGCGGGGTCGTATTGGGCGGCGGCGATGGGCGGTGGGGCGGGTCCCGGTGGCGCGGCCGCGGGTGGGGATCCGGGCGGCAGTTGAGGGATGTCTTGGCCTGTGAGGGTCGAGTTGGGGTCGCCCTTCCAGTTGAAGCCGTCGTTGAGGGGCACGTATTGCTCATTGCTCTCGCACATGGCGACCGTCGGCGCGCGCTTGCCGGGCACCGTTTCACACGGGATGTTGCGAGCACCTCGTACGTTCAAGGGTGAATCTTGCGGGACACGGCAGTAGAGATCGCCAGAACGTTCGGGGGCGTCCTGGAAGGTGGGTGCCCGTTGCTGTTGTGCCGGCAGGAATCCGGTGGTGCATGGCGGTGGCAGGTTCACGTTGAGGTTGAAGCTCAGGTACTGGCCCTTGTAGGGCTGCTTGGTGTTCATGTTGGCGATGATTCCGGCCTGCAAGGCCGATACCGCTGGCGGAAACAGCACCAGCAGTTGTTCGAGGTCGTCTCGATAGGTCAAGGCGACCTGGCCGACGCTGACGAGATTGGCCATCAAGACCGGCAGGGTGGGTTGCAGGCGGTCGATGAGTTGACGGACCTGCGCGGCAGCCGGGCCGCCCTTGATGATCACGCCGGCGACGGCCTGGTCGTGGTTCTTGAGCTGGCTGGTGACCGCGGCGGTGTGCGCCGCCCACGCCTGGATGGCGTCAGAGGTGTTGGTCTGCGAATCGAGCACCGGTTTGGCCTGGTCGATCAACGCGGTCAACGAATCCAGGTTCGTCCGCGCGTCGATGGCCAGAGTCGATGTGCCTCTGACGATTCGGGACAGTTCCGGCCCGAGACCGCCGACCGCGGTGTAGGACTCGTCGACCACGGTCTTGAGGTTGTCGTGCGGAATCGCCTGCAGTCCGTTGTTGGCGGCGGCCAGAAGTTGGTTGATGTCGGGGGGCACGGAGGTCTCGGCCAAGGGGATGACGTCACCGTTCTTCAACGGCGGTCCATCACCGCGCGGAAGCAGTGCGACGTACTGTTCACCGATCGCCGACACGCTGTGCACTTCGGCTTTGAGGTCCGAGGGGATGTCGATGCCCGATTTCAAGGAGAGCTGGGCGGACACCCCGGTTGGGGTGAGCCCGACTGATTCCACCCGGCCCACTTCGGTACCGCGGTAGGTGACGTTGCCTCCGCTGTAGAGGCCCCCGGTCTGCGGAAGTTGCACGGTGACGGTGTATCTCCCGACGCCGAACAGCATCGCGGGCAGCTTCATGAAGTGCAGGCCCATCAACGCCACCGCCACCAACGCGATCACGGTGAACAGCGCCAATTGAAACTTCAGTCGTCCATGTAGTCGCATCTACGGTCCTTGATCCCAGTGATATGGAGCAACTAGCGGGTTGGCCGCGGTGTAGGGGCTGGGGTACTGGCCGATGGTGCGTCCCCATTGCAATTCCAGTTCGGTGAGGTTGCCCTCCCACCGCGTCCCGGTGAACACGCCAGCGTCGATGCGGCTCAGCGTTAGGTCGATGATGGCGGTCAGGTTGGCTTGCTCGCCGCGTTGCCACTTCTCGATGGTTTCGTTGGGGAAGGGGTAGGTGGCAATCAGACTCAGCGCTCGGGTCAGGCTCGGACCGGCGTTGGCCAGTGATTCCAGCACCGGCCCCGCGTTCCGCAGTATTTTGACCAGATTGTCCTTGGACTGATTGACGGTGTCGGTGGTGAGCGCGGCGAATTTGCCGAGCTTGTCGGCGGCCTCGACTAGATTCGAGCGCTCGTCGTTGAGTTCGGCCAACGCGTCGGGGATGGCGGTCAGGGCGCGGTCCAGCACGGGTTGCTGCGCGGCGAACTTGCCCGCGAGCTCGTTGAGCTTGTCGGTGGCGGCGATGATGTCTGACGATTGATCGTTGAGGACGCCGGCGAAGGTGTCGAGCTGACCGATGAGGTCGCGCAGATCCTGCTCGCGGCCGCGGAAGGCCGTGCTGAACGCCTCGGTGATGTCTTGTACTTGGCCCAGGCCGCCACCGTTGAGCACCATCGACAGTGCGGCCAGGGTCTGTTCGGTGCTGGGGTAGGCGGCGCCATGGGCCAGCGGAATGAGCGACCCTTCGTGGAGGCGGCCCTGCGGTGGGTCGTCCTTGGGGGGCGCCAACTCGATGTGTAGTGAGCCGAGCAGGCTGGTCAACCCGATCTTGGCGGTGGCGTTTTCGGGCAGGTCGACGTTTCCGTCCAGGCGCATCGTGATCAGCGCGTGCCAGCCTTGGCGCTCGATCTTGGTGACGGTGCCCACGGTGACGTCGGCGACGCGAACCCGTGAGTTCGGCTGGATGTTGTTGACGTCGGGCATCTGTGCCTGAATTTGGAAGGAACCGGGCCCGCCACCCTTCGTCCCGGGCATCGGCAGGGAGTTCAGGCCATGCCATTCGCTGAGACTGCAGCCGGACGTCGCCAGCAGACACACGATGGCCGCGAGGGCCGTCACGGCCCGTCGCATGCTGTTGCCACGGTTCATGATCCACCTCCGGACGGCACCATCAGCCCGGGCAGACCCGCACCGGGATCGGTGCTGACCGCGACGGACGCCCCGTCGGCCGGGGCGGGTGCTTCGGCCGCCAACGGCGCCGGTGGTGGTGGCGGGGCCGCCGGTGGTACGAAGTCGGGTCGCATCCAGGGCTCGCTGTAGGTGACCTCGTTGGGTCGTGCCTGGGCGCCGATGAGGAGATTCTCGCCGATGGGCGGGAAGTTGATTTGGCGGTTCTTGACGATGGGAGCCAGGTATTGGGCGCATAGCTTGGCTGATTGCTCACCGCCCAACCGTGAGGCCGCCTGGATCGCTCCGCACAGGAACTGCACGGGGTTGGCGAAGTTGTTGACCGCCAGGGCGCCGGTGAGTGATCCGTTGGCGGGTTCATAGATGTTGTAGAAGTTCTGAATCGTGTCTGGCGCGATGTGCAGGGTTTGCTTGATGTCGTCGAGGCTGCCCACCAGCGCGGTGCTGATGGACGACAATTTGTCCGACGTCGTCCCGATCGCGTCCTGGTTGTCGGCGACGAAGTCCTTGACGTCCCCGATGACGCTGTTGAGGTCTTCGGCGGCCTTGCCGACCTTGTCGGGGCCGTCGGCGAGCGCCGAGGTCACCGATGCCAAATTCCCGTTGAGCTGCTCCAGGACGTCAGCACTGTCGTGCAGCGCCGTGACCAGTGTGGACAGATTCTTGAAGGTCGAGAAGATGTCGCTGCTGTGATCGCCGAGCACCGAGATCGCCTGGGACAGTTTGACGATCGCGTCGCGGATGTTGCTTCCTTGACCGCGCAGATTGTCCGCAGCGGTGTTGATCGCCTCGCCCAGGGTGCTGACCCCTCCGGGTTGTATCGGTTGCAACAACTTGGTGATGCGTTGCAGCTGGACCCGGATGTCGTCCCATTCCACGGGAACGGCCGTACGGTCCTGCGAGACGACCGTTCCGGAGTTCATGACGGGTCCGCTGGTATAGGCCGGGGTGAGCTGGATCGCGCGCCCGGTGACCAGTTGCGGTGAGAGGATCACGACCTTGGCGTCGGCCGGCACCCGATATTTGTCGTCGATCCAGAAGGTCACCTTGGCGCGTTGCGGCTGCGGTTCGATGGAGTCGACCTTGCCGACTGGTACACCCAGGATGCGGACGTCGTCTCCGGCGAACAGTGCGTTGCTGTTGTCGAAGTAGGCGGTCACCCAGGTCCGTCCCGCGCGATCCAAACCACGGATGGCCACGACCAGCCCGGCGACTAGGACCACCGCCAGGGTGGCGGCCAGCCCGATGCGGACCCATTTCGGATGCCTTGTCATGGCTGACTCCCGGACTGCGGCGCGGGCTCACCAGGTGCCGGCACGTACACCGGCGTGGGTGACGGTTCCGGCGCCGAGCTGGCGGGTGGACCCGGCGGCGGCCCGCCTGGCGGCGGCGCGGGCAGCGGTTCGCGGTACGGATAGCAACCGGGCCCGGGCAGCGGCACCCCGGGCGGGCCGCACTGCTGATCGCCGGGTTGACCGGTGATGGCGTCGGGCACGTTGAGCGCTGGCGGGCCGCCCTGGCCGGTTCGCGGGTAGGGCATGGGCAGTGGTGGTGTTCCGGGCTGGCCGGTTTGCGGGTCCGATAGCTGCGACGGTGCGAGCGTATGGGGGTCGAGTCCCAGGTCGGAGAAGGCCGCGTCGATGAACGGTTGAACGAACTGGCCCGGTAACAGGTTGGCGACGTAGGCCTTGAAGAACGGTCCGGAGGATACCGACTCTCCCAATGACAGGGCGTACTTGTTGAGCAGCTTGACCGCCTTCTGCAGCTGTCCTTTGCGGTTGTCGACGATGGTCAGAACCCCATTGAGTTTGTCCAGGGCCGGACGAAGCTGCTGCTTGTTCTCTCCGATGAACGCCTTCAGCTGTTGGGAGACCGCCGAGATGTTGGTCCAGATGTGGTCCAGTGCAGCGCTTTGCGTCTGCAGCTGTGCCAACAGAGCGTTGGTGTCGTGGACCAGCGCGACGATCTGGTCGGTACGTTTGGCCAGAACGCCGGTCACCTTGGCCGCGTTGTCGAGCAGCGTGCGCAGCTGCGCGTCGCGGGTGTCGATGGTCGCGGCGAACCGCGTCACGCCTTGCACGGCGTTGCGCAGGTCCTCGGGAGTGTCGGAGAAGGTGTGGGCCAGCGTCGACAACGAGTCCGAGAGCTGGTTGGTGTCAACGCCGCTGATCGTGCGGGACAAGTCGGCTAGCGCGTCGGGCAGCTGATAGGGAGATACGGTGCGGCTCAGCGGGATCGGACCGCGAAGCACGCCGTTGCCGCGGGGCACGACTTCGAGCACCTTGGTGCCCAGCAGGCTCTTGGTCTTGATCGCGGCTTCCGTGGACTCACCCATGTGGACGTTGCCGTCCATGGTGAAGGTGACGCGCACCTGGTTTCCGTCGAGTTCGATGTCGGAGACTTTGCCGGCGGGGAATCCGGACACTTGAACTCCGGCGCCACTGAGTAGGCCTCCGGCGTCGGCGAAGTACGCCGAGTAGGTCTTGGCCTGATAGAGAAATGGAAGTCTCTGGTAGTTCAGTGCTCCCACCACGACGGCGGCGACGAGGGCCAGGCCGACCACGCCGATGGTCAGATGGTTGCGTTCGGTGAAGGACTTCATCTCGGCGCGCACCGCCCGGTGTCCTGGCCTGCAACCTTCACGTACACCGGTTGACCGCC
>JAOPUT010000088.1 GCA_025963385.1 Mycobacterium sp.
GCACCCCGAGGAACGGCTCGACGATCTGCGTCTCTTCGCCGGTGTCGTCGAAGCGGCTGCGGCGTACGCCTTGGGCAACAAGCAGATCACACGGGAGAGGAATACAGCGTGACCAGTAGCACGTCGAAACTGATCAACCCGTCGACGGAGGAGGTGCTGCGCACCGTCGAGCAGCTCGACGTCCCCGCGGTGGACGATGCGGTCGCGCGCGCGAGGTCCGCGCAGAAGCGGTGGGCCAGGCTCGCCCCCGCCGAGCGGGCCGCGGCGTTGCGATCATTCGCCGCTGTGGTCGACGCCCACGTCGATGAGTTGGCGGCCTTGGAGGTGGCCAACTCCGGGCATGTGATCGGCAACGCGGAGTGGGAGGCCACGCACGTCCGCGACGTGCTTCAGTTCTACTCGGCCAGCCCGGAGCGGATGTCGGGCAAGCAGATTCCGGTCGCCGGTGGCATCGACGTCACGTTCAACGAGCCGCTCGGCGTCGTCGCCGTGATCGCGCCGTGGAACTTCCCGATGACGATCGCCTCCTGGGGCTTCGTGCCCGCGCTCGCCGCGGGCAACGCGGTGCTGGTCAAGCCGGCCGAGATCACTCCGTTGACCACCCTGCGCTTGGCCGAACTCGGACGTGAGGCGGGCCTGCCCGACGGCCTGTTCCAGGTGCTGCCCGGCAAGGGTTCGGTGGTGGGGGAGCGCTTCATCAGTCACCCCGACGTCCGCAAGATCGTCTTCACGGGCTCGACCGAGGTTGGCGTGAAGGTGATGGCGGGTGCCGCGCAGCAGGTGAAGCGGGTGACGCTGGAGTTGGGCGGCAAGAGCGCGAACATCGTCTTCGACGACTGCGATCTGGAGAAGGCGGCCGCCACCGCGCCCTACGGCGTGTTCGACAACGCGGGTCAGGACTGCTGCGCTCGTAGCCGAATCCTGGTCCAGCGCAACGTCTACGACAAGTTCATGGAGCTGCTCGAGCCTGCGGTGAAGGGGCTCGTCGTCGGTGATCCGGCCTCTCGAGACAGCGAGATGGGCCCGCTGGTGTCGCGACCGCACTACGACACCGTGGCGTCGTACGTTCCTGACGACGCGCCGGTCGCCTTCCGCGGTTCAGCTCCGTCCGGGCCTGGGTACTGGTTCCCCCCAACGGTTCTCACCCCCCAGCGCACCGATCGCACGGTGACCGAGGAGATCTTCGGGCCCGTCGTCACCGTGCTGCCGTTCGAGGACGAGGCCGACGCGATCGAACTCGCTAACGACAGCCCCTACGGCCTGTCCGGGTCGATCTGGACCGACAACCTGTCACGGGCGATGCGGGTGTCGCGGGGGGTGGAGTCCGGCAACCTGTCGGTGAACTCGCACTCGTCGGTCCGCTACAACACTCCGTTCGGTGGCTTCAAACAATCCGGCCTGGGCCGCGAGCTGGGTCCCGATGCGCCACTGCACTTCACCGAAACCAAGAACGTCTTCTTTGCGATTGGAGAACTCTAGATGGATCTGACCAAGCGGCTCGCAGGCAAGGTCGCCGTCATCACCGGCGGCGCCAGCGGCATCGGGCTCGCGACGGCCAAGCGGATGCGGGCCGAGGGAGCGACGATCGTCATCGGCGACATCGACCCCGCCACCGGTAAGACGGTGGCGGACGACCTTGGCGGTACGTTCGTGCCGGTCGACGTCTCGGACCAGGTGGCCGTGGATGCGTTGTTCGACACCGCCTTCGAGGCTCACGGCTCGGTGGACATCGCCTTCAACAACGCGGGCATCAGTCCGCCGGAGGACGACCTGATCGAGGTCACCGGTATCGACGCATGGGACCGCGTGCAGGACATCAACCTCAAGTCCGTCTTCTTCTGTTGCAAGGCCGCGCTGCGCCACATGGTGCCCGCGCAGAAGGGGTCGATCGTCAACACCGCGTCGTTCGTGGCGGTGAACGGCTCCGCCACCTCGCAGATCTCGTACACCGCCTCCAAGGGCGGCGTGCTCGCGATGTCGCGCGAACTGGGAATCCAGTACGCCCGCCAAGGTATTCGGGTCAACGCCCTGTGCCCGGGGCCGGTGAACACCCCGCTGTTGCAGGAGCTGTTCGCCAAGGATCCGGAGCGCGCCGCGCGTCGCCTGATACACGTGCCGATGGGGCGGTTCGCCGAACCCGGCGAACTCGCCGCCGCGGTCGCGTTCCTCGCCAGCGACGATGCGTCCTTCATCACCGGGTCGACGTTCCTGGTCGACGGCGGCATCACCGGCCACTACGTCACGCCGCTGTAAGGGCCGGCCCCGACCATGACCTCTCCCGCACCGGATCCGCAGCAGCCCGCCAGCGAGGCGCTGCTGCGTCCGGTACGGCTGGGGAACGCCTTCGAGGACACCGTCGGCAGGCTGCTCGAGACCATCCGCCTCGGTGTGCTCGAGCCCGGTGAATCGCTACCACCTGAACGCGAATTGGCCACCCGGCTCGGCGTCAGCCGCGACACGGTCCGCGAGGCCATCAAGTCGTTGTCCGACGCCGGCTACCTGGTGTCGCGGCGCGGTCGGTACGGCGGCACCTTCCTCGCCGACGCGCTGCCCGCCCCAAGTGCCGACGGAGTTCGCTTCAGCCGGGCGGACATCGACGACACGCTGCGGCTGCGCGAGGTGCTCGAGGTCGGCGCCGCCCGGATGGCGGCGGGCCGCACGCTGACCGCCGGCGAGCGCGAGACGTTGTGGGCCAGGTTGGCGGACGTCAGGGGGGCCGCGCTGGAGGACTACCGGAGGCTGGACTCCCGACTGCACTTGGCCATCGCCGAGGCAGCCGGTGCGCCATCGCTGGTGCCGCTGGTCGCCGAGAACCGGATGCGGCTCAACGAACTGCTTGAC
>JAOPUT010000098.1 GCA_025963385.1 Mycobacterium sp.
GGATGGTTCGGCGGCAACTGCAATCGCTGCGTGCCGTGTCGCCGCGGCTACTTCATGCAGTGCGAGCGCATGCAGGTGCCGAGCTGGCACTACCCGGGCGGCTACTCCGAATCCGTGACCGCGCCGGAGACGGCCCTCGCGCGCATCCCCGAGGGGTTCTCGTTCGCCGAGGCCGCACCGATGGGCTGTGCGGGTGTCACTACCTTCAACGGGCTGCGCAAGACGCGGGCCAAGGCGGGTGATCTCGTCGCGGTGCTCGGCATCGGCGGTCTCGGCCACCTCGGGGTGCAGTTCTCGCGCGCCATGGGCTTCGAGACCGTCGCGATCGCACGCGGCGCCGAGCGGGAGGCCGCCGCCAAGGAACTCGGCGCCCACCACTACATCGACTCCAGCGCCTCCGACGTCGCCGCCGAACTCAAGCGGCTCGGCGGAGCGGCCGTCGTGCTTGCCACGGCAGCGGCCTCGGACGCGATGGCGGACACCGTCGGAGGTCTCGGGCCGGAGGGTGAACTGGTGACCGTCGGCGTCACCCCGGAGCCGCTGCCGATCAGCCCGCTCGACCTGATCAACTCCGGCCTTTCGGTGACCGGTCACCCGTCGGGCACCTCGCGCGACGTGGAGGAGACCATGCACTTCGCGCTGCAGACCGGCGTGCGGGCGGTCATCGAGGAACGGCCACTGTCCGAGGCCGCCGACGCCTTCGAGAGGATGAACTCCGGCAAGGCGCACTACCGGGTGGTGCTGACGGTCTAGCCCTGAGGTATCGCCGAGAGGCCGTTGTTGAGATACTGCCAGGAACGTCGAAGCGCAGAACCCGAGAGGAAACCCAATGCCCATCGCTACTCCTGAGGTCTACGCCGAGATGCTGGCCCGTGCCAAGGAGCACTCCTTCGCGTTCCCGGCCATCAACTGCGTCGGTTCGGAGTCGGTGAACGCCGCGATCAAGGGATTCGCCGACGCGGGGAGCGACGGCATCATCCAGTTCTCCACCGGCGGAGCCGAATTCGCGTCGGGTCTGGGCGTCAAGGACATGGTCACCGGCGCCGTCGCGCTGGCCGAGTTCGCCCACGTGGTCGCGGCCAAGTACGACATCACGGTCGCGCTGCACACCGACCACTGCCCCAAGGACAAGCTGGACACCTACGTCCGCCCGCTCCTGGCCATTTCGGCCGAGCGCGTCGCCAAGGGGCAGAACCCGCTGTTCCAGTCGCACATGTGGGACGGCTCCGCGGTGCCGATCGACGAGAACCTCGAGATCGCCAAGGAACTGCTCAAGCTCGCGGCCGAGGCCAAGATCATCCTCGAGGTGGAGATCGGCGTCGTCGGTGGCGAGGAGGACGGCGTCGAGGCCGAGATCAACGACAAGCTCTACACCACCGCCGAGGACTTCGAGAAGACCATCGACGCGCTCGGCGCGGGCGAGCACGGCAAGTACCTGCTCGCCGCGACGTTCGGCAACGTGCACGGCGTGTACAAGCCCGGCAACGTCAAGCTCAAGCCCGAGGTGCTCAAGCAAGGCCAGGAGGTGGCGACGGCCAAGCTCGGACTGCCTGCGGGCAGCAAGCCGTTCGACTTCGTCTTCCACGGTGGCTCCGGCTCGCTGAAGTCGGAGATCGAGGACTCGCTGAAGTACGGCGTGGTGAAGATGAACGTCGACACCGACACGCAGTACGCCTTCACCCGTCCACTCGCCGGGCACATGTTCACCAACTACGACGGTGTGCTGAAGATCGACGGCGAGGTCGGCAACAAGAAGGTTTACGACCCGCGCAGCTACCTGAAGAAGGCCGAGGCCTCGATGTCCGAGCGCGTCGTCGAGGCGTGCAACGACCTGCACAGCAGCGGGCGCTCCGTCACCGCAGGCTGACCACCCGCCCGATTACTGCGGGGCTTGGCAGATCTTCCACTGCTCGTCGCGGAACTCCAGATCGAAGCTCCGCGTCGAGCGGGTGGACGGATCGAACGCCATGAACGAGGTGACGTTCGCCTCGGCGTGGGTGTCGTGCACGACCACCTCGTCGATGCTGGCGACGATCGGGTACTGCCTGGCCGCAGCCACCCGCGAGTGGATGTCCTTCCACTGCTTATCGTCGTAGCGGATGTAGCTGTCGGCCGTCTCGCCGCACGTGATGGTGCGCAGCGTCGAGAGATCGCCCTTCTGGATGGCGGTGTCGAAGTTCTGGATCGTCGTGCGCACCATGTCCTCGCGCGACGCCGCGGCCTTGTCGTCGCGGGTGAGCAGCACGGTGCCGAGGATGGCGACGGCGGCCAGCGCGGCGATGACGAGTACCAGGGCGATCACCCAGCCCCAGCTACGACTGCGGCGCGGCTGCTTCGGCGGGTCGATGCGGCCGGGAATCTGTTGCGGTGCAACGGGTCCGGCTTGCGGCGCGGCGAAGATCTCGGTGGCGGGCTCTGGGGCGGTTTCGAT
Source organism: Mycobacterium sp. (assembly GCA_025963385.1). GTDB lineage: Bacteria > Actinomycetota > Actinomycetes > Mycobacteriales > Mycobacteriaceae > Mycobacterium. The sequence goes on from JAOPUT010000098.1 coordinate 2,432, forward strand.
GATCTGGGTCTTGCCCGCGTCCATGCCCGACGGTGCCGTGAACCGGCGTTCGGGCTGTTCGGCCTCCGCGGCCGCCGCCAGGGTGGTCGGGTCGATCACCTCGGTCTCGGGTGAGGACGCATCGTCCGCGACCGGCTCGTTGTTCTCGTCCGTCCCGGATGGGTTCGACATTCGTGCCTCAGTCCTCCCTCGTGACTACTGCAGAGCTTAGCCACCCGACCCCGGTGAAGCCTGGAGGCGGCCGCGTGGAATGCGCACGGCACAATGGCCTCATGACTCACATGGGCGATCTGCTGGGCCCCGACCCGGTCCGGCTTCCTGGCGACCCCGAAGCCGAGGCCGAGCTGGCCGCAGGCGAGAACCCGTCGATCGTCGCTGCTGCCCATCCGTCGGCCTCCGTGGCGTGGGCGACGTTGGCCGAGGAGGCCCTCGCCGACGACAAGGCGGTCACCGCGTACGCCTATGCGCGGACCGGGTATCACCGGGGTCTCGACCAGCTGCGCCGCAACGGCTGGAAGGGCTTCGGCCCCGTCCCGTTCTCCCACGAGCCCAACCGCGGCTTCCTGCGCTGCGTGGCCGCGCTGGCCCACGCCGCCGACACCATCGGCGAGACCGACGAGTACCAGCGGTGCCTCGACCTTCTCGACGACTGCGACCGGTCGGCGCGCGCCGAGCTCGGACTCGCCTAACCAACCTGCCTGACCGCGTCGCACAGGGCGGTCACGTCCGCGGCGAGGAAGGCCGGGGCGTCGTCGATCGCGGCAGGCGTCTCGCCGGTGCGTAGCGCGACCGCGAGCCTGCGAAGTTGCACGCGAAACGCCGTCGCATCCTCCGGATCGAGCAGCGGACCCAGCGCGCGGTTGTCCATCTCCCAGCATGCGGCGATGGTGTCGTACGCGAGGTGCTCGGCCGCGGCGGCGGCGGGGGCGAGGCGCTCACCGGTGGCGCGCAGCCGCACCGAACCGGCCGCGGCGGCGTCCGCCGCGTCCCGCAGATCGATGGTGGCCAGCTGCAGATCTCGGCGCGCGGCCCTGGCGGCCAGCGTGGCGGTGTCGGCGGCAAGGTGCGGAACGGTCGCCGCCACCTCGTCGACGGTGTCGGCGATGGCGTCGATCAGCCGGGTGGATTCCTGGAACCGGCTCATCGCGAGAAAGACCGCCACGCCGATCGCGCAACCGACCAGGGTGTCGCTGCCACGTGCCAGCAGCAGGTCGCCGACGTCGACGCGGCGGCTGCCGGTCGAGATGGTCAGGGCGGCCGCGGTGATGAACACCGACGCCAGCCCGTAGTGGCGGACCACCAGCAGTTCGATGATCAGCTGCAGCACCGCCAGGACCACGGCTAGCCACCAGCCCTCGGGGTGCAGCCACAGGATGCCCGCGGCGAGGACCAGTCCCACCCAGGTGCCGGTCAGCCGGTCGACGCCCCTGCGCAGCGTCCGACTGCGGTCGGCGCCCTGGTGCAGGACGAGGACCGCGGCAGCGATGGCCCAGTACGCGTGTCCGATCCCGAGCACCGTCGCGGCGGCCCCGGCCAGCGGTGCGGCGACCGCGACCCGCATCATCACGTGGCGGACGTGCGAGCCGGGCTGCAGCGCCCGCAGCAGCAGGGTGGCGGCACGGGGCCTGCCGAGCGGAGCCCGGTCGGTGGCCCTGGTCGACACCGTCTCGGGAGCGAGCTTCAGGTCCGCGATGCGACGGGCGGCCTCGGCAGCGTCGGGTGTGGGTCCGTCGCCGACGGCGGTGGCCGACATCGCGTCGGCGAAGAGCACGTGCAGCGAGTGGTTGGCCGCGCGCAGCCCCTGCAGCGTGTGGTCCGAGCGCGTCGCGGGCTGGAAGCTGATGAGTGCGTTCCACGCACCGTGCAGCGCGGTCGCCGCACGGTGTCTGGCGACGGTCTCGGTGGGCGAGCCGACCGCCTCGACGTAGTCGGCCACCGCGGCGCCTGCGGCCGATACCGCGGCCCGCTCCGGACGCCGTCGGTCGCGGACGACGCCTGCCATCTGGACCAGCCACGCGACGGCGCCGCCTGACAGCACCAGCGCGCCGAGCTGCCACGGCGCCAGGCGGGCTGCCGAGACGCCCACCCCGGCGGCACAGGCCAATGCGAACACGTACGCGCCGGGCGGCCCGACCGCGAGCGCGTTGCACAGCCACACCGCGGCGACGGCCACCAGCGAGACGACGGCGACACCGAGCCACGGCACCTCGGCGGACCAGGCGCCCAACGCGACCGCGCCAGCCAGCGCCACCGACACCACGGCCAGCTGCACTCCACGGTTGAGGTACGGCCGGTCCCCGCCGAAGCGCGACGTGAACGCCCCGAGGGTCGCGATCAGGCCTGCGGAGAGGTTGCCGGCCGCCGAGCCGATGACGACGGGGATCGCGGTGCTCACCGCCGCCCGCACCGCGACGGGCCAGCGCGCGTTCATCGGAGGGCGGTCAGAACCAGGCGGACCAGAACCGGGTCAGCTGAGAGCCGAGTCCCACCAGCCCACCCGGGATGTTCGACAGGTCGACGAACCACAGCACGACCGAGAAGAACCACTGGTTGAGCATCGGTGCCATGAGCAGGACGAACAGGATGAGGAAGCCCCACTGCTTGACGGGGGCCAGCTGGCGCTGGGTCTCGGGTTTGAGATGCGGTTCCAGGGCGTTGTAGCCGTCGAGGCCGGGGATGGGCAGCAGGTTGAGCAGCACCGCCGTCACCTGGAGGAAGCCGAGGAACGCCATCGCGGACCAGAACACGGCGTGGTCGGGGTCCCACAGCACAGACGTGATGCTCAGCAGCAGGACCGCCAGCACGACGTTGGCGAACGGGCCTGCGAGGCTGACGGTCGTGCGCTGCCGCTTGCTCATCGACCAGGTCCGCAGGTACACCGCGCCGCCCGGTAGGCCAATGCCGCCTAGTGCGATGAAGAGCACCGGAATGCCAAGGGACAGAAGCGGATTCGAGTACTTCAGCGGGTTGAGCGTCAGGTAGCCGCGGATCTCGACGTCACGGTCGCCGTAGCGCCACGCGGTGTAGGCGTGGCCGAACTCGTGCAGGCACAGCGACACCAACCAGCCGAACACGACGAAGATGAACACGCCGACGTAGGACAGCGGCGAGCGAGGTTCGTCGGACAGCCAGGCGACCACACCTCCGACCGCCGTGATCGCCACGATCGCCAGAAACACCGGGCTGGGGCGCACCGACTGGCGCAGCGGACGGACATTGCTCACCACACGAAACTACTTCAATTCCCCCGGTCGCTTCGCTCCTGCCCGCCGTACTCAACGAACCGACAACCAGCCCTGTGTGTTGCGATAGAACGTCGACCGACGCGCCGGTCGGGTGGCGCTCACGCCGTCGCGAACCACCAGTACCCCGGTCGTGCCGAGCTGTGCGGCACGCCCAGCGACCCACCGCCGCGGCCGCATGCGGCCCGTCAGCACCCTGGCCCGCAGCCCGGGCAGGTGGGCCATCGGTTCGATCCGCACGCCGGTGACCTCGCCGTCGAAGAGCAGCGTGTCGTCGACGACGGCCTCGCCCGCGACGGTGCGCGCGGTCTCGTCGGGCGGCAGCCAGTAGGCGGCGTCGGCGAGCACGGCGCCGGTCTCGTCGCGGATCAGCGGAACCCGGCGTGCCGTTGCGCTGCGCGCTCGCCGCGCTGACCAGCGCCGTCGCACGTGGGCCACCTCGACGTCGAGCCGGTCGGCGCGCAGCAGGCGGGCCAGGACGACGGCGAGGTCCGCGGACGTGCCGAGCACGATCAGTCGCGTGGCCTCCGCGACGGCGTCGACGTCGGCCGGTTCGGTGACGTCGACGACGGGTAACCCGGTCAGCGGACGCGGCACACGCCGGGTGCCGAACCGGAGCACGACGATGTCGGGGCTGACGTCTGGATTCACGTGCGGGGGATCACGTCGGATAGGGTGTGTCACCGGCTGTCACAGTATTCGAGGCAGATGAGCGGGAGAAACGCCATGCCGGCAATCGTCCTCATCGGCGCCCAGTGGGGCGACGAGGGCAAGGGAAAGGCCACCGACCTACTCGGTGGTCGCGTCCAATGGGTCGTTCGATACCAGGGTGGGAACAACGCCGGGCACACCGTCGTCCTCCCGGGTGGTGAGAACTTCGCCCTTCACCTCATACCGTCGGGCATCCTCACGCCCGACGTCACCAACGTGATCGGCAACGGTGTCGTGGTCGACCCCGGGGTGCTGCTCACCGAACTCAAGGGACTCGAGGACCGCGCGGTCGACACGTCGCGGCTGCTGATCTCCGCCGACGCCCACCTGCTGATGCCCTACCACGTGGCCATCGACAAGGTGACCGAGCGGTACATGGGCAGCAAGAAGATCGGTACGACGGGCCGCGGAATCGGACCGTGTTACCAGGACAAGATCGCGCGCATCGGCATCCGCGTCGCCGACGTGCTCGATCCGGACTCGCTGACCCAGAAGATCGACGCCGCACTGGAATTCAAGAACCAGGTGCTCGTCAAGATCTACAACCGCAAGGCCCTCGATCCGCACGAGGTCCGAGATCAACTGCTCGAGCAGGCCGAGGGATTCAAGCACCGCATCGCCGATGCCAGGCTGCTGCTGAACACCGCCCTCGACGACGGCGAGATCGTGCTGCTGGAAGGCTCGCAAGGCACGCTGCTCGACGTGGACCACGGCACGTATCCCTATGTGACGTCCTCGAATCCGACTGCGGGCGGCGCGGCGGTCGGCTCGGGGATCGGGCCGACGCGCATCACGACGGTGCTGGGAATCCTCAAGGCGTACACCACGCGCGTCGGGTCGGGCCCCTTCCCGACGGAACTCTTCGACGAGTTCGGCGCCTACCTGTCGAAGACCGGCGGCGAGGTCGGCGTCACGACCGGTCGCGCCCGCCGCTGCGGATGGTTCGACGCGGTCATCGCACGCTATGCCACGCGCGTCAACGGGATCACCGACTACTTCCTGACCAAGCTCGACGTGCTGTCCAGCCTGGAGACCGTGCCGGTGTGCGTCGGGTACACCATCGACGGCAAGCGCATCAACGAGATGCCGATGACGCAGAGCGACATCGCCCGTGCGCAGCCCGTCTACGAGGAGCTGCCCGGTTGGTGGGAGGACATCAGCGCGTGCCGCACCTTCGACGAGCTGCCCGCCAAAGCACGCGACTACGTGCTGCGGCTGGAAGAGCTTGCCGGCGCCCATGTTTCGTGCATCGGCGTCGGGCCGGGTCGCGAGCAGACCATCGTGCGTCGCGACATCCTGGCGCCCGCGTGACCGAGCAGACCGACCCCGAGTACGACCGCCACGGCGGGTTCCCGCTCTTCGAAGCCGCTACGCCCGGACCGGGATTCGGCCCTTTCCTGGCTTCCATGCGACGGCTGCAGGACCTGGCCGTGTCGGCCGATCCGGACAGCGACACCTGGATCGACGCGGCCGCCCGCGCCGAGGAGCTGGTCAAGCTGCTCGATCCGTTCGAGGCGGCCGAGGGCGTCGGCCCGGCCAACCGGGTGCCGTCCCTGCCCGGATCAGGCAGTCTGCTGATGCCGCCCTACACGGTGACCAAGTTCGAGGCCGACGGCGTCGAGTTGAGCGTGCAGTTCAGCCGATTCCACGTCGGCGGCAACTCGGCCGTGCACGGTGGTGTGCTGCCGCTGCTGTTCGACTCCATCTTCGGCATGGTGATCCACGCCGCGGGTCGCCCGATCAGCCGCACCGGCTTCCTGCACGTCGACTACCGCAACATCACGCCGATCGACACGCCGCTGAGCGCCCGCGGTTGGATCCGTGAGGTCGACGGCCGCAAGGCGTTCGTCAACGCCGAGTTGCATCGTCCCGACGGCACGCTGTGCGCCGAGGCCAACGGTCTGATGATCCGGTTGCTTCCCGGCCAACCCTGAGCGTGTCACGATGACCCCGTGACCGACGACGCCGCCCAGCGACACCTGCGCAAATTGTCGACGCCGCGTGCGGCGGCGGCCGCCGGAGTCTTGTTCGCGGTGCTGTTCGCCGCGGCACTGATCCTGATCCGCATCTCGCTGCCCGAGCATCCCGAGGTCGGCACGCAGTGGATCGAGTCCGGTCGGGCCAGGATTCGCGTCGCCGCCACCCTGCTGCCGTTCGCAGGCATCGCGTTCCTCTGGTTCATCGGGGTGGTGCGCGACGGCTTCGGTCGGTTCGAGGACAAGTTCTTCTCGTCGGTGTTCATCGGCAGCGGGCTGCTCTTCCTGGCGATGATGTTCGTGGCCAGCGCGGTCGGGGTGGCCTTGTCGTCGAGTCACTCGTTCGCGACCGACGTCACCGCCCACGCCGACGTCGTCGCGTTCGGGCAGGTGCTGATGATGACGTTGACCAAGACCTACGCGCTGCGCATGGCGGCGGTGTTCATGATGTCGTTGGCCACCATCTGGCTGAAGACGTCCCTGATGCCGCGCTGGCTGGTGTTCACCACCTACGGCGTGGTGTTGGCCTTGATGATCGCCGCGGACGTCAGCATGTGGATCACGCTGGCGTTCCCGGCGTGGGTGCTGATCGTCAGCCTGTTCGTGCTGAACCGCGCAGGCGTCATCGACCTGCATGCCGGCGACGAGGAACCGGCCCGAAAGGGGCAGTGACGACGCGGTTCGTGCGGCCGGTTGGTCCTCACACCAGGCGCAGCACCGATGCCGGGCAGATCTTGACCGCCTCGCGGGCGTGATCCTCCTCGGCCGCAGGCACGTCCTCGGCCAGCACCACCACGATGCCGTCGTCGTCCTGGTCGAACAACGTGTCGGAGATCATCACGCAGTTGCCCGACGCGATGCAGTCTTCGCGGTCGGCTTGCAGCTTCATCGACATTTCCTCCCTACCAACTCACCGACAACGACCGTAGCCCGTAGATGAAGTGAAACGAGCGGAACTGGACGTCCTCGAAGTCCTCGGCGAGCGCGACCCGAGGGAAGCGTCGCAGCAGCGCGGCCCAAGCGATCCGCATCTCCATCCGCGCGAGCGGGGCACCCAGGCAGTGGTGCACACCGTGCCCGAAGGCCAGGTGGCCCGGCGCGCCGCGCCGGATGTCGAGAACATCTGGCGCATCGGTGAATTCGGGATCCCGATTACCAGAGGGGAGTGACGCGAACACCAGCTGCCCCGCAGGGATCCGCACACCGGCGACCTCGACGTCGGCGGTCGTGATCCGGGGGATCGACGTGTGCACGATCGACAGCCACCGCAGCAGTTCCTCGACGGCGGGGCCGACGGCGTCGGGATCGTCGCGCACCGCGGCCAGCTGCTCGGGATGCCGCAGCAGCGCGAGGGTGCCGAGGCCGAGCATGTTCGACGTCGTCTCGTGGCCTGCGAGCAGCAGCAGTCCGGCGATGCCGACCAGCTCGTCATCGGTCAGCTCGTCGCCGTGCTCGCGGATCAGCATCCCCAGGATGTCCTCGCCGGGATGGCTGCGGGCCCGCGCAACCAGGGACTGCATGTACGCGCGGCCCTGGCGCTGCATCTCGAATCGCTCGGGGATCGGGAGGGACAGGTCGAGCTGGCGGGCCGATCTGGCCTGGAAGTCGGCTCGGTCCTCGTACGGCACCCCGAGCAGCTCGCAGATCACCAGTGACGGGATGGGCAGTGCGAAGTGTGCGACGAGATCGGTGGGCGGACCCGCGGCCTGCATCGCGTCGAGGTGCTCGGTGACGATCTGGGTGACCCTGGGCTCAAGCCGCTTGATCCGCCGGATGGTGAACTCCGGGGTCAGCATGCGGCGCAGGCGTTGATGCTCGGGCGGATCGAGGCCGAGCAGGTTGCCCGCCCGCGCACTGGCCTGTTCCTCGTCGGGCATTACCGGTGCGCCGGGGATCACGAAACCGGGCGGCCGTGCGTTGGAGAATTGTTCGTGATCGGACAGCACCCGCTTGACGTCATCGTGCCTGGCGACGAGGTAGACCGTCATGCCGAACGCGTTGGTCACCTTCTGGACGCCGGCGCCCCTGCGGATCTCGCCGAGTTCCGGCGTGGGGTCGAAGGCGTTGCGGCGCATGTGCACCGGTGGCAGCGAGGGGGCCGATGCGGTCATGTAGTCGACGGTACCGACGGTTTCGGCGGGAAGTCCTCACCAACCGATTGACCGGCCACATCGGGGAATCTCGCCGGTCGTCAGCAAGCTCGGCCAGAAGAGGATCGACTCACCGGATGCGCCGACGCGGACCCGGATCCGGCCGAGGGCGGTGCCGAGCTCTACGCCCGGCACGACCGAAACGGTAGTCGCCGTCGAGGATCACCGAGCGAATTGCCGCAATCAAGATCGGTATTGATGGACACGCGAACTAGACTGAAGGTCGATTGTCTCGTTGGAGGGGTGGCCGATATGCGCGACGGGCCCGATTGCGCCGGGGATCGCCTCGATCTCGAGAGGCTCATCGGTGCGGATCTGCGTGAGTTGACGTCCCAGTCGGACTGGATCGCCCGCGCCTTTGCGGATCAGAACGACTTGTCCGCCAACGAATTTCGCGCACTGTTGTTCGTCATGATCGCCGAGACCGGTGGGGTCCGCATGACTGCGGGCGACCTTCGCAAGCAGATGGGACTGTCCGGCGCCGCGATCACCTACCTCGTCGAGCGGATGACGGAGGTCGGCCATTTACGTCGGGAGACCGACCCCACCGACCGGCGCAAGGTCATCCTTCGCTACGGCGAACACGGGATGGACATCGCGCGGACGTTCTTCCAGCGACTGGCTCAGCACAACCACGTTGCCATGACGGACCTGCCGGATTCGGACCTCGAAGCAGCGCATCGCACGTTCACCGCAGTGGTGGGGGCGATGACGGACTTCCGCGCCGAGCTGGTGTCGCCAGCAAACTCTGGGCCGCCTACCTAGTCGCGGTCGAGCGTCGCTTCCTCCAAGTCGAGGCCACGCAGCACGGACCTCAGCACCTCGTCGTTGATGCGGCCCGCGTCGCGTTCGTCGATGAACGTCTGCCGCTCCGCCTGCAGCATCTCGAGGCGCAGGCGCCGGAACGCCGCCGAGGGACCCTCGCCGATCTCGTCGTCGCCGCGCCCCAGCTGCTCCCACGCGGAGTTGCTCCGACGGTCGTTCCAGTGCCGCAGGATCGACGCGGCGCGTTCGGGGACGTCCGAGTCAGGGCGCTGTTCGGCCATGATCTCGTCGAGGCGGTCGGCGGCCGCCTGTGCGGCCTTGGTCTGGGCGGCGGCCTCGTCGAGGGCGTCCTGGTGCAGGTCGTCGCCTTGGACGTCGAGCACCTTGATGATCCACGGCAGGGTGAGGCCGTGAAGCAACAGCGTGCCGACGACCACCACGAACGTCAGGAACACGAGTTGGGGTCTGCCGGGGAAGGGATCGCCCGACAGGGTGGTGACGGGCACCGCGAACGCGGCGGCCAGTGACACCACGCCGCGCATCCCCGCCCAGGCAACGATGAACACCTGAGCCTTGGTCGGGGCCTCCTCGTTCTCCCTGATGCGCCGCGACAGCTTGCGCGGCACGTACGCCATCATGAAGACCCAGACGATCCGGACGCCGATCACCGTCGCCAGCACGGCCGACGAGGCGATCGCGAGGGTCGCCGCCGAGATGCCCTTGAGCTCGGCCACCACCGTGGGCAGCTGCAGGCCGATCAGCAGGAACGCGAACGACTCGAGCACGAACTGCAGCGTCTTCCACACCGCGGTGTCCTGCAGCCGGGTGGCGTAGCTGGCCTGCGTCGACCGCTGGCCGAGGATCAGGGCGGCCACGACGACCGCGATCACGCCGGAGCCGTGCACCTCCTCGGCGAGGAGGTAGATGAAGAACGGCGCCACCAGCCCCAGCGCGCTCTCCACCAGCGGGTCGACGAACCAGTTTCGGACGGCGTTGATGAGCGAGCCGCTCGCCCAGCCGATCACGGTGCCACCGACCGCGGCCAACGCGAAGGTGAAGATCGGCGTTCCCCACGTCGCGGCCGTCCCGATGGCCGCCGCCAGCGCGACCTTGTAGGCCGTCAACGCGGTCGCGTCGTTCAACAGGCTCTCGCCGCCGAGCAGCGTCATGATCTGGCGCGGTAGCCCGAGCCTGCGGCCGATCGCCGTCGCGGACACCGCATCCGGTGGCGCGACGATCGCGCCGAGCGTGAATGCCGCGGCGAGCGTCAATTCGGGCACCGTGCGATAGGCGACGATGCCGACGACGAAGGTCGTCACGAGGGGCAGCCCGACCGCCAGGAGACCGATCCTGCGGGTGTTCCTTCGCAGCGCGACGTAACTGCTCTCGAGGCCAGCCGACCACAGCAGCGGCGGCAGGATGACGAACAGCACCAGGTTCGGTTCCAGCTCGATGCCGTGGACACCGGGGATCAGGCCTGCGAGCAGCCCGGCGACGACCAGCGCCAACGGACCGGAGACGTCGAAGCGCCGCGCGATCCCGGCCAGCAGCACCGAGACCACGAGCACCGCCAGCAATGCGGCACCACCCACGCTGCCAAACCTCCTTGACTAGGACCGTCCTATTGTTGACGGCATGCTGAGGAGAACGCGACAGCGGAAGGTGAATTCCCCACCGCCGGCGCCGACGACCTGCGAGCACCTGGCCGACGCCGTCGACGCGGAGGAGCCGGAACCACTCACCCCCGGTATGTGCCAGGAATGTGACGAGATCGGTGAGAGTACCTGGGCCCACCTGCGGATGTGCCTCACGTGCGGGCACGTCGGCTGCTGCGACTCGAGCCCGCACAAGCACGCCAACCGGCACTTCCACGAGACAGACCATGCCGTGATGCGTTCGGTGGAGCCTGGCGAGAACTGGCGCTGGTGCTACGTCGACATCCGACTGGGCTGATCGTCTGGCAGGGTGGGTAGGCGATGACTGAACCCGCGGAGCGAGGCTCGCCCGAGCGACCATCCAATGCCGATCGTCCCGGTGGTGTCCTGCTGCTCGGGGCCGGTGACGGCGGTCCCGACCTGGCCCTGGCGTTCGAGCGCCTCGGGGTCGCCGTGACCCGTGTCGAGCAGTGCGAGGACGCCGACGCGGTGGCCGCTCTGGTGGACGAGCACCAGCCGGAATACGTCGTCGCCGTGTCGGCGGAGGTGCCGTCGGTGGTGCTCATCGCCGCGGCGGAACGCGAGTCGGTGGAGGTGTTCCCGACGCCGCGCGCGATCCGGCTCGGTGCCGATCGCGAGGGACTGCGCAAGCTGGCAGGCGACGAGCTGGGTCTACCCACCGCGCCGTTCTGGTTCGCGTCCTCGCCCGAGGAGCTGACGGCCGTCGCCGGGCATGCGGGTTTCCCGCTGCTGGTGTCGCCGCTGACGGGACCGGTCACCGACGGTAAGTCGGTGCTGACCCGGCCCGACGACGTCGAGCCTGCCTGGAAGCGGGCAGTTGCGGGGGGCCCGGCCTTCGGCAACCGGGTGATGGCCGAGACCGTGGTCGACGTCGACGACGAGATCACCCTGCTCACCGTGCGCACGACCGGACCGTCGGGGCCCGCCGTGCAATTCTGCGAACCGATTGGACACCGGCGCCTCGAGGGAGCACCCCAGGAGACGTGGCAGCCACACCAGCTGTCCATGGCGGCGCTCGACGCGGCGCGGTCCATCGCGGCGCGCATCGTCCACTCGCTGGGCGGCCGCGGCCTCTTCGCCGTCGAGCTGCTGGTGCGCGGCGACGAGGTGTACTTCGCCACCGTCGACCCGCAACCCTTCGAACTCGGTCTGCTCACCATTCGCTCGCAACGACTTTCGCAGTTCGAGCTCCACGCCAGGGCGATCCTCGGACTCTCGCTCGACACGATCATGATCTCGCCTGCGGCAGCGGAGGTGGGCACGCGCCGGTCCGTGGCGGGCAGCGCCCTCGTCGAGGCGCTCGAGGTGCCGGAGAGCGACGTGCGGCTGTTCGGCACGACGTCCGCCGCCATCGCGACCGCCCCCGACGTCGTCCGGGCGCGTGACCGTGCGCACCGGGTGTCGACCGTCGTGCACGGACTCGGGACGTGACCGAGCCGGAATCCGACCGCCCGACGATCGCGCCCTTCCTGGGTGCGCTGGCCGTCATCGCGATCGTCGTGATCGGAATAGTGCTCTTCAACGTCTTCGGGTCGCAGCACACCACCCCGGGAGACCAGGTGGCGCAGGCGGCCGTCGGCCAGAACGACGCGCTGCAACGCCAGGACTACGACGCCTACCGCAAGTTCACGTGTCGCGCCCAGCAGGGCGCCGAGGCGGACTTCCTGGCGCGACAGCGTGATTCGGTGGCCAAGAACGGGGAGCGCTACCTCGACGACGTCAAGGACATCAGGATCGACGGCGACCGGGCCTCGGCGACCGTGACCTACCACCTCGACAAGACGGCCGGAACCAAGACTCCGGCCCAGGTCGGCTTCGCCTTGGAGGACGGGGCCTGGAAGGTCTGCCCGAGCTAGGTTTGCCCCAGTTGCCTATGGGACACTCGCGGTCGTGAGTTATGCCGGAGACATCACCCCCGAAGAGGCGTGGAAGCTGTTGGTCGACGACCCCCGGGCCGTGCTCGTCGACTGTCGCACCGCCGCCGAGTGGCGTTTCGTCGGCGTGCCCGACATCTCCTCGCTGCAGCGGGACGTCCTGTACATCGAGTGGAGTCGCACGGACGGCACGCACAACGACGGCTTCGTCGACGATCTGGCGGCCGCGGGCGTGACGGCCGGGGAGCGGCCCGTCGTCTTCCTGTGCCGCTCCGGCAATCGCTCCATCGGCGCGGCCGAGGCGGCCACCGCGGCGGGTATCACGCCGTCCTACAACGTGCTCGACGGCTTCGAGGGCAACCTCGACGACCAGGGCCACCGCGGCGGTACCGGCTGGAAGGCCATCGGCCTGCCATGGAGACAATCATGAGCAGTCACGATCAGGCCGACGAGAACGTGCCGTCGGTCCGCATCCCGAAGCCGCTTCCCGACGGCGTCGGGCAGGCCACCATCGGCGTGCGCGGCGGCCTCCTGCGTTCCGGTTTCGAGGAGACGTCCGAGGCCCTCTACCTGACGTCGGGTTACGTCTACGAGACCGCGGCCGACGCCGAGAAGGCGTTCACCGGCGAGATCGACCGCTTCGTGTACTCGCGGTACGGCAACCCGACGATCGCGATGTTCGAGGAGCGGCTGCGCCTGATCGAGGACGCGCCCGCCGCCTTTGCGACTGCGACCGGGATGGCCGCCGTCTTCACCGCGCTCGGTGCCCTTCTCGCGGCGGGTGATCGATTGGTCGCCGCCCGCAGCCTCTTCGGCTCCTGCTTCGTGGTCTGCAACGAAATCCTTCCGCGGTGGGGTGTGGAGACCGTGTTCGTCGACGGCGAAGACCTCTCGCAGTGGGAGGAAGCGTTGTCGGTGCCGACGCAGGCAGTGTTCTTCGAGACCCCGTCGAACCCCATGCAGTCACTAGTCGACATCTCCGCGGTGTGCGACCTCGCTCATGCGGCAGGCGCAAAGGTGGTGCTGGACAACGTCTTCGCGACACCGCTGTTGCAGCAGGGCCTCCCGCTCGGCGCGGACGTCGTGGTGTACTCGGGCACCAAGCACATCGACGGACAGGGCCGGGTGCTCGGCGGCGCCATCCTCGGTGACAAGGAGTACATCGACGGTCCCGTGCAGAAGCTCATGCGCCACACCGGTCCGGCGATCAGTGCGTTCAATGCGTGGACGATGCTGAAAGGCCTTGAGACGATGGCGGTTCGAGTGAACTACTCGAACGGCTCGGCACAGCGGGTCGCGGAGTTCCTGCAGGACCACCCCTCGGTGTCGTGGGTGAAGTACCCGTTCCTCGAATCGCATCCGCAGTACGACCTGGCCAAGCGTCAGATGCGCGGCGGCGGCACGGTCGTGACGTTCGAACTCGCGGGCGGCACCAAGGAGCGTGCGTTCGAGGTGCTCGACAAGCTGCGGGTCATCGACATCTCGAACAACCTGGGCGACGCGAAGTCGCTGATCACCCATCCCTCCACGACGACCCACCGGGCGATGGGGCCCGAGGGGCGTGCGGCGATCGGCCTCGGGGACGCGGTCGTGCGAATCTCCGTCGGGCTAGAGGGCACCGAGGACCTGATCGCGGATCTGGACCAGGCGCTGAGCTAGATGTCTCGGTCGAGTGCGGCCAAGAAGGCGCGCCGCCGCAAGCGGGTCGGTGCCCGCAACGAGAGCTGGCTGCCTGCCGACGTGCACGCCGACGTCAAGGGCGTCGCGCGCATCGCGAACGAAATCATCCCCCGCGGTTGGGAATTCGATCGAGACTTCTCGACCGACGAGTTCGTCACCTGGTACTACCCGCCGTCCGGAACCGAGGGTGTGGCGGCGGACGGACCCGAGGAGGCGGTCACGCGGATCTGGCTCACCGACCCCGAGCAACCGCACGTGATCCTGGTCGGCTCGACCGAGGACACCGCCGAGATGGCGCTCACGGTCGACGAGCTGTTCGCCAAGCTCGGCGAGATCGAGGCGTACCGGGCGCCTGTCTGATCTTGTCGGTGGCCGCACGTAGCCTCAGCCCATGCCAGGGCCGGACCGCCTCGTCTACTACCTGCGCGGCGCCCCGGAGGGTTTCGACGGTGCACCCGACGCGATCGAGATTCCGCGCGTCTACGAGACGGAGTCGGAGGCACGCGACGAGCTGAGCGTCGTCATGACACTGGCCAGGATGGTGCACGGTGATGCCGTCGCGAACTCGGCGAGCTGGTACCTGCAGACCGCCGACGTGACCGGCCCGCCTGCGCTCGCCGAGGAGGAGGTGTTCCACGGCTATCTGCTCGGTGACACGGTGTACCCGCTCGCAGGCGGCTGGGACGAGCTGTTGGACGCCTTCGACTGGGAGCCGTTCGTCTGTGAGCTGGAGCGCGGTCGCGCTCACCGCGCCCGGTTGCCGTGGCGACGAGACATGTTGGGGCAGTTCAGTATCGAGACGTGTCTACCGACGTGCGTGATCGACTACTCGTACTTCCGATTCACGCCGGTGGCCAGCGAGCTGCTGGTGCGGCCGCTGAACGTGTACGTGACGGAGCCGCTCTTCTAGCTCTCGCCCGGTTTCTCCAGCACGCCCTGGGCGGCCTGGGCCCTATTCTCGTAGGACCCGCGGGCCGTCTTGTCGAACTCGAGGAACACGTGGTCCAGGCCCAGCTTCTTGTTGAGCCAACGGCGGCCACGGGGTCCGAGCATCGAGGCGGCGGCGGCGGTGAAGCGCAGGGGCGTCGGCACCGACACCTGGGTCTTCGGCTTGTTGAGCGTCTTGACGATCGCGGCGGCGATGTCCTCGGGTTCGACGGGCTTGGTACCCACGGTCTCCTTGGTGCCGGAGATCAGCTGGGTGTTGGTGAACGGCGGCATGATGACCGAGACCTCCACGCCGTGCGGCGCCATCTCGTCGGCCAGTGCGATCGAAAGGCCGACGACCGCGAACTTGGCGCCGACGTAAACCACCTGGCCGGGCACCGGGATCATGCCGGACATCGAGGCGATGTTGATGACGTGTCCGCGGCGGCGCCTGACCATCTCGGGCAGTACCAGCTGGCATCCCGCGAGCACGCCGTAGAAGTTCACCTCTACCGACGACCGGATGGACTGTTCGGACTGTTCCAGGAACGGGCCGATCGGCATGACGCCCGCGTTGTTGATGAGGACGTCGAGGTGGCCGTCCCCGTCGGTGCGGGCCTTGTCGAGGAACACCTCGAACGACTCGCGGTCGGTGACGTCGAGTGGGTACCCCGTGACCTGCCCGAACCTGGCGAGACCGGTGACTGCCGACTCGAGCACCGCCACGTCGCGGTCTCCGATCACGACGCACGCCCCGCGCTGCAGGAGGGCCTTCGCGGTGGCATGCCCGATGCCGCGGGCGGCGCCTGTGATCGCGATCGTCCTGCCCCTGATGTTGTCCATGCGGCCAAACTTTACACGTGTCAAGTTTGTTAAAGAAGCGCGGGCGCGTTGCAATCTCGATGAGGCGAATGTCCCCTTCCGGAATGCGGGCAAGCGCGTCGCGTTAGACATTGAGGTGATGTCCCTGCCCACCGTCGACGGATTGCACTTCGTCACCGTCGGCCAGCACGACGAGCTGGCCGAGCCGCTGCTGGCCGAGCTCGCCGTCGAGTACGCCACCCGTTACGGCGGCACGCCCGACGGCGTTGGCAAGTGGTTGCGCGGATACCCGGCCGATGAGTTCGAGGCGCCGGGAGGCGGGATGCTCATCGGTCTGCTGGATGGCCGGCCCGTCACCGGAGGTGCCTTCCGTCGCTTCGACGAGCAGACCGCCGAACTCAAACGCATCTGGACCGACAGCAGGCACCGGAGGCGCGGACTGGCGCGGGCGCTCCTCGGCGAGCTCGAGGCGGAGATCGCGAGGGCCGGTTACCGCCGGGTCTACCTGACCACGGGGGATCGGCAGCCCGAGGCCGAGGCGCTGTACCTCGCAACCGGGTACACCAAGCTCACCGACCCGCTGCCCGCCGAGGGCGAGGTCTACCCGATGGCATTCCTCAAGGAGCTGCAGTCATGAACGTGCCGTTGTCCATCCTCGACCTCGCCCCGATCAGCGAGGGCAGCGACGCCGCGACGGCGCTGCGCAACACCGTCGACCTGGCGCAGCACGCCGAGAGGTGGGGGTACCGCCGTTACTGGCTGGCCGAGCACCACTTCGTCGCCGTCGCCAGCTCGTCGCCCGCGGTGCTGATCGGGCAGCTGGCTGCGGCGACCGAGCGGATCCAGGTCGGGGCGGCCGCCGTCCAGCTCGGCTACACCACCGCCGTCGCCGTGGTGGAGAGCTTCGGCATCCTCGACGCCCTGCATCCCGGCCGCATCGACCTCGGGGTGGGCCGCTCTGGCCAACGCAGGCGGGAAGACGGCACGGCCAAGCCGGACCGGCCGAAGTCACCGCCGCGGACCTGGCACGAGGTCGACGGCGTCGTCATCCCCGCGCCGTTCGACCTCAGCACCCTGTTGGGCAATCCGCGACTGAAGGCGAGGATGTCGGTGCTCCAGCAGCCGGACGCCACCTCGCCCGACTTCGGTGACCAGGTAGCGGACATCCTCGCGATGCTCGAGGGCACCTACCGGGTCGACGGGGTCGAGACTCACGTCACGCCGGGCGAACGGACGGCGTTGTGGCCGTGGGTGTTCGGCAGTAGCAAGGGGCAGAGCGCCCGCGTGGCCGCCAAGTTCGGGCTGCCGTTCGTCGCGAGCTATCACATCACGCCCGCCACCGCGCTGGAGGGGATCGACGTCTACCGCGACGGCTTCCAACCGTCGAAGGAGCTGTCCGAGCCCTACGTCGTGGTGTCGGCGGACGTCGTCGTGGCGGACGACACCGCCACGGCCAAGCACCTGGCCTCGACCTATGGACACTGGGTGCACGCCATCCGCGCGGGCGACGGTGCGGTGCCCTACCCGGATCCGGAGACCAGTCCGCCGCTGACCGCCGAGCAGGAGGCGGTGGTGAAGGACCGCACCGCAACGCAATTCGTCGGTGACCCCGACGAGGTGGCGCACCGGCTCGATGCCCTGCAACGCCTCAGCGGTGCCGACGAGCTCGTCATCACGTCCGTCACCCATCGCCATGCCGATCGGCTGCGCTCCCACGAGCTGATCGCCGAGCGCTGGGGGGCGCCGACGGCGTAGGCGGCTACTCTCGAACGGTGCTGTCGGAGCTGACGGTGGGCTGGCTGCTCCTCGCCGCCGGTCTGGTGACCTTCGCCGGGGGAGTGGGACTGCGGTCCTACGTGGGCCGCAAGCCGAACGAGCGGGTCGGCCGAGTGCTGCGCAGGTTCAGGGAGTCCGCGGTGGGCGGTGTGCTCTACGGTCCCATCACGTCGGACGCGCGCGATCCCGAGGAACTCGATCAGACGATTCTGATGCCGACGATCGTCCTTGGGTGCGGCTTTATGCTGACCGCCATCTTCCTGATCGGCTACAAGATCCTCACGTAGCCGAGGCTTGCTCCGCCGCTTCCCTGATGGGGCCCTGCCAGACCGGGCCATGACCCGGCAGCAGGATCTCGGTGTCGAGCATCCCCAGTGCGGAAAGGCTCCTGACGCAGGCCGCCTGGTCGTGGTTGAACAGCCCCGGCAGCAGCTGCGGTCCGCGGTGCGTCGACACCGGGTGGCCGGTGACGAGGGCGTCGCCGCTGACGAGCACGCCGTCGACCACGTACGAGCAGTGCCCGCCGGTGTGACCCGGCGTGGGGATCGCCATGGGGGTGCCGGGCAGTGCGGCCGCGACCTCCTCGGTGAGGGCATGTGCGGTGGGGATGCCATCGCGCGTCAGCGCACCGACGCGGGCGATGTTCAGCGACCAGCTCAGGTACCGCGGCAGCCAGGCCTTGGCGGCCAGGTCGAGCGGGGACACCTGTTCGAGATATTCGCGATGGGCGTGGCCGACCTCGCTGGCGTGGCAGAACACCGGCGTGCCATGGGTTTTCGCGAACCAGATGGCAGTGCCGAAGTGGTCCACGTGGGCGTGCGTAAGCAGGATCGCGTGGATGTCGTCTATGCCGAACCCAAGTTCGCGGACCGAGCCGAGGACTTCGTCGCGCTGACCAGGGAAGCCCGCGTCGATGAGCACCACACCATTGCCGTCGGTGACGAGCGTCCAGTTGACGAGGTCGGTGTGTGCGAAATGGACGGAGTCCGTGATGGCCGTCAGAGCCGCCATGCGATGAGTGTATCGACAGGCGCGGGAATACCCCGCTCGGGCGGAGAGTAGAAACATAACGTGGCTGAACTCAAGTTGGGATACAAGGCGTCGGCGGAGCAGTTCGCCCCTCGTGAGCTCGTGGAATTGGCCGTCGAGGCCGAGGCGCACGGCATGGACAGCGCGACGGTCAGCGATCACTTTCAGCCGTGGCGGCACGAGGGTGGGCATGCGCCATTCTCGTTGGCCTGGATGACCGCGGTCGGTGAGCGCACCAAGCGATTGGTGCTCGGCACCTCGGTGCTCACCCCGACGTTCCGCTACAACCCCGCCGTGATCGCGCAGGCGTTCGCCACGATGGGCTGCCTGTACCCCGACCGCATCTTCCTCGGTGTGGGCACCGGGGAGTCGCTCAACGAGATCGCCACGGGTTACGAGGGCGAGTGGCCCGAGTTCAAGGAGCGCTACGCGCGGCTGCGGGAGGCGGTGCGGCTGATGCGTGAGCTGTGGCTCGGCGACCGCGTCGACTTCAACGGCGAGTACTACAAGACCAAGGGCGCCTCCATCTACGACGTGCCCGAGGGTGGCATCCCGATCTACATCGCGGCGGGCGGTCCTCAGGTGGCGAAGTATGCGGGCCGCGCCGGCGACGGGTTCATCTGTACGTCCGGCAAGGGCGAGGAGCTCTACAAGGACAAGCTGATCCCCGCGATGATCGAGGGCGCCGAGGCGGCGGGCAAGAACCCCGACGACGTCGACCGGATGATCGAGATCAAGATCTCCTACGACACCGATCCCGAGCTGGCGCTGGAGAACACCCGCTTCTGGGCGCCGTTGTCACTGACCGCCGAGCAGAAGACCAACATCCACGACCCGCTCGAGATGGAGAAGGCCGCCGACGAGTTGCCCATCGAGCAGGTGGCCAAGCGCTGGATCGTGGCGTCGGACCCCGACGAGGCGGTCGAGAAGGTCAAGGACTACGTGGGCTATGGCCTCAATCACCTGGTGTTCCACGCCCCCGGCCACGATCAGCGCCGCTTCCTGGAGCTGTTCCAGCGCGACCTCGAGCCGCGGCTGCGCAAGCTCGGTTAACGCGGGCAGTAGGCCGTTTCGGCTGCCTGCACCACCTTGGCCGCCTGATCGGGCTGCAGGGTGGGCATGCTTCTGATGAGCTGGGTGGCCAGCGATCGGGCTGAGTTGCCGCCGTGCAGCTGCCTGCAGATCGCGTGCGCGACCGCGATCATCGAGTCGTCGCCCTGGGGGCACTCGAAGGCAGTCTGACCGCAGGGCAGGTCGTTGGCCTTCAGCTGTTCCAAATACTGCTGGTCGCCCGCGTCGGCGCGAGCGGGACCCGCGACGGCGAACCACACGGCGCTGCACGCCACGACCATTGCCAGACAGAACCGCTGCACGGGATCACCTTAGATGAGCGCGTCGCCATCGCAGAAGCAGTGCGGCGACGACGGCCACCAGGGCCACGGCGCCCACCGCCATCGCGAGCCACGTCCACCAAGCCAAGTCGTCGCCCGCGGGAACCGCCGCGCCTGCCGCGGATCCGCCGTGGCGTACGGCCAGTTCGACGGTTGTGCCTGCGACGCCCGTCGCCACCACGTCGCCGGCCAGGGAGCCCCACCGGCCGTTCAGACCGCGGATGTGGTCGAAGCTGCGGTCCAGCAGCGTGGTGCCCCCGGAGGTGTCGATGGCGAGGACCATGCGCCCGTCACTCGAGAACGCCTCGACGACTCCCACCGGACTGTTGAGGTCGATGCCGGTGACGGGTGCGCCGTTGACGTCGACGGCGGTGGTGCTCGTCATCAGCAAGGGGGGAAGCAGCCCCGCGCGCGCCAGTCTCCCTCCGTTCGCCGCGACCAGCAGACCGGATCGGCGGGAGATCGCGGCGTCGAGCGTCGTCACGTTCGGCCGTAGTGTCACCGACGTCTGCTGCCCCAGCAGGTTGATCGCCTGCGCGGCCCAGCGGATCTGATCGGTCTCGTCGAGCGCGACGTCGAACTCCGGCGTGAACGACATTGGCAGCACGGCGAATCCGCCCCCGTTGTCGCTGCCCGGGATGACGGTGACGGTCGACGCGGAGTCGACCGCGAACGTCATGTGGTCGAAGGTGCCCGCACAGTCCCGCCGCGGAACATAGCGGACGTCCAGTGTCAGGCTGACGTTCGACGTGATCTGGCTTGCAGGCACGTCCGCGGTCAGATCGACGGCACCCGACTGGTCCAGCACGGCCGAAGCCAGGATCGCGCTGCCCGAGCGGATCAGCAGGGAGGCGTCGGCATTGGTCACCGGGGTGTACTTGGCCTTCAGGTGAACCTTCGCGCCGTCTATCGGACCCATCGCGAAGGCCGCGGCGTCGAAACCGACGAAGAGGGTGCTGACGCCGAGCACCGAGGTCTCGGCCTTGACGCCCAAGTCGGCGAAGGACATCGTTTCGGTGGGCTTCGGCGGGCCCTGGTCCGACGAGGTCACGACTGCCGACGGTGACTGGGCGAGGCCGAGTCGGCGATCGGTGAAGAGGTCCACCTGACGTAGCAGCTCGGCACCCTTGCCGGAGATGTTCAGGACCGCGGCCGGGGTGTCTGGATTCTGCACGACAAGTCCCGGCCGATCGCCCTCGACGATCGCAATCGTCCGCTGAGCTCCGACGGCGTCGCCTGCCGGCGCGGTGGCGGACGTGTCGACGTCGACGCGAATTGGCATGGGCCGGTAGAGATGGGTGAGCTCGGCGACCAGGACGAGTGCGGCCTGCTGCTGGTCGCGAGTCGGACTCTGGCCGATCCAGACGGTGACGTGGTCGAGATAGCCCGGCAGGAAGTCGGCGACCGTCCGCGGGTTCGGCATCGGTCCCGAGTACGTGGTGGCCAGCTGGCTGACCGTCACCGAGGGAGGCTGCCTGCAGACCTCTGCCGCCCCGTCGCCGGCGTCCCTGATGACGAAGCTGAGCTTCGCGACGCCTGCCAGCACCTCAGCCGCCGAGACATCGAGCACGAAGGGCACGGTCGCGGCGTCGGGCGGAATCGGAATGCTGCCGAGCACCACACCGCGCGCGTCGCTGACGTCGACGCGACCGGCTGCCTTCACGACCGGTCCGATCACTCCGGTCACGACGGTCGGTGAAACCCCTTGCGGTACCGGCACTCCCACCTCGGCGGGTTCATTGGCACCGAGGAGTTCCAGACGGTCCGACAGCCCGAGTTGGGTCCAGCCGATCGCGGGCGACGCCTCGTCATCTGCCCGCGCGACCGAGGCCGACGGGGTCGCGAGAACCGCCACGCAGGCGATTGCGATCAGGAGATGACCGAGTCGACTCAGTCGCCGGAGGAATTCGCCCACCGATACGTTGAAGATGACGCCACCTCGACCGTCAGATGTCTGCTAGCAAACTCGAACCCTAGCCGGTGATGGCGGTGGCAGAGGTCAGTTGGATAAGGAAGGCTGTAGGCGTGTCCGAAAGTCGACGAACCGCGCCAGACATCTCCGCGATATACATCGCCTCGCCGGAAGGTGACACCGGAAAGTCGACCATCGCCCTCGGCATCCTGCATCGACTGGCGGCGAACGTCGCCAGAGTCGGCGTGTTTCGGCCGATTACGAGGATGGGCGAGGAGCGCGACTACATTCTCGAGTTGCTGATCTCGCACACCACTGCGGGGTTGACCTACGACGAATGCGTCGGCGTCAGCTATCAACGGCTGCACGAGGACCCCGACTCCGCGCTCGCCGACATCGTCGACAGGTACCACCAGGTGGCCGACAAGTGTGACGCGGTCCTGATCGTCGGCAGCGACTACACCGACGTCGCGTCGCCGAGTGAGCTGTCGGTCAATGCGCGCATCGCCGTCAATCTCGGTGCCCCCATCGTGCTCGCCGTCCGTGCGGCCGACCGCACCCCCGATGAGGTCGCACACGTGGTCGAGCTGTGCCTGGCTGAGATCGCAAGCCAGCACGCGCACACCGCGGCGGTGGTCGCCAACCGCTGCGATCCGGCGGAGCTGACCGCGGTGGCCGAGGCGCTCAAGCGCGTCGCGCCGAAGAGCTACGTACTGCCCGAGGAGCCGGTGCTCGTCGCGCCGTCGGTGACCGATCTCAGGGACGCCGTCCACGGGACATTGGTGAGCGGTGACGAGGATCTGCTCCGTCGCGAGGCGCTCGAGGTGCTGGTCGCGGGTATGACGGCCGAGCACGTGCTCGAGCGATTGCGCGAGGGCATGGCCGTGATCACGCCGGGTGACCGCTCGGACGTAGTGCTCGCCGTTGCGAGTGCGCATGCGGCGGAAGGCTTTCCGTCGTTGTCCTGCATGATCCTGAACGGTGGGTTGCCGTTGCACCCCTCGATCGCCGCACTGGTGGCCGGCCTCGGGCTTCGGCTTCCCGTGATCACGACCGACCTCGGCACCTTTGACACCGCGCGGGCGGCCGCTTCCGCACGAGGCCGTGTGACGACTCACTCCCAGCGCAAGATCGACACCGCGCTGACGCTGATGGAGACCTACGTCGATACCGCGGATCTTCTTGCACAGCTGTCGATTTCGGTCCCTTCGGTGGTGACGCCCCAGATGTTCACCTATCAGCTGCAGGAACGAGCCCGCTCCGACCGCAAGCGCATCGTGTTGCCCGAGGGCGACGACGACCGGATCCTCAGGGCGGCGGGCCGGCTGTTGCAGCGGTCGGTGGCCGACCTCACCATCCTCGGCGAGGAGCCTGCCGTGCGCGCCCGCGCGGCCGAACTCGGCGTGGATCTCTCGGCGGCCACCGTGCTCGACCCGAATACCAGTGAGCTCTGCGACCGGTTCGCGGAGCAGTATGCCGAGCTGCGCAAGCGCAAGGGTGTCACGGTCGAACAGGCACGTGAAGTCATCCACGATGTCTCGTATTTCGGCACCATGCTGGTGCACAACGATATGGTCGACGGCATGGTCTCCGGTGCCAGGCACACGACGGCGCACACGGTGCGGCCCGCGTTCGAGATCATCAAGACGCAGCCCGACGTGTCGACTGTCTCGAGCATCTTCCTGATGTGCCTCGCCGACAAGGTGCTCGCCTACGGCGACTGCGCCATCGTGCCGGATCCGACCGCCGAGCAGCTCGCCGACATCGCGATCTCGTCGGCGCGCACCGCCGCGCAGTTCGGCATCGAGCCGCGGGTGGCCCTGCTGTCGTATTCGACCGGCACGTCAGGCACGGGTGCCGACGTCGACAAGGTCAGGGCGGCAACAGAATTGGTGCGCTCGCGGGAGCCCGACCTGCTGGTCGAGGGTCCCATCCAGTACGACGCAGCGGTGGAGCCGTCGGTCGCGGCGACCAAGATGCCCGACTCGAAGGTGGCGGGGCGCGCGACCGTGCTGATCTTCCCCGACCTCAACACCGGCAACAACACCTACAAGGCGGTGCAGCGCAGTGCGGGGGCGATCGCGATCGGCCCGGTGCTGCAGGGGCTCAACAAGCCGGTGAACGATCTGTCCCGGGGTGCGCTCGTCGAGGACATCGTCAACACCGTGGCCATCACCGCGATTCAGGCGCAGGGCAAGTGAGCGCACCGGACACCGTGCTGGTGTTGAACTGCGGCTCGTCGTCGTTGAAATATGCCGTCGTAGAGCCGCATTCGGGCAGCCAGCTCGCGCATGGGATCATCGAGCGAATCGGTGCAGGGCCCGTTGCCGATCACGAAGCCGCTTTGCGCAAGGCTTTCGACGAATTGGCAGGGGCGGGGCTCGAACTCGACTCGCTCGGATTGGTGGCCGTCGGGCATCGCGTCGTGCACGGTGGCCCCGACCTGTACCGGCCGACGGTCGTCGACGATGCGCTGATCGCCAGCCTCGAGGCGTTGGCGCCGCTGGCACCGCTGCACAATCCGCCCGCGCTCCTGGGCATCGAGGTGGCCCGCCGGGTGCTGCCCGAGCTACCGCACGTCGTGGTGTTCGACACGGCATACTTTCACGACCTGCCCGCTGCCGCAGCCACCTACGCGATACCGCGGGACGTCGCCGAGCAGTGGCACATCCGGCGTTATGGCTTCCATGGGACGTCACACCAGTACGTCAGTGAGCAGGCTGCCTTGTTCCTGCAGACGCCGCTGGAATCGCTGAACCAGATCGTGCTGCATCTCGGCAATGGCGCGTCTGCCTCTGCGATCGTCGGCGGCAGGCCGCAGGACACCTCGATGGGGCTGACGCCGATGGAGGGACTGGTGATGGGCACCAGGTCGGGCGACATCGACCCCGGAGTCATCATGTACCTGAACCGGACGGCAGGCATGAGCATGCCCGACGTGGAGACGATGCTCAACCGGCGGTCGGGGGTGCTTGGACTCGGGGGGGAGATCGACTTCCGCCAGATGCATCGCCGTATCGAATCGGGTGACGCAGAAGCACAATTGGCGTACGACGTCTACATTCACCGACTGCGCAAGTACATCGGCGCGTACCTGGCGCTCCTGGGCAATACCGACGTCATCACGTTCACGGCGGGCGTGGGGGAGAACGATGCCGCCGTCCGCAGAGACGCATTGAGCGGTCTCGCCCCGCTCGGCATCGAACTCGACGAGCACCTCAACGACAGCCCGGCCTGCTCGCCCCGGCGCATCTCGTTCGAAACGTCCCCGGTGACAGTGCTCGTCATTCCCACCGACGAGGAGCTCGCGATCGCGCGGGCCTGCGTGAGTGTCGTCGCCGCTTAGAACGGTGGTGGTGGTTCGGGTGGGGTGTTGGCGATGTCGGTGCGGTTGAGTTCGCGTTCGTAGGCGATGCGGCGGGCGCGGTCCTCGGTGCGGGTGGTGCGCCGTCGCGGCATGGCCAGTCCGCTGCTGGGTGCGGGTGGCGTCCCGGTGACGATGACGGGTGCCGTGGGCGCGCTCAGGCTCGGAAACAGCAGTCGACTGCCCGGGGTGGTGGTGTGGGTGCGCCCGTCGGGCGCGGTCCAGTGTTGGGTGCCGTCGGGCTGTTGGGTCACGCGCCAGCCGACGTCGTCGACCCAGAACGTTTTGAGTAAGTGGTGTTTTCGGCATAGGCAGGCCAGGTTGGAGGCGCAGGTGGTGCCGTAGGGCCAGGGGATGACGTGGTCGAGGTCGCAGGTGGTGGCGGGCTGGCGGCAGCCGGGGAAGCGGCAGGTGAGGTCGCGGCAGCGGACGAAGTCGGCCACCTTGCGTGAGGGGGTGTAGCGGGGTTCGGGTGGGGCTTGGCCGGGGTGCACGATCAGCTGGAGGCGGGCATCGCGGGCGGCGCGGCGGGCGAGGGATCCGGGTAGCACGGGGCCGCCGAGCAGGGTGGCGGGGCGGAGTTGGCTGAACGCGGGGTGGTCGGCGGCGGTCAGTTCGGTGGCGAGTTGGTCCAGGGTCATCTCGCGTAGGGGTCGGGAGAACACCAGGGGCGGGTTGTCGCCGTCGAGGCCGGCGCACTCGTCGGCCGGATCCATCAGAGTGGGTTGGGGGTCGGGGAGATCGACGGGGTCGGCGGGGGCGTCTTGCTCCGAGTCGTCGGTGGCGTCATCGGGTTCGGGTGATGCGTCGGGTCCGGGAGCGTCGGGGCCATTGGGTGCCGGGGGTGCTGGGGGGTTGGTGAGGGTGTCGTGGTGGGCGACGACGTGCACCACGACCGCGCTGGCCGGGGTCAGGGTGGCGGCGGGGCAGTCCGCGGTGTCGCACAGGCAGGCCATCCGGTCCGCACCCAGTGCGAGGGCTCCGGTGGCGTCGGCGCGCAGTTGATCCCGGGTCCGGGGATCGTGGGGGCAGACCGTGGCGATCATCGCGGTGACCCTGGCATCCAGGGCGTACGCGTCATGGGCGAACAGGGTGGCGTACACCTGGGCCATGCCGGTGCCGTCCTCGACGATGATGTCGAGGTGCCGCCCGCGGGCGTCGGTCTGGGTGCGGCGCGCCGCGAAGGAGTCGAACCGCAGGACGAAGGCGTCCAGGGCTTGTTCGGTGCGATCCTTGGACATCGGCACCCAGTCCCGCAACGCCGACGCCAGGGCGGTGTCCAGGTCGCGCAGGGCGGTGGGGTTGGTGACGTTGGCGGCGCGGGTGACGATGGTCTTGGCCAGGGTGTAGCCGATGAGGCCCTCGGCGAACACGGCGTGCACCTTCGGGAAGCGCCGCTTGAGGGCCAGCCCGATGAGCAGCAGGTGTTCGGCGGTGCCGGGGGTGAGGCGTTGGGCGGCGCCGACGTGGATGGCGACGGCGACGAAGTGGTCGATGCACCACTGTTCACGATCGGCCGACCCGGACGCGGTGTAGGCGTCGTCGAGCATGTCGAGCATGTCGACCATGGCGTCCAGGCGGCGCGCGCAGGCGGCGTTCTCCACCCGGGTCCAGGCATCCACCGCGGGGGCGCCGTGCACATCGGCGGCAATCCCCGACTGTGCACAACCCCACCCACCAACACCAAAATGTCAGAGCCACATGCTAATTGGCCCCAAGGACTCAGACGTAGCGTACGACCTGGTGCCAGACGACCGCCTGGGCCACCACCGCCCGCCCACCGTCGAGGCTGATGGCGGGGTCGCCATAGAGCTCGTATCCGAGATCGAGTGCTTCGCTGACGCGCCGGCAGAACGCCTCGTCGTCAGCGCCGGTCAGCAGGCGGTACCTGGGCAGTCCGTTCGGTGGTTCCGTCATTACCCGATGGTGCCAGGACCATGAGTGTTTGACGACGAGGACCGTCGATCCGGTCTCGAGTGTCCTCGGCTTACCTTCACCCGCGTCGGTTTGCCGCCGATTAGAGTCGGACCATGGCGGCGGCTGCACTGACGACCTGGCTCCTGGACTCCGATCCTGCCCTGCGCTGGCAGGTCCAGCGCGACGTGGTCGGAGATCCGGCCGAGGTCTGGGAGCGGACCAGGACAAGGATCGCGACCGAGGGCTTCGGAGCGCGCCTGCTCTCGCTTCAAGATCCTGATGGCCAGTGGGCAGGAGGCGCATTCTTCCCGGCGGACTTCGACTTTCACGGTCCCGAAGGAACCGCGGACGTGGGACAGCCATGGACGGCCACCACCTGGTCGATGAACGCGCTCCGCGACTGGGGCCTCGATGCCAGCGTGCTGCGGGAGCGCCGAACCGCCGAACTGCTGGCCGCCAACAGCCGCTGGGAGTACGAGGACCTGCCGTACTGGGACGGTGAGGTCGACGTCTGCATCAACTCCTGGACGGTGTCGAATGGACTCTGGCTCGGCGCGGACATCGAGGGCATCGTCGACTGGTTCGTCGAACACCAACTGCCCGACGGCGGCTGGAACTGCGAATGGGTGGAGGGTTCGACGCGATCGTCGTACCACTCGACCCTCAACGCGCTCAAGGGATTGCTGGACTACGACACCGCCACCGGCGACACGGACGCAACGCGCGCAGCCAGGCGCTCAGGCGAGGAGTACCTGTTGACCCGCGGGCTGTACCGCCGCCTCTCCACCGGGCAGCCCGTCGGCCCGTGGGTCGACTGCTTCACCTACCCGATGCGGTGGACCTACAACGTGCTCAACGCCGCCGAGTACTTCCGCCGTGCGACACAGCTCGACGGCACGCCACGCGACCCACGGATGGCCGACGCGATCGAGATCATCCGTGCCGCCAGACGGCCAGACGGCACCTGGCTGCAGGGTGCCACACAGCGGGGACGTGTCTGGTTCGAGGTGGACGTTCCCGAAGGCGAGCAGTCGAAGTGGTTGACCCTCTTCGGAATACGGGTCCTCGACTGGTGGGACGCCTAGCTCCGCTGCTGTGAGCAGATCTGCCTGAGGCAGATCCGCTGGCGTCGCCGACCCCACCCTTGTCATCGTCGAGGCATGACATCGACAACGCTCCCCGACCCCGTCACCGACCACCTGTTGAACCGCCTGCAGAACCAACGCATCGTCCAGCTCGGCCAGGAGGTCGACGACACGATCGCCAACAAGCTGTGCGCCCAGCTGCTGCTGCTCGCCGAGGACGACCCGCGCCGCGACGTCCTGTTCCTGATCAACTCGCCGGGCGGGTCCGTGTCGGCGGGCCTGGCGATCTACGACACCATGGTCGCGATCAAGCCGGACGTGATCACCGTCGCCATGGGGCTGGCCGCGAGCATGGGTCAGGTGCTGCTGGCGGGTGGCACCAAGGGTAAGCGATTTGCGTTGCCGCACAGCATGATCCTGATGCACCAGGGATCCGCCGGGGTGCAGGGGACGGCCATCGACGTGGAGATCCAGGCCAAGAACCTCGAGCACACCAAGACCGTGATGAACAACCTGAACAGTCAGTTCACGGGTCAGACCGTCGAGCGCATCGAGGCGGACTCCGACCGCGACCGCTGGTTCACCGCCGAGGAAGCCCGCGAGTACGGCTTCGTCGACCGGGTGGTGTCGTCGCTGGACGAGGTGCGCCCGTCCGGCCGCAACAGCGGACTGGGGTACTGACCATGGGCCACTACTCCATTCCCAACGTCGTCGAGCGCACCGCGGGCGGCGAGCGCATCGTCGACGTCTACTCCCGGCTGCTGTCCGACCGGGTGATCTACCTGGGCACCGAGATCGACGACGACGTCGCGAACGTCATCGTCGCGCAGCTTCTGCACCTGGAGTCCGACTCACCGGACCAGCAGATCAGCCTCTACATCAACTCACCCGGCGGCTCGATGTCGGCGACCATGGCCATCTACGACACCATGCAGTTCATCCTGTCGCCGATCGCCACCACGTGCGTCGGGCAGGCGGCGTCGGGAGCCGCGGTGCTTCTGGCCGGAGGCGCCGACGGTGAGCGGTCGATGCTGCCTCACGCGCGGGCGCTGCTCCATCAACCGTCGATCGGTGGCCGAGGGACCATCTCGGATCTGACGCTGCACACCAAGGAGGTGCTGCGGGTCCGCAGCCAGATGAACGAGGTGCTCAGCGCTCACACCGGGCAGTCGCAGGACACGCTGCTGCAGGACACCGAGCGCGACAAGGTGTTCACCGCGGAGCAGGCCGTGGCGTACGGGCTCGCGGATCGCGTCGTCGCCCCTCGCAAGGTGCGCTCGGCGGCCGCCTGAGGCTCACGCCGCCAAGAGGACCGGGCCGGACGGGGCGATTCGGATCCACGGACGTGTGAGCTCGCGATCACCGGCGCGGAGCAGGTCCGCCAGTCGCAGGCCGAGCGCTCCGCAGATGGATGCCAGCATCTCCGAGGACGGCTCCTTCAAGCCGCGCTCCACCTCCGACAGGTACTGCGGCGAGATGCCTGCGCGCTCCGAGACCTGGCCGAGTGTCCGGCCCTGCTCGGTGCGCTCTTCGCGGATCAGCTTGCCCGCCAGCTCGCGCCACAGCGGTTCGACGTCAGAAGCCTCGGACTCGGCGCTCATCGCCCAAAGATAGAACGGGCACCTGCTGGTCACAGCCCTGTTCGCCACGAGCTGAGCGGACCGTCGACCCTAAAACCACTTGCGTCCGAGCATCACTCGCTTCGACCATGGAAGTGCCACACGCCGCTGACTGGGAGGGATCGTGCGTAGGTACAAGAGGGGTGACAAGGTGACCGCCTGCAGTGGGATCGACGGCATCAACGTGCCGGACGTTCCGGCAGGCTCGACGGGGACGGTCGTCGCCACGACGTTGATGGGCAGGCCCAAGACCATTCACTTCGCGCTGGAGACGGCCTTCGGGCCCAAGCAGTTCGACGTGGGAGTCCATCGCAGGCACGTCGACCTGTCCTGAAACGACGAGGGCCACGGATCCGATCGGATCCGTGGCCTTCGTGCCTGCAGTTCGTAGAACCGCTCATTGTGGGCGAAGGGGGACTTGAACCCCCACGTCCCGAAGGACACTGGCACCTGAAGCCAGCGCGTCTGCCATTCCGCCACTCGCCCCAACAACCGGGAGAGACTATCACGCACTCGGGC